>JAQUOD010000001.1 GCA_028717245.1 Candidatus Omnitrophota bacterium
ACTTTAAGAACGAACGCAGCCTTAACCTTTGGATATTTGGCCTTATTAAACACATAAACCTAAGGCCGATTCAACAACCTAAGAGGATGCTTCAATACGAAAGTGCGAAATAATCCTTGCACTACTATTTTTACTTTACGCTTGACAGCGTAAGTTTTTGATGTTATTATACTTACAAAATAAGGAGGTGGCTGATGACCAAGAAAGACATAATCCTGAAGGTGTCTGATGAGACTAATCTCAAGCAAATAGATGTAAAGAAGGTGGTGCAGAAGACCTTTGATTGCATTATTGAGGCATTGGTTAGAGGAGAAAAGATAGAGCTGCGTAATTTTGGCGTCTTTAAAATCAAACAGAGAAAGAGCCGTATAGGCAGGAATCCCCGCACTGGCCAGACAGTCCCTGTTCCGCCCCGCAAGGTAGTAGTTTTCAAGCCGGGTCTAGAGATAAAGAAGATGGTCAAGTAGGAAGTCTTAGGATATTCTCCCATACCCGTTTCAACCTTATATTTACATTAGGATAAGAATAAATACCGACTACTAAAATAGAGATGTTTAAGAGGATCCCCGGCACAAGAGATATTCTTCCTGAGGAAGCATTGTTTTGGCAGGAAATAGAAGAGGCCAGCCGCCGTATTTTTTCCCTCTATAATTACAAAGAGATACGCCCGCCCCTGATTGAAGAAGCGGCTTTATTCCAGCGTTCTTTGGGAGAATCTGCAGAGATAGTGCAGAAGCAGATGTTTCTTATCGAAAAAGATGAGGATGTATATGCCTTAAGGCCCGAAGGCACAGCTTCCATAGTGCGCGCCTATATTGAAAATAATTTAGATAAGACAAGTAGCCTGGCAAAGTTTTATTATATAGGCCCTATGTTCCGCAGGGAGCGGCCCCAGAAAGGGCGCTTAAGGCAATTCCACCATTTAGGCTGCGAGGCAATCGGCTCGCAGGATGCCTTTTTGGATATAGAGGCGATTTCTTTAGCCGATGTGTTACTGAAAGCCAACTCTATAGAAGGATATAAGATTAAAATTAACAGTCTTGGTTGCGCTAAAGATAAGAAAGGATTAATAGAGGTTTTACGCAAGTGCTTCAAAAGTAAACTCTCCAGCCTCTGCCTTGATTGTCACAATAGATTCCAGAATAATGTCCTGCGTATTTTAGACTGTAAAAATGAAAAGTGTATTGAGGTAATCAGAAAACTGGATATTTCGCAGGAATATCTTTGTTTAGATTGTAAAATCCATTTTGCTCAGGTAAAAGACGGGCTGGATAATTTAAAGATAAAATATCAGGTTGACCCGTATCTGGTGCGCGGCCTGGATTATTATACGCGCACCGTATTTGAGATTACGCATGATAGCTTAGGCGCGCAGAATGCCGTGGGCGCAGGCGGCAGGTATGATAAATTAATCTCAGAATTAGGCGGGCCGGATGTGGGTGCCACAGGGTTTGCCTTTGGCATAGAAAGATTGTTATTGGTGTCAAAGTGTCAAAGTGTCAAAGTGTCAGAAAAAAAATTGGTTTATATAATAACATTGGGAGAAGCGGCGAGGAAAGAGGGTCTAAAATTACTGGATAATTTACGTAAGGCTGACATTGCCGCAGATACGGACTACGAAGATAAATCCCTGAAAGGGGCGCTACGCAGGGCAAATGATTTGAAGGCACGCCATGTTTTGATTATAGGCGAAGATGAAATCAAAAGAGGCGTAGTGACTTTAAAAGATATGGTGTCGGGAGAACAAAAAGAAGTCAAGCAGGAAGATTTAATAAGAGAATTAAGGGTTGTGTAATGCGTAAAGTGTAATGTGTAATGCGGGTGTAATGCAAAAGAAAGGTGTAATGAAAAATACGAGAGAAGTTTTTCCATTACACATTGAACCGTTACACCAACATTACACCTTACACATTTAACGTTACACAGAAACATTGTTATTAAGATGTTAAGGACTCATACCTGTGGTGAACTAAACGAAAACGATATC
Organism: Candidatus Omnitrophota bacterium; assembly: GCA_028717245.1. NCBI lineage: Bacteria > Pseudomonadati > Candidatus Omnitrophota > Candidatus Omnitrophota bacterium. The sequence continues at coordinate 1,988 of JAQUOD010000001.1, forward strand.
GGCAAAGAAGTGACGCTGTGCGGCTGGGTAGCCTCAAGGCGCGACCACGGAAAACTGGTCTTTATTGATATCCGCGACCGCTGTGGGATTACCCAGGTGGTTTTTCTACCTAAAGATTACCCTGATACCTATAAGAAGGCCCAGGATTTAAGGAGTGAATTTGTGATCAAGGTATCGGGTAAGGTAAACAAAAGGCCCGAAGGCACGATAAACCCGAAATTACCCACCGGGAAAATGGAGGTCCTGGCGCAGGATTTGGAGATTTTAAACCCCAGCCTTACTCCTCCGTTTGAAATAGCAGAAGACCTAGACGTAACCGAAGAGATGCGCCTGCAATACCGCTATTTAGACTTGAGAAGAAAGAAGGTGTTTGATAATTTTATACTCAGGCACTGCCTTTATAAAGTCATCCGCGCATTTTTAGATAAGGAAGGCTTCATTGAATCCGAAACCCCCATACTGACTAAGTCTACTCCGGAGGGCGCGCGCGATTATTTAGTCCCTTCCAGGTTTAACCCGGGCAGGTTTTACGCCCTCCCGCAGTCGCCGCAATTATTCAAACAGATTCTCATGGTTTCCGGTATAGAAAGATATTACCAGATTGCCAAATGTTTTCGTGATGAGGACCTGCGCGCTGACCGCCAGCCTGAATTCACGCAGCTGGACTTAGAGATGTCTTTTATTACCGAAGAAGATATTTTTTCTCTGATGGAGGAGTTAGTTAAACTTATACTTAAAGAAACAGTAAATAAAGATATTCGCATTCCTTTCCCGCGCCTGAGCTTTAAGGAGGCGCAGGAGAAATACGGCAGCGATAAGCCGGACATAAGAAAAGAATCGGGCGCGGACATGGCTTTTGCCTGGGTAGTGGATTTTCCACTCTTTAAATATAACGCAGAGGAAAAACGCTGGGAGAGCGAACACCATCCTTTTACTGCCCCGCATCCGGATGACATGGCTCTGCTTGAGGGATCACCGGATAAGGTGAGGTCGCGTTCTTATGATTTGGTCTTAAACGGCATAGAGATAGGCTCAGGTTCAATCAGGATCCATAACCAGCAATTACAGGAGAAGATTTTTAAGATTATCGGTATAAACAAGGAAGAAGCGCATAAGCGTTTCGGGTTTCTTTTAGAGGCATTTCAGTATGGCGCCCCGCCCCATGGCGGCATCGCCATAGGCTTAGACAGGCTCCTGGCGATTTTAGCCGGGGAGACGAGTATCAGGGAAATGATTGCTTTTCCTAAGACGAGTGCAGGTTTTTGCCCTTTAACAAATGCACCTTCTGAAGTAGATGAAAAACAGTTAAAAGAATTGAATCTTGAAGTTAAGACAAAAGGAAGGAGGAACAAATGAAATTACGGCTTACGGCTTACGGCTTACGGCTTACGATGGTTATATTATTCTTATCTTTTATTTTATCCGGCTGCGTGGTCAGGACTTATCCTTTAACCAGGGATAGAGTGGATCAGGATTTAGCCAGCGGTAACCGCGGTTATCTAGCGGGCCAGGCGCCTTATGGAGAGGAGAAAGGGAAGAAGACAACCCGTACTACGCAGGTGGTAGAAATGGAGTTACATTCGCCCATAAAATTTGAGCGGATGCCTAAACCAAAATCCACGCCGGAAAAGGTGGCCGAAGAAGAAACCGTGCAGGATAGCGCTTTATGGGGTAACCGTGGCTATCTTACCAAAAATGCCGCTATGGAAGCACTAGAGGCGCCTGCAGCAAACGTAGAAAAATATCAGGTGCAAAAAGGCGACACCCTGCAGAAGATCTCCAAGAAGTTTTACGGGACCACTAAAAAATGGCAGGCAATTTACGAAGCCAACAAAGATAAACTAAAAGGCCCGAACAAGATTTATCCCGGCCAGATCATCGACGTCCCGGCGAATAACCTTAAACAGGGTGCGTCATCCGAACCCCTGAAAGAAACCCCGGAAAACCTGAAATAAGGCTGTATGGAAAAAATAATCAAGCTTAAAACCCACCAGGAAGCGCAGGGGATTTTTGGCTCGCGCGACGAAAATATCAAGGCATTAGAAAAAGAGTTTAAGGTTAAGATAGTCCTGCGGGGTGAGCATTTAAAGATTAGCGGGACATCTGTTAATATCAAAAAGGCCGCAGGCCTTATCGGATACCTTTTAGAGGCAATACGCGCGGGAAACCGTGAGTTGGGAAAAATAGACTTGCAGGCGTTGATATCGGAATTCAGCAGGCTGAAAAAGCCTGCTTCCCGGGGTATTCAGGAGGCGCATGGTGTTATCTTTTCCTCCGTCGGCAGGCAAGTGGGCCCCAAGACTCAAGGCCAGCGCGATTATGTGGAGGCAATCAGAAAACACGATATCATCTTCGGCATTGGGCCTGCCGGCACGGGAAAGACTTATTTAGCCATGGCCTGCGCAGTAGAGGCCTTAAAGAAACAGGAGGTGCGCAGGATTATTCTCACCCGTCCGGCAATTGAGGCAGGGGAATCCCTGGGGTTTTTACCCGGGGATATGTACGAAAAGATATCGCCGTATCTTCGTCCGCTTTACGACGCGTTATATGATATGATGGATGCCGAGCGCATTGAAAAATATCTGGAAACCGGGATTATTGAAGTGGCACCCTTAGCTTATATGCGCGGCAGGACCTTAAACGATGCCTTTATTATCCTGGATGAGGCGCAGAACTGCACTGCCGAGCAGATGAAGATGTTCCTGACGCGTTTAGGCTTTGATTCTAAGGTGGTAATTACCGGTGACATCACGCAGAGCGACCTGCCCGACGGTAAGCCCATCGGCCTATTGCAGGCGCAGGATATCTTAAAGGATATCGCAGGGATAAAATTTATTTATTTTACCGGGTTCGACGTGGTCAGGCACGCATTGGTGCAGAGGATTATTGAGGCTTATGATAAAGTCAGCCGTAATAAGTAGGTTAAAAACCATTATCGCATTAGCATTAATTTTTGCCTTAAGCTATATCTTAGAGGTAAACTGGATTATACCCTTGTTTCTATCCTGCATAGTGATTTATCTAAAATCCAGCCGCCTTAATTACAATCTGCTGCATTTGTCTTTATTATATGTCATTATTTTTGTGGTTAGTTATGCGGTTATCAAACAGGGCTGGCCCGCCTTTTACATACCTCTTTGCGCACTTTCTATGCTTGCGGCAATATTATTCAGCGAATTGGAACTGTCTTTATTGCTGACTTTGGCCTCTTCAATAAGCATTGCCTATCTCGCTCATGATAATTACCTGGGGATTTTATTCTTAACCAGCGGTATTTTATCCGGCATACTGGTGCGCAACGGCCGCAGGCGCAGCGTGATTATCCGTAGCGGTTTCCTCATCGGGCTTTTGCAGATGCTGATGCTCTTTTTGATTGACCGCTTTAAGATCAGTTATCCGGCGGGTTATCTTATGTTTATGCTTAACGGTATCATCTCAGGCGTGATTGTCATAGGAGTGCTGCCTATCTTTGAATATCTTTTCGGTAAGTTGACAAATATCAGTTTATTGGAATTGGCAGATTTTAACCAGCCGCTTTTACAGCGTATGGTTATGGAAGCACCGGGGACATACCACCATAGCCTGATTGTGGGTAATCTCTCGGAAGTCGCCTGTGCTGCTGTGGGCGCCAATGCGCTTTTGGCCAGGATCGGGGCGTATTACCATGATATCGGAAAACTCCAGAAGCCTGAATACTTTAGCGAAAACCAGGATATAAATGCCAACAAGCATGATACGCTCACCCCCACCATGAGTAAGCTGATAATTATGAATCACGTTAACGAAGGCATAGAATTAGCCAGGAAATATAAATTGAGCCCCCGCCTGATAGATTTCGTCAGCCAGCATCACGGGACAAGCCTGGTCTATTATTTTTACCGCAAGGCCCTGGAGAATTTAGAGGAGGACCAGCAGATAAGGGAAGAGGGGTTTCGTTATCCCGGGCCTAAGCCCAAGACTAAAGAAGCCGCTATAGTGCTTCTGGCGGACTCGGTTGAAGCAGCCACCCGGGCACTGAAAGAACCCGCTCCTGCCAATATCCAGGACTTGGTACAAAAGGTGATCAATAATAAATTCATCGACGGCCAGCTTGATGAATGTGATCTCACCTTGAAAGATTTAGATAAGATTTCTGCCATATTCATCCGTATCTTAAGCGGCATCTGCCATGCGCGTATAACCTATCCCGAAGGCCCAAAAAGTGAAAATAGCCATAAAAAATCTGCAAAAGGAAATTCCCATCACTCCCTTGATGAAAGTCAGGGTGAAAAAAGCACTTCTTAAGGCCTGTACCGCAGAAGGCCGTAAAAAACCAGGCGAAGTTACTGTCTCTTTCGTAAATGACAAGAGGATAAAGGGGATCAATTTAAAATACCTGAAAAAATCCTATCCTACTGACGTCATAGCCTTCGATTCAGGCGATAAAAAAAGGATGTTTGCGGATATTGTGATTTCAGCGGAGAGAGCCGTTGCTAACGCGCGCACTTTTAAAACCGCCCCACATTATGAATTGTATCTGTATGCTGTCCATGGGATGCTGCATCTCTTAGGTTACGACGATAAATATGCCCGGCAGAAGTTAATAATGGATAAAAAAACTACGGCAATTTTGCATAAATTAAAGATCAAACCTTCTCACTTTTAAACATTTTCCCGCCCGGCCTTCTTATATTAAGGCGGGATCCCGCTGGCGTAATTGGATTATAAAGCGGGAAAACATTTCAACATTCTAACAGAAAGCATGTCTATCCACAAAACCGAAGCTATAGTACTAAATAAGTGGGATTTCCGCGAGACATCCCTGATTGTGAATTTCTACACCCGCGAATTCGGCAAGATGAGCGGCCTGCTCAAGGGTATCAGGTTAGAGCCGGAAAAATTTGCCAGTACCCTGGAGATATTCTCTTACAATGATATTGTCTTTTATAAAAAAATCAATTCCGGGCTGCAATTGGTCTCCCAGTGCGACGTAAAAAATAACTTTGACCCCGTTAGGCAGAGTATCTCCAAGATCGGGGTAGCCAGTTTCATGGTGGAATTGGTAGACGCGGTTATGCAGCTGGAGGATAAGAATGAAGAGGTATTTAACCTGGCTTTAACCGCCTTGAATGAACTGTCAGTAAACACCAATCCCGATAAGATTATGACCATCTTTAAGATTAAGATGCTTGCCCTTTCGGGTTTTAAGCCGCATTTTGATTCCTGTGTTTCCTGCGGCGCAAGGGTTAACTCGCAGTCTAAATTCAGTTTTTCCCTGGGCGGCTTGCTTTGCCCCGGCTGTTACCGTAAGGACCTTAAGGCGCGTTCTATCTTCCGCGGGACGGTAGCTTCGGTCGTGCATATCGAAAAGAATGATTTTCGGAACAACCTTAACCTGGGGATGAATCCGCAGATTAAGAAAGAACTGGAGTTGATCCTGGATTCGTTTTTAAAATTTCATCTGGAGAAGGAATTGAAATCGCAGAAGGTGATTAATAAAATTAATAATTTCGTGCCGGCATTAAGATAGTATCAAGGTGTCAAGGTATCAGAGTGTCAAGGTTATTTTTTTTGGGTTCTATATGATACATTGACACTATGACACTTTGATACTTCGGCTCTAATCGGAGGCTATAATATGAAGATAGTGATCGTGGGCCCGGGCGCAATGGGGTGCCTTTTGGCGGGTTTTTTGTCTAAGTCAAAAGAAGAGATCTGGTTTCTGGATGAGAATAAGGAGCGCGCCGCAAAAATGCACCATAACGGTATCTCTATAGAGGGCATCTCCGGCTACTGGCAGACGCCGATTAAGGCTACGATAGATATCAAAGAAATCGGCAAGGCAGATTTGATTATTATCGCGGTTAAATCCTATGATACTAAAGAGGCAGTGGTACAGGCTAAGCCTCTGATAGGTGAGAATACGCGGGTTTTGACTTTACAGAATGGTATCGGTAATATTGAGGTTATCAGTGAAATAGCCGGGAATGAAAAGGTTATCGGCGGGGTAACTAACCTTGGCGCGACCCTGCTGGAAACAGGAAAGGTGAGGCACGCCGGGTGCGGAGAGACGGTGATTGGCCGTATCGACGGGAAAATCCCTGCAGAGATGCGCTCTATACGTGAAATTTTTAATAAAGTAGGGCTTGAGACTAGGATCTCGCGCGATATCAAAGGCCTCTTGTGGTCTAAATTAATCATTAATTCTGGGATCAACGCCTTAACAGCTATTACGCGTTTGAATAACGGCAGGTTAGTTGAATTCGAAGGCACACGCCGGATTTTGCGGGGGGCAGTTACCGAGGCCATACGTATAGCCAAGAGGAAGAGAATTAAACTTATTTATGATGACCCCCTGGCAAAGGTAGAAGCAGTCTGCGAAGCCACTGCCAGCAATGTCTCCAGCATGCTGCAGGATACCCTGAAGAAGAAACGCACGGAAATTGATTTTATCAATGGTGTGATTGTGCGCCAAGGCCAGGAGCTGGGGATACCAACACCTATAAATTCGTTGCTGGTAGATTTAGTCAAGACCATCGAGGCCAGTTATAGCTTAGCAGTCTAAAGGGACTGTCCCCGCAGATATTGAACCGATTAGAAATCAAGGGGACTGTCCCTGACAAGTTGCATTTTTTGCGGGTCCTACCGAGGCATATTTTTCGCTGCACCGTTTGCTCGCTCCAGCGAGGCTCGCTGCACTTCGGTGAAAATTCTCGCTCTCGGCAGTAAGTAGGGATAAGGCGAACCATGCCCGCTCGAATTTTCAAGATGCTGCTCAAAACATGCCTCGTCACCCGCAAAAAAAAATAGGGTCAGAATTATTTTTGAGAAAATAAATTCGAAGTTGTTTACTTAATTTTTAGCGGGTGGCTTGGTTTAGTTTCGAGTGAGTAGTTTGAAAAGGGACCCCGCGAGCGGGTGTGGGCGAGGAAAATTTGACGAGCACACACCCTAAAAGCAGGGGATAGTTTAAAGCCCCTGCGAGAAACAAGATATGATCCGCTAAACTAGGAAGAGGAGTAAATAATGGCGAATTTTTCTTTTGATATTGTTTCTGAAGTCGACCTGCAGGAGATGGATAATGCGGTAAATCAGGCGAATAAAGAGTTGTCCCAGCGCTATGATTTTAAGGGCAGCAAGGCTTCTATCGAATACGACCAGAAAGAAAAAAAGATCACTCTGGTCGCGGATAATGATTTCAAACTGCGCGCCCTTACCGATATCCTGGCTACCCGCATGGCCAAAAGAAAGATTTCCCTCAAATCCCTTAAATTTAATGAACCTGAAAAGGCCTTTCAGGGGTATCTGCGCCAGGTAGTGGAGATTTGTATGGGTATTGATAAGGAAAAGGCAAGGGAGCTGACAGGTATTATAAAAGGGCTCAGGCTTAATAAGGTGCAGACTCAGATTGAAGGGGAAAAGATAAAGGTGAGTTCGCCGAATAAAGATGATTTGCAGGCGGTTATCGCGCATTTAAGGGGCCTGGATTTTTCTATCCCGCTTGGTTTCGGTAATTATCGTTAAGCCGTTGATATGAGAAAATTTATCTTAGTATTACTTATTTTAACTGCAGGGATTATACCGGTATGGCTGGTAATGAACCAGAAGCGGGCAGCCGTAAAAAAAGAAGAGTTAGTTTGTCCGGTGAATTTAAATGCCTCCCGGGGGAAGCTTTTAGAATACTTAAGGCTCAGAAAAGATAATCTCGCTGTCAAAGAAGCGGATAAGATACTGGTTGTATGGCCCGGTGATACCTGCGCCTTATGGGCCAAGGCAGAAGTTTTTCGCCGCGCCTATAGGTTTGAAGATGCCCAAAAGTTATTAAGCCAGGTTTTGGCTGGATGCCCGCAGCATGCCCCCAGTTTAATCAGTTTAGCCTATATTAGATACCACTCCCATAAATTCTCTGAGGCATTAAAAATATTAAAACAGGTATTAAAAGAGCGGGGTCTGGATAAAGAAGATGAAGCAATGGCTTATATGCTTATCGGCAGTATTAATGCCAAAAAGGCTGCCTGCGGCGGATTATTCGCTAAGCTTGCCTATGGCATTAGGATCAAGGGATATTTTGAAAAGGCAAAAGTACTTGCCCCGGAATTACCCGAGGTGCATTTGGGGTTAGGTACATTTTGTTTATTGGCGCCGAAGATAGCAGGAGGGGACGTAGATAAAGCGATTGAAGAGTTAGAATACGCAGTTAACTTAGCGCCGGATTTTGCTACTGCCAACGCGCGCCTGGCCCAGGCATACTGGATTAAAGGGGATTCTAGAAAGTACGACCTTTATTTAAAAAAGGCAAAAGACCTTGATCCCGAGAATGAAGTAGCCAGAGAAATCGAAGAATCCTTATGAAGAACTTAGAGGTCAGCGCGGTATTCCGCGAGATTGCCAAGATATTAGAGATAAAAGGCGGTAATCCTTTTCGCATACGCGCCTATGAGCGGGCAGCGCAGAATATCGAAGGCCTTAGCGAAGATATAGAAGATTTTATCCGTGATGGCCGGCTCAGCGAGATTCCCGGGATTGGCAAGGATTTATCTGAAAGGATAAAAGAGTTTGTCAAGACCGGCAGGATAAAAATATATGAGGATTTGAAAAAGAGTATACCTAAGGGCCTTTTGGATTTATTGAATATCCCTTCTGTAGGGCCGAAAACGGCTAAACTTTTATATGATGAGCTGAGGATAAAAAATATTTTAGACTTAGAGCGGGCTATAAAAAAGGATAGGTTGCAGGGGCTCTTTGGTATTAAAGAAAGGACTATTGAGAATATTTCTAAGGGCATTGAGCTTTTAAAAAGAGGCAGAGAGCGGATGACTTTAGGGCAGGCTGAGGTTATCGCTGAGGAATTTATCCGGGCATTAAAAGTTTTGCCGCAAGTTAAAAAGATATCTCCTGCCGGAAGCCTCAGGCGCCAAAAAGAGACAGTGCGCGATATCGATATCCTGGTTGAGGCAGATAAGCCCAAGAAGATTATGGATACCTTTACGAGCCTGCCGGCCGTAAGTGAAATCCAGGCCAAAGGCAAGACCAAGTCTTCGGTACGCACAAGGCATGATGTGCAGGTAGACTGCCGCGTGGTAGAAAAAAAATCTTTCGGAGCAGCGCTCTTATATTTTACCGGCTCAAAAAATTTTAATATTAAACTAAGGCAGATAGCCATCAGGAAGGGCTTGAAGATAAATGAATACGGGATTTTCCGTAAGAATAAATTCGTTGCCGGTTCGACCGAAGAAGAAATATTTAAGGCCCTTGGCATGCCTTATATCGAGCCGGAATTAAGAGAGGATGGCGGGGAGATAGAACTGGCGCAGAAATTCCAGTTACCCCGCTTGATAGAATTAAAGGACATCAAAGGGGACCTGCACGTACATTCCAGTTGGTCAGACGGAGTCAATAGCATTGAAGAAATGGCAGAGGCCGCAAGAAAAAGAAGTTATGCCTACATTGCCATTACCGACCACTCCCAGGGTTTAAAAGTAGCGGGGGGCTTACGCATTACGGATTTAAAGAAGAAGAAAAAAGAAATAGAGCAGTTGAATAAAAAATTGAAGAATTTCCGGGTATTGTACGGCACAGAAGTAGATATAGATTCTAATGGAAAACTGGATTATAAAGATGAGGTTTTAAGAGAATTTGACATAGTCGTAGCAGCCATTCACAGCGGCTTTAAAGAGTCAAAATCACAATTGACCAGAAGAATGGTGAGGGCCTGTGAAAATAAATATGTGCATATCATTGCGCATCCTACAGGCAGGCTCTGGGGAGTGCGCGAGGCTTACGATATAGACTTGGATGAGCTATTTAATGCTGTCAGGGACACAAATACGCATTTTGAAATAAATTCTTTTCCGCAGAGGATGGATTTGAATGACTCAAACTGCCGCCGGGCTAAAAAAATAGGGATAAAGCTGGCCTTGTGCACAGATGCGCATACCTTTGAGCAGTTGGAGAATATGCAGCTAGGCATATCGGTAGCCCGCCGCGGCTGGCTCTCGCGCGAGGATGTAATTAATACCTTGCCGCTTGAAAAGCTATTGGAAACGATAAAGAAATGAAGAAAAGCTATCAGAGAAAAACTATTTTATTGGTTATTGGTTATTGGTTATTGGTTATTGGATTATGTGGTTGTCAGAATAAGCAACTACATAAAGACAGCCGCGTAATGATGGGGACGTATGTGGAAGTAATCTCCCCGGATAAAGAGGCAGCCGATATTGTTTTTAATGAAATCAAAAGAGTCGAAGGCCTTTTAAGCAAATATAAAGAAGACAGCGAAATCTCACGGCTCAATAGGTTAGGCGAACTAAGGGTTAGCCAGGAGACTTTTTATATTTTAGAGAAGGCGAAAGAATTCTGGCAGGTTAGTGACGGCGCCTTTGATGTTACAATAGGGCCGTTGGTAGACCTCTGGGGTTTTACGGATAAGAAATTTTCCTTTCCGGAAAAAGAAAAAATCGAAGATGCGCTCGCTAAAGTAGGCTTTGAGAAAATTATTTTGCATCCTGATGATAATGTGGTAAAATTTAAACTTTATGGTATGAGATTAGACTTAGGCGCCGTTGCCAAAGGTTATGCCGTGGATTGCGCAGTAAGAAAGTTAAGGGCGTGCGGGATTAAAAGTTGTTTGATAAATGCCGGAGGCCAAATCTATTGCTTAGGGGATAACTCCGGCCGGCCCTGGAAGGTGGCAATACAGGATCCGCGCTCGCCGGGATTCAAGGAATACCTAGAATTACACGATCAGGCAGTAGCCACTTCCGGTGATTATGAACAGTATTTTATGCATCAAGGGGAGCGTTACGCGCATATCCTCAATCCTAAAACAGGATACCCGGCAGATTCCGGAGTGGTCTGTGTAACCGTGATTGCGCCGGATGGTTTGACTGCTGATGCCTTAGCGACTTCAATATTTGTTTTGGGTAAAGATAAAGGTTTAAAATTAGCGCAAAGGTTTAATCAGGTAATAGTTGAGGTAACCGAAGAAAAAGATGTACCGCATAATTAATAAGCAGGAATTAGCTCAGGATGTCACCCAGATTACGCTTACGGCCGCTCAGATAGCCAAAAAAGCCCAGGCCGGACAATTTGTGGTTGTAGTCATCGATGAGAAGGGCGAGCGCGTACCTTTAACTTTAGCAGACTGGGATAAAGATAAGGGGCAGATTACCCTGATTTTCCAGAAAGTCGGTTTTACTACGAAAAAATTAGGCGCGCTTAATCCGGGAGATTCAGTGCAGCATATCTTAGGGCCGCTTGGGCATCCGACGCAGGCTAAAAATTTAGGGACGGTTATTTGTATAGGCGGAGGCGTGGGTATCGCCGAAGTCTATCCGGTCTCGCGCGCATTTAAGGAAACGGGTAACCGTATCATCGGTATAATCGGCAGCCGCAGCAAGGAATTATTGATCCTGGAAGATAAGATGCGTAAGGTATGCGATGAGCTGTTTATTACTACTGACGACGGCTCTTATCAGCGTAAGGGATTAGTTACTGATGTCTTAAAAGGATTATTTGAGGTAGTAGAAAAATCCACGCATACTAAATATCCGGATTTAGTTTATTGTATCGGCCCCGTCCCGATGATGCAGGCGGTTTCAGAATTTACCCGGCCTTATAGGGTTAAAACCATCGTCAGCCTTAATCCGGTAATGGTGGATGCCACGGGCATGTGCGGCTCCTGCCGTTGCACCGTGGCGGGGAAAACCGTATTCGGCTGCGTGGACGGCCCGGACTTTGACGGCCATGAAGTGGATTTTGAGGAATTAGGAAAAAGGCTGAAGCTGTTTTGGGAGCAAGAAAGAAAGCTATCATGAGAAATCTATTACATAAAAATATGGATATTTTTGCTTTAATTTTACCTGAAATAAGGGAGTTTATCCAGAATAAGGATTTTAACGGCCTGAAGGCCTCGCTAAGAAGCATACATTCCATAGACCTTGCCGAAGGTTGGAGGCACTTAGAGCCGGGTGAAAAGATAATCGTATTTAAATTACTCGGTACCAAGAAGGCAGTAGAGGTTTTTGAAAATTTAAGGCTATCCGAACAGGCATATATCTTGAATAACCTGGACAATGCGGAAGCCACCCAGATTATCCATGATATGGCCCCTGATGAAAGAGCCGACCTTTTTAAGGAATTGCCGGGCAAGATCCTGAGGAAACTCTTTGCCATGATCAACAAAGAAGAGGCAAGGGACGTAAGAAACCTTATGGAGTATAAAGAAGGGACGGCAGGAAGTTTAATGACCACGGAATTCGTGGAGTTAAAGAAGGATATGACGGCCAGGCAGGCGATACTTACCATTCAGGAAAATCTGCACGCCGAGCATCGGGAGAATATATATTCGGTTTTTGTCACCGATGAAAATCATAAATTAATAGGAAGCATATCGTTACAGGATTTATTAAAGGCACCGCCGGATATACTGGTTAAGGATATTATGGGCAGCGTAGAATTAATCAAAATTTATGTGGGTAGGGACACAAAAGAAGTCGCGAACTGGTTTAAAAAATACGACCTGCTGGATGCGCCGGTGGTTGATAAGGAGAATGCGCTTTTAGGCATAATTACGGTAGACGACATTGTCGAGTCAATTGAAAGGCAGAGCACAAAGGATATCTATGAAATCGGCAAGATGGATGCCAAGGGCGGCGAAATAATCAGCTATGCCCGGGCAACTACCGTAGACTTAGTCAAGAGGCGCGCGGGATGGCTGATACTGTTGTTAATATTTGATTTTTTAACCGGGACGGTCCTGAAAACTTTTGAGCATAGTTTGAGTTCGGTAGTGGCCTTGGCTTTTTTCATACCTATGCTATTGGATACAGGAGGCAATGCCGGGGCGCAAACTTCAATTACAATTATCAGGGGCCTGGCTACAGGAGATGTTAACCTGAGGAACATTACCAAAATTATAAAATTAGAGTTTTTAGCCGCGTTATTAATGGGCATTATTGTAGGCGGCGTAGCTTTTGGCAGGGCCTTTCTCCTGCAGAGGGACTTCTCTATTGCCATTACGGTAGGGATAACTATGCTGTTTATTGCTATCCTCGCGATTGCTACGGGAATATTCCTGCCGTTAGCTTCTAAAAAAGTCGGCCTTGACCCTGCTGTATTAGCCGGCCCGATAACCACCAGTATTGTTGACGTGGTCGGATTGATTATTTACTTTAAGGTAGCGCAGATGTTTATCCCGGCATTAAGGTTTTAGGATGCGTAAAAAAGTGCCTCAACAACCAGCCAAAGAACGTATTAAGAATTTTTTTGAAGTCTCTTTGGGTTTTTCTCAGGAAGAAGCCGAGAAAGAAGCCATCCGCTGCCTCCAGTGCAAGAATCCACCCTGTAGAAAAGGCTGCCCCGTAGAAATCGATATCCCGGCATTTATTAAGTTGATAAAAGAAGGTAAACGCAAAGAGGCATTGGCCAAAATAAAAGAGAAGAATAATTTACCGGCTATATGCGGCCGGGTCTGTCCCCAGGAAGACCAGTGCGAGGCAGTTTGTATTTTGAATAAGAAGAAGATCCCTATAAATATCGGGGCATTGGAAAGGTATGCTGCGGATTATGAACTAGTCGCTAGTCGTTTGTCGCTAGTCGTTAGTAAAGATAAACCAACGACCAAAATTGCGGTAGTGGGTTCTGGTCCGGCGGGCCTGACCTGTGCGGCAGATTTAGCCAAAATGGGTTATCAAGTTACGCTTTTTGAGTCTTTGCATTTAGCCGGAGGCGTGCTGATATATGGCATACCGGAGTTTCGGCTGCCCAAAAAAATAGTCCGCAGTGAAGTGGAGTATATCGGGAGTTTAGGCGTAGAGATAAAGACAGATACATTAGTCGGGAATACCTTTAGTATCGAGGATTTATTCAAAGAGGAATTTAAGGCCATATTTATTGCCACAGGTGCAGGCCTGCCGCAATTCTTAGGGATACCGGGTGAGAATTTAGGCCGGGTTTATTCGGCGAATGAATTTTTAACACGGGTTAATTTGATGAAGGCCTGCCAATTCCCTGAGTACGCTACGCCCATTAATATAGGTAGGAAGGCGGCAGTTATCGGCGGAGGGAATGTGGCTTTTGATTGCGCCAGGGTTGCCTTAAGGTTGGGTAGGGAAGTTACCTTAGTTTACCGCCGCACGGAAAACGAGATGCCTGCCCGTCGGGAAGAGATTGAGAACGCCAAAGACGAGGGTATACCTTTTAAGGTATTGACTCAGCCGGTGAAGATAATAGGCGATGGTAAGGGGTTTGTAGGCGGGTTAGAATGTATTAAAATGGAATTAGGCGAGCCTGACTCTTCAGGTAGAAGAAGGCCAATACCGCTTAAAAATTCCAATTTCGTTTTGGACGTGGATACGGTAGTTGTGGCTATCGGACAGAATCCCAATCCGCTATTACCCCGGGTTACCAAGGGCTTAAAGACGACCGAAGAAGGGGCAATTCAGGTAGATGAAAATTTTATGACGTCTATCCCGGGAGTATTTGCCGGAGGAGATATTATTAGCGGCGCAGCTACGGTTATTTCGGCAATGGGCGCCGGTAAAAAAGCCGCCGTGGCCATGGATAAATATATTAAAAATCAGTAACTAGTAAACTCGTAACTAGTAATTTTAGAGGTTAATCCTATGGAAGAGAAAAAAATAACGATACAGGAGATATTATCTTTAAAGGGGAAGCGTAAACTTACCATGCTTACTGCCTATGATTATCCCCTGGCATCTTTAGTGGATAGGGCGGGGATAGATATGATTCTGGTAGGCGATTCAGTAGCTAATGTGGTCTTAGGATTAGATTCTACCACTAAGGTGGGCATGGCAGAGATGTTGCATCATGCCAAGGCCGTAACCCGCGCAGTAAAACACGCCTTGGTCATCGGCGATATGCCTTATGAATCTTATCAGATAAATCCCCGGGAATCAGTTAAGAATGCCAGGCGTTTTATTGATGAGGCAAAATGCGATGCCGTAAAATTAGAATGGTTCGACCAGTGCCTGGAGGTAACAGAGGAAATCATCAAGTCAGGTATTGCGGTTATGGGGCATATCGGTTTGACCCCGCAGACTGCGGATAAATTGGGCGGGTTTAAGGTGCAGGGTAAAGACGCAGAACATGCCAGGCGCTTAATTGAGCAGGCTAAGGCGTTAGAGAAACTGGGTTGTTTTTCTCTGGTCCTTGAATGCGTGCCGGATAAAATCGCAGAGATGATTACCCAAAAAATAAAAATTCCCACCGTCGGTATCGGTGCGGGTATAAATTGCGACGGCCAGGTCCTGGTTACTCATGATATGCTTGGGCTATTTGAACGTTTTACGCCTAAATTCGTGAAAAAATATATCAATTTATCCCCGATGATCCTGCAGGCGTTTATAGATTATAAAGAAGAAGTTTTGGCCGGGGAATTTCCCACTAAAGAGCACAGCTTTACTATAAAAGAAGAAGAATTGAAAAAATTGAGTTAAGAGGCGATGAAAAAAAATAGAATCGTAAAATTTATTACGCTGGGCGTTGTCTTGTTGCTCGCTTTATTATTCGTGGCGCGATTCGGCGGGCCATCTATTTTAAGGCTGTATCTTGAAACCGGTATAGGTAACTGTAAGAAGATCCCTATCTTATGTATGGCGCCGCAGGAGGGGGTAGTTGAGCTGGATATCAATAAGGAATATTTTGCGGAATTACACCCCTATAAGTTTCCTAAAGCGACCATCGCCGTGCCAACGGGTTTTGACGTCATCCAGGAAACCATTAAGAAGGTTTACTATAAAAAAAAGAAGAGCCCTCATCCGGGAGCTGCAGTTTACCTTCTCTATGAACCCCCTAATTTTTTTATAGAGCTGTTCCCCCAGTTAAAGAAGCAGGGGATAAATAACAACTACGCATTCATAAAACACCTGATGTATGCCCAACTGCAAAATACCAGAAACCTCACCGACACCTTCTTTGTGATTATGAAGAGCATCTTCACCCCGGATTTAGGCGACCAGAATAGGGTGAATATGGTGCAATTCAAGCTTGCGGATAAGAAGGGTTTTATTAATTATAACCTGGCTGGCTCCGATAACTATTTTGACTGTAATGTAGTGAGCAACGAAGGCGATTTTTTCAAGATTTATATCAGAGACAATGGCGCAACACTGGATTTAAATCAAGTGCTGGCAATTATTTCCATGACCGACAAGATAAGCTGAATTCGCTTGACTTTTGGGCGGAATTAGGATAAATATAAAAGTCTATGGCTAAAAATGAGAATTTAATGGAGAAAATTGTTTCCCTGTGCAAGCGCCGGGGTTTTATCTTCCAGTCCTCTGATATTTACGGGGGCTTGAGCAATACCTGGGATTACGGCCCCTACGGCGTAGAATTAAAGAATAATGTCAAGCGTGCCTGGTGGCGCTCCTGCGTATACCAGCGCGACGATATCTTCGGCATGGATGCGGCGATATTAATGCATCCTAAGGTCTGGGAGGCATCCGGCCACGTAGCGAATTTCTTTGATTTAAAGAGCGATTGCCGCAAATGCAAGAAACGTTTTAAGGTTGCGGATCTAAAGGATACGAAGAAGTGTCCGGAATGCGGCGGAGAGTTAACCGAGGCACGGCCATTTAACCTGATGTTTAAGACGCATCAAGGCCCGGTAGAAGACAGCGAAAACATAGTCTATTTAAGGCCGGAGACCGCACAGGGGATGTTTGTGAATTTTCTGAATATCCTAGATTCAAAACACCCTAAGCTTCCTTTTGGCTTAGCGCAAATCGGCAAGGCCTTCCGTAATGAAATTACGCCCGGGAATTTCACCTTCAGGACCCGCGAATTTGAACAGATGGAGATAGAATATTTTACGCATCCCTCCCAGTCGGACGATAAGCTGAAAGAGTGGATAGAATACCGCTTTAACTGGTATTTTAATTTAGGCCTCAGAAAAGAGAATTTAAGGAAGAGGCCGCATACAAAGGATGAACTGGCGCATTATGCTAAAGCCTGCACAGACATAGAATATAATTTTCCCTTTGGTTGGAGCGAATTAGAGGGGATCGCTAACCGCACGGATTTTGATTTAAAACAGCACGCTAATACCAGCGGCAAGGATTTGCAGTATTTTGATGAAACTAACAAAGAAAAGTTTTATCCTTACATCATCGAGCCTTCAGGCGGAGTGGACCGGAGCGTATTGGCTTTTTTAGTGGATGCCTATAGCGAAGAAAAAGTAAAAGACGAAACGCGCGTAGTTTTAAGGTTGCACCGGGATTTGGCACCGATGAAAGTAGCAGTCCTGCCTCTTTTAAAGAACAGGCCCGAGATTGTAGAATTGGCGAAGAAGATAGCGCAGGATTTAAAAAAATGTTTTGTGACCGTCTATGATGATACCGGCAGTATCGGCAAACTTTACCGCCGGCAGGATGAGGTAGGCACACTTTACTGCGTTACCATAGACGTGCAGTCGCTGGAGGATAAGCAGGTTACCGTACGCGATAGGGATACGATGTTGCAGGATAGGATTTCCATAGATAAGTTAAAAGAATACCTCAAAGAGAAGTTAAGTTAGTTTGAATGTTTTAATGTTTAAAAGTTCTAAAGTTTAAAAACTTTTAGTAAAAGAAAGGGAGGGTTTTCAAAAGCAATGGCAAAAAAATACGTTTACTTCTTTGGAGGGGCAAAGGCAGACGGAAACGAAAGCATGAAGAATCTCCTGGGTGGAAAAGGCGCTAACCTCGCGGAGATGGCAGGTAGTAAGGATTTACGTCTTCCCGTACCGCCGGGTTTTAGCATTACCACCGAGGTTTGCATATATTATTATAAGAATAGAAAGACTTATCCCAAAGGCCTGAAAGAAGAAGTCAACAAGGCCTTAGAGAGAGTGGAGAAGCTGATGGGTAGAAAATTCGGTGACCCGGATAATCCGCTTTTAGTTTCCGTGCGTTCGGGCGCGCGTAAATCCATGCCCGGGATGATGGAGACAGTATTAAACGTGGGTTTAACCGAGGAGACCATACCCGGGTTAATCAAACAGAGCGCAGGCAACAGCCGTTTTGTCTATGATGCCTACCGCAGGCTGATTATGATGTATTCCGACGTGGTGATGGAGAAGGCCTCCGGCATAGAGCCAAAAGATGAAGAGGGTATCCGTAAACAGCTGGAAAAAATTATGGCCCAGATGAAGAAAGAAAAGGGCTATACCCTGGATACGGATTTGACCGGCGATGACTTAAAAAAACTCTGCGCTTTATTTAAAGTGAGGATAAAGGAAGTGCTCAAAAAAGATTTTCCCGACGATCCCGATGAGCAGTTGTGGGGAGGGATAGGAGCAGTATTCTCCTCCTGGAACGGCAAGCGCGCAGTGAGCTACCGCCGTATAGAGGGTATCCCCGATGAGTGGGGCACAGCCGTAAATGTCCAGACCATGGTTTTCGGCAATATGGGCACAGATTCGGCAACCGGCGTTGCCTTTACCCGCAATCCGGGAAACGGAGAAAATAAATTTTACGGCGAATATCTGATTAATGCGCAGGGCGAGGACGTAGTCGCCGGTATCCGCACCCCAGCACCCATAAACGAATATTCAACATCAGAGCATAATAAAGATTTGGTGACCTTGGAAAAAGCAATGCCTAAGATTTATCAGGAGCTCTTTGACATTCAGGAGCGCCTGGAAAAACATTACCGCGATATGCAGGATATTGAGTTTACCATAGAAAAGGGCCGGCTCTTTATGTTGCAGTGCCGCGTGGGAAAACGTAATGGCCCGGCAGCCGTACGCATGGCCCTGGATATGTTAAAAGAAAAATTAATCAAAAAGGAAGAGGCGGTGGTGCGGGTAACTCCTGCACAATTAGATGAATTGTTACATCCTATCATTGACCCTAAAGCGGAGCTGACCCATAAACCCCTGGCCAGGGGTTTACCGGCAGGCCCGGGTGGCGCAAGCGGGCAGATAGTATTCTCCGCGCATGATGCCGTAGAATGGGCCAAGCAGGGCAAGAGAGTCATTTTGGTGCGCGAAGAGACTAACCCCGAAGACGTAGAAGGTATGCGCGCTGCACAGGCAATCCTTACTGCGCGCGGCGGGATGACTTCGCACGCGGCGTTGGTAGCGCGCGGCTGGGGCAAATGTTGTATCGTCGGCTGCAGCAGCCTGCACATTGATTATGCCAAAAAAGAATTGCACGTAGACAATAAAGTCTTTCAGGAGGGCGCCTGGGTGACCTTAAACGGCACCAAGGGCAATCTCTATGAGGGTAAGCTGCCGATGATGGACGCGACCGAGAAGAATGATGTATTGATGAGTTTCTTAAAGATTTGCGTTTCTCTTAAAAAGTTAGGCGTGCGCACCAATGCCGATACGCCCGAAGATGCGGCAAAGGCCCGTCAGTTCGGAGCAGAGGGTATCGGCCTTTTCCGCACTGAACATATGTTTTATGGGAAGGGTTCGGAAGAGCCCTTATTCAGGCTGCGTAAAATGATTGTTTCTAATAATGAAACAGAGCGGCGTAAGGCCCTGGATGAACTATTCCCCTATGTCAAGAAAGACATTAAGGGCACGCTTGAGGCCATGGATGGTTTACCTGTGGTCATCCGGCTGCTTGACCCGCCTTTGCATGAGTTTGTCCCCCGCGAGCAGGCGAAATTAGAGCAGCTTGCCCGGGATTTAAATATCACTATGCAAGAACTCTCCCGGAGGGCCGACGCCCTGCATGAATCTAATCCCATGATGGGCCACAGGGGTGTGCGTTTAGGCGTTACTTATCCGGAAGTAAGTGAAATGCAGATCCGGGCTATTTTCGAAGCCGCCGCAGAATTACTTAAGGAAGGCAAAAAACCCTATCCTGAAATAATGGTGCCGGTAGTCTGCGATGTCAAAGAACTAAACGATCAGCTAGCCATTGCCAAGAAAATTTATCAGGAGGTTTTGAGCAAGTATAACCTTAAAAAAATCAGGCATATGTTCGGCACGATGATTGAGATTCCGCGCGCCTCCATTGTCGCGGATAAATTAGCTCAAGTAGCCGAGTTTTTCTCATTCGGCACCAATGATATGACCCAGATGGGTTTTGGTTTTTCGCGCGATGATATCGGCGGTTTCCTGCCGGAATATATCAAGAAGGGTATACTTCCCGAGGATCCTTTCCAGAGCATTGACCAGGAGGGGATCGGGGAATTAATTAAGATCGGCATTGAGCGCGGCCGCAAAACACGCAAGGATTTAGAAGTAGGCATCTGCGGAGAGCACGGCGGCGAACCGCGTTCAGTAGAATTCTGCCATCGCGTAGGCATGGATTACGTAAGTTGTTCGCCTTTTCGGGTCCCTATTGCAACGTTAGCGGCAGCGCAGGCCGCGTTGAAAGAAAAAAATACGAGATAGTATCAAAGTGTCATGTATCAAAGTATCAATGTCTTAAAGTTTTTCTTTGACACTCTGACACTTGACACTCTGACGCCAAAAAACAATGGAAGCCTTAAAAACTTACCTTAAGGAAATCAGGGTCATACCTTTATTGACTGCCGAGGAAGAAATAAAATTGAGCCGGCGGATAAAAAAAGGCGATGAGCAGGCGCGCAAGGCCATGATCCGCGCCAACCTGCGCCTGGTGATTAACATCGCCAAAAGATACATGTATCTGGGCACGCCGTTTTTAGATTTGATTGAAGAAGGCAATCTCGGCCTGATGAAGGCAGTGGACAAATTTAATCCGCGTAAGGGTTTTCGTTTTTCTACTTATGCTGCCTGGTGGATTAAACAGGCGATTATGCGCTCGATTATGGAACAGGGCAAGATCATCCGCATACCTGTTTATATGAATGAAATGATTGCCAAATGGAAAAAAACCAGCGAGCGGTTATCCCAGAAACTAAAACGTATACCTACCGACGCGGAGATTGCCAAAAGGATTAAGCTCTCCAAGGATAAGGTAGAGCAGATAAATTTCTGGCTCTCCGCCACCACTTCTTCTCTGGAGGCGCCCGTAGGAGAAGAAGGAGAAGGCCAGTTTTCGGATCTGTTAGAGGACCAGAATGCCGTATCCCCGGATTCGGGGATTGAACATTTCCTGGATAAAGAAAGAATACGTAACCTTTTAGGCGTGGTGACCAATAAAAGGGAGAGAGAAGTCCTGGAACTGCGTTTTGGCTTAATAGACGGTAAGAGGCAGACACTGGCAGAAGTAGCCAGAAAATTAGGGGTCTCCCGCGAAAGGGTCAGGCAAATAGAGGAAGAGGCCCGAAAAAAATTAAAGCGGTTCATCCAGCAACAGGAGAAAGAATTATGAGCAAAAAAATAAACTTGAAAAAATGCATCCGTAACGTCCCGGATTTTCCCAGGGCCGGAATACTTTTCTATGATATCACTACGCTGCTTAACGATAAAAAGGCCTTTTGTTTGGCAGTTGATTCTTTAGCCGCTAAATATAAAAGTAAGAAGATAGATAAAGTAGCGGCAGTAGAAGCAAGGGGATTTATCTTCGGGGGCGTAGTGGCGCATAAATTAGGCGTGGGTTTTGTGCCGGTGCGTAAACCCGGTAAACTCCCCTGGAAGACCAATTCCGCAAGCTATTCCTTAGAATACGGCACCGATACCTTAGAGATGCATCGTGATGCTATCAAAAAGGGAGAGAGGGTTTTGATCGTAGATGACCTTTTAGCTACAGGCGGCACAGTAAAAGCGGTGACGGAGTTAGTTAAACAACTGCAGGGTAAAATCGCGGGCATTGCCTTTTTAATTGAGCTGGTAGATTTAAAAGGCAGGGATAAATTAAAGGGTTATCCGGTTTATTCGCTGCTTAAATATTGATTTAGTCGTCACTTATCAGATTAATTAACTAACGACTAAAGACTAACAACTAACGACTAAACTATGCCCCTGTAGCTCATAAGGATAGAGCAGCAGTTTCCTAAACTGCGCGTGGCAGGTTCGATTCCTGCCAGGGGCACCAAAAAAGGGACTGTCCCCGTAGATAGCTAATTCAAAGGATACCAAGGGGACTGTCCCTAAAGAAATATGTACAATCTGCATTGCCATTCATTATTAAGCGATGGGGCCCTGCTTCCTTCAGAGGTAGCGGTGCGCTATTTATCCGCAGGGTATAAGGTAATTGCCATTACTGACCACGCTGATTACAGCAATATAGATTTTGTGATTGATTCAATCTTGAGATTTATTCAGCGTTGGCCGCGGGATTCTCAATTAAAAATCCTGCCCGGCGTAGAACTGACTCACATCCCGCCAATACAATTTAAACCCTTGGCCAAATATGCCAGGAGTAAAGGTGTAAAAGTTATTGTCGGCCACGGCGAGACCCTGGTTGAGCCGGTGATTAAAGGGACCAACCGCGCTGCCTTAGAAGCGGATATTGATATTCTGGCTCATCCGGGTTTAATTGCCGACGCAGAAGTAAAACTCGCCAAGAAAAAAGGCATATTTCTGGAGATAACCAGCCGTAAGGGCCACCGCGATACTAACCCGCATGTAGTAGAACAGGCCTTAAAAGCAGGGGCAAGATTAATTTTGGATACGGACAGCCACCTGCCGGAAGATATTATTTCCGCAGAGCAATTGATAAAAGTCGGCCGGTATGCCGGCTTAAGCCGGAAAGAGATAGAGCATATTTATCAGGATGTAAAAGGCTTTTTAAAAGGAAAGGGGGTAAAGTGAAAAATAAAATAACTAGCATGTTCGTTATTGCGTTATTGGGTTATAGCGTTATAGCGTTAGTGGGTTGTGCCGGGCTTTCCAAGAAAGATAATGTACCAAAAGACGAGGCTTTATTAGAACCCCAGGCAGCATTAAAATTCAGCGATCTCCCTGCTCCCGTAGGTTTTAGGTTATCGCCCCAGGACTCTTATTCTTTTGAGAGCGGCGGCATACGCGTGGCCATATTGAAATACCACGGCAAGGCAGACGTAGAGCAAGTGGTGAATTTCTACAAGGACCAGATGCCGCTTTATAACTGGAACCTGCTGAATACCATAGAGTACGGCGAGCGGCTCCTGAATTTTGAACGGGAGGCAGAAAGCTGCATTATCCGTATATTAGCCAAAGGCAATAATATTACGGTGACCATCGCCTTAGGCCCGAAATCCGAAGCTAAACCCAAAAAATCCGAGAGGCCCGTAAAATAAGCAAGGTACGTAAAAGAGGGAAGTTTTTTGCCTATCCATAATGCCCGCCAAAAAGATTACCGCATTTCTCCATGTTATTTTAATAATGGCTCTTGGTCTTACTATCTATAGCAATTCCTTATCCAAGAAGTTCATTTGGGATGATGAATTTCTAGTAAAAGATAACACTTATATAAGGAATTTGGTAAATATCAAAGAAATTTTTACAAAAGATATAGGAGCGGGTGCGGAAAATATATATTATTCTTACCGTCCGGTCCAGACGCTGACATATATGCTGGATTATTCGTTATGGAAGTTAAACCTGAAAGGGTACCACTTTACTAATATCGTATTGCATATTTTGGCAGCACTGGCTTTTTACTGGCTCTGCAATACCCTTTTTGCGGATAAGGTTATATCTTTTATTGCCAGCAGCTTATTTGTAGCTTTCCCCCTTCATACCGAAGCAGTTTCTTATGTTTCAGGCAGGGCGGATTCTTTGGCCGCTTTATTTCTGCTTTTGAGTTTTATCTTCTATATAAAATCTAATCCTAAGAATGCAACAGGCAGATACATTATTGTTTTATTAGCCTACATATTAGCTATTTTATCCAAGGAATACGCCTTGATATTGCCGCTAATGCTTGTTTCCTATCACTATGTTTTTAGAACAGAGTATAAATTCAAGAGATTTTTGCCAATTTTGGCCGTTACTTTTCTCTATATCTTAATACGCTTAACGGTCCTTAGCGCTTTAATGCCCCCTAAGGCGCTGATCTTAACCAGCCTATGGCAGAGGTTACCCGGCGTTTTTGTAGCCCTGGCCAATTATATTAGGTTCCTTTTTCTGCCTTTCAACCTGCATATGGAATACGGCAATACGGTGTTTAGCCCTATGCATCCAAAGGCAATATTGGGGGCTGCGATTTTTATTTTTTTTATGGCGTTAGCTTTTTTAAAGAGAAGGAATAACGCCTTGATATCTTTTTCTATATTTTGGTTTTTTATCTTTTTATTTCCCCAGTCCAATATTTTCCCTGTCAATGCCTATATGTCCGAACACTGGCTATACCTGGCCTCAGCAGGCTTTTTTCTCGTTTTGGCATACGGGCTAGCATGTTTATATAGAACAAAGGGGTTAAAAAGTTTCACAATATTCCTCTTGATATCCGTATTGCTCTTCTATTCGTTTCTTACTGTCCGGCAGAATAGTTACTGGAGGGACCCCGTTATTTTTTATGAACGGACCTTAAAGTATGCCCCGCATAGCGCCAGGGCTCTTTATAATCTCGGTAATGCCTTGCGCGATATCGGTAAATATAGAGAAGCTATGGCCTCGTATGATAGCGCTATAAAAAATAATCCAAACCATATCGGCGCATATAATAATCTTGGCGCCCTCTATTCAGATATCGGCAACCCCGAAGAAGCCGTATCCTTATACAAAAAAGCGATAGAAATTGACCCTGGCCATGCCAAGGCATACAATAATCTTGCTAACGTTTATAAGGAAACCGGCAGGACAGACGAAGCCATAATTCTTTATAAGAAGGCAATTGAAATTAAACCCGACTACGCCGATGCTTATTATAACTTAGGTAGCGCCTATGCGGCTATGGGTAGGCCCAGGGAGGCAATCCCCGCTTATCAGAAAACGATAGAAATTAACCCGGGCTATCTCTTGGCGTATACTGGCTTGGGCGATGTTTATTACGAAGCAGGCAATCTCAAAGAAGCATTAACCTTATACACGCAAGCAATAAAACTTAAACCCGATTATGCCGAGGCCTATAACCGTTTGGGCATTCTGTTATATACGGCAATGGAAAAGAAAGAGGAGGCGATTGCCGCCTTTAAAAAAGCCATAGAGACTAACCCCTGCCTTGCGGACGCGCATAATAACCTGGCCGTGGCATATTATTACTATAAAAAGCAATATGGCCTGGCAGCCAAGCATTGCGATCAGGCAGCCGAGCTTGGCTATAAGGTTAATCCTGATTTTTTAAAGCAGCTACAACCTTATAGAAAATCGCCTAAGCCTAAGAAATCCGAAAAGCCGGTTAAGTAAGTAAAAGCATCTTTAACGGGTGGCTTGGGTGTTTTAGAGCCGCGGCGTGCGGCGAAAAAATACCCAAGACAGGACCCGTTAAAGCCCCGCCTTAGCTTACCTAACCGCTACAAAAAACACTTGACAAATAAGGGGTTATGTGGTAAAAAAAGGATAAATTAGGTTATACCATTGGATATGACTTTAATTCCAGGCGCAAAGGAGGTGAAGCCCAAAAAAGGCCTAAAGTCAGGGAAAATCCAGTGATATACATATATAGAAATTCTCTAGGAAACACATTAAAAACCTAGTTCAATAAATATATTTTAAATTCCTTAAAGGAGGATAAACAAAATGAGTAAACGCTTAATCTTGATTCTGGCTCTCGCGTTTGTAGTCGGCATCACTTTTGCCGCATACGCCGAAGTCCAGAATGTGAAAGTAAGCGGTGACATTACCGTTTCAGCAGTTGGCCGTGATAACTATGATTTAGCCAAATCTCTATCTGGAAATGCGATAATTAATTCTAATTTCGAGGATAAGGATAGAGACATTCTCTCTATTACCAGAGTGCGCGTGGATGCTGATTTAACGGATAATGTTTCTGCTACAGTAAGATTACTGAATGAAAGACCGTGGAATGGTGAAAGCAGATCTGAAGGCCAAGCCAACAGGAACATCGGCTTGACTGCTTCAAACACTGCTGCTGAAGCCAATGAAATAGACCTGGATTTAGCCTATGTTACCTTAAAAGAGTTCCTTTATTCGCCTCTTTCCTTGTCCATCGGCCGTCAGGAACTCCATTTTGGCAATGACCTGATTGTGGGTGACCCGGATACCAATGGTTATTCTCTTCGCACTGCCCTATCCGAAGGCGATTTAAGCGCCCGCAAATCTTTTGATGCCCTGCGCGCTACCTTAGATTATAATCCGATAGTAGTGGATTTAGTCTATGCCAGGACAGAAGCAGGCGCGGCTAATCTGCACGCTAATACTGACCTTGCCGGTATCAATGCCAGCTATGCCTTGAACAACAATACAACCATTGAGGGTTTTTTCTTCTCTAAAATGAAGGGAAGCAATACCCCGGCAGTCTATAACGTTGATGCAGCTGACAACACTGGTTGGACCGGAGCTGCCGTTGGCGCAGGCCTTGACAACCAAAATTATAAGGATAGGTCAGATATAGTCAATACCCTTGGCGTGCGCGCAGTGGATAAGACTGTAAAGAACCTTACCCTTGATGGTCAGATAGCCTGGCAGTTTGGTAGGTACAATCCCAAGTTTGACCCCAATGCCAGATACGATGCTGCTAGCTTTGTGAAGGCACAAACTGTTAGCCGTAATGCCTGGGCTGCCCAGTTAATGGGAAGCTATGATTTGAAAGATATAGCTATGCTTTCCAAATATAGCCCCAGCATCAGCGCTTCTTACACCTATCTTTCCGGTGCAGACAGAGATCAGACTACTAAGAGATCGTATAAAGGTTGGGATCCCATGTTTGAAAACCAGACTATCGGTCAAGTCATGAATGGTATTTTTGCCGATACTAACATGCATAAGGCGGGCTTATCTGCTAAGGCCAAGCTCACTGATGATATCGGAGCAAAACTTGATTATGTAGGCGCCTGGTTTGCCAAGAGTTATCCCGGTGGTGATAATCACAGGAAAGCTATCTTGTCCGGTTATGCTGCTGCTAGCGGAACTGCAGGTGACAGCGGTAGGCAGTTCTATTTGTTGGATGGCAACTATATCGGCTCAGAAGTAGACGCCACCTTAACCTATGATTATACCGAAGACGTGCAATTCTCTCTCTTAGGTGGTGTTTTCTTTGTCGGTAAGAATATCCGTGATGCTGACCATATCGCTACCAAAGATAATAAAGCTAATGCTGCCGAGTTAATCGGTTCAATGAAGGTTACCTTCTAAGACAACTTATGTAGAAATAAAAAAGCCCTTGGGGGCATAGTTCCTCCAGGGGCTTTTTTATTGTACCTAAGACCTAACACCAAACACCTAATACCAACATGCTCTATTTAGCCTTCATCTTCCACATGCACCAACCCTATTATAAAAACCTCCTTACCCAGGAGACAGACCTACCCTGGGTGCGCCTACACGGCACCAAGGATTATCTGGATATGGTCAAGATTCTGGAGCAATATCCGCTCATCCATCAGACCTTTAACCTGGTGCCGTCTTTGGGTGAGCAGATAGAAGATTATGCCAACAAGAACATAAAAGATAAGTTTTTAGAACTTTCTTATAGGCCCGCGGCAAAATTGACCTCCGAAGAAAAGAAATTTATTTTAGAGAAATTTTTTATGATTAATAAGGAACACGTGGTTTCTGTTCATCCGCGCTATTACCAGCTCTACCTGCAGAAAGAGGGGGGGAGGGAGTTTAGCCAGCAGGATTATCTGGATTTACAGGTCTGGTTTAATTTAGCCTGGATCGATCCTTATTTTAGGCAGAACTTTCCGGAATTAAAAAATATCGTCTCTAAAGGCAGGTTCTTTAGCGAAGAAGAAAAACAGGTGGTTTTAGAAAAACAAATAGAGATATTAGCGGATATCCTGCCAACCTATAAAGAATTTATGGCCAAAGGCCAGATTGAGGTTACGCTAAACCCTTATTACCATCCCATATTGCCTTTACTTTATAATACTAAAATCGGCAAGGAGGCAAATTGCCGCACCAGCCTGCCGCATTTGAATTTTGCTTATCCTGATGACGCCCGCGCGCAAATAGATGAGGCAGTGAAGTTTTACCAAGAGAGATTCGGGATTCCGCCGCAGGGCATGTGGCCGTCTGAAGAAGCGGTAAGCGAACACATCTTGCCGCTTATCATTCAGGCAGGCATAAAATGGATAGTTACCGACGAGGGGCTATTATTCAAGTCCCTGAAGAAAAAAAAACGGGGCACCCGGCTTTTATACCAGCCGCATTTTATAAAAAGAAAAGACGGCAATCTAAATATTATTTTCCGTGACCGTAATCTTTCGGATTTAATCGGGTTTGTTTATTACCGTTTAAAGACCGAAGATGCGGTTTCCGACCTCATGCAACACTTGCAAAATATTGCCGGCGCTTTTAAGGATGAAGATATTTTGGTAACTATAGCGATGGATGGTGAGAATGCCTGGGAGTATTATCCCAACGACGGGCATGATTTCTTAGGCCTTCTTTATCAAAGATTATCCGAATCTAAAATTATCAAGACAGTTACTATCGCCGAATATTTAAAGACGCACACGGCGAATTTAGAAATCAAGCGTTTAGCCAGCGGTTCGTGGATATTTTCCGATTTTGGCAAGTGGATCGGTAATCCTTCCAAGAATAGGGCCTGGGAGTATCTGGCTAAGGCAAGAAAAGAACTGGAGGATTCTAAATCTCAGATCCCGGATTCCAAGCTAGAATTAGCGTATAAGCAGATGTATATTGCCGAGGGTAGCGACTGGTTTTGGTGGTATGGCGAGGACCAGGCTGATTTTGACCGGCTCTTTCGCATGCACCTGCGCAACTTTTATAATATCATCGACAAACCCATCCCCGAATACTTAAACTCGCCGATATAATTTAACTCGATTTCCGTCTTTCGCTTCCGCGTGCTGAAAATCTTTGCCGTGCACTACGGTTTACTCGTTGCTTCCGCCAGTTGACTTACGCAAGGCAGGCAGCACTCCAGCAACTCGTAAATCCTTGTGCACTCCTGCCAAAGATTTTCTTATGCACGCTTCAGCAAAAGCCGGAAATCTTATGTACCGCGTAAATTGTAAATTAATCTTACGGTTTAGTGGGTGGCAAGGCTGTTTTCGAACAGCATGTAGTTTGTGCGAACGGCCAGGGTTCACCCGCTAACTAGAGATATCGGTGAGAGTGAGCACAAACTCCAAGCGAGAAATTCCTCGGTGGGGAATTTCGAGCGGTGCTGTGAGAAAATAGCCTTGACAGGACCCACTACTTCGGAAGTAAGAATAATTTACAGCGTTATAGCTTAAAACTATTGACAGACAAGGGGTTTTGTGTTATAAAAAAAGACTTAGAGATGAAGAAAAAAGACATTTACGAACACCTGGCGCATATCTACTTGGATGCCTCTTCAAAGAAACGAAGAAGTATACACACCCATCCCCAATTTTTCCCAAGAATATTCCTGGCGAGTTTTATCATAATCGGCGTAGGTTTTCTCTTTGCCTATATAAACCGTAACCGCAACCTTAAATCCGATACGGCGCTTGTGCTTTGTTTTGACCCTGTGAAGGTGAACTTTCATTTTGATCCCGCTAAAAAAGAAATATATTCCATCAATTTAAATAAGCTGAACCTGGCGAAATTCAAGACACTGGCGTTCGCCGTCAAAAGGACCGATTACCGCGATAACCTTTCGTTACGGATAGAGCTTACTAATATATTCCGGGAAAAATCCGAGCTGTATATAAAAAATATACCGCATAGATGGCAGGATTATAAGATTAACTTATCCGAATTTAAAAATATAAGCGCTTGGTCTGAAATGGTGAATCTTTCTTTTATTGTTGAAGAATGGAACGCAAAAGGAAAAAAGGGAATAGTTTATCTGGATAATATAAGGTTTCTACGCTAAGAAAAAGGAGGCAAGGCCTATGCGGATTATCTCTATCACTAACCAGAAGGGCGGCTGCGGAAAGACTACCACAGCCATAAATTTAGCGGCATCTTTGGCCAGTAACAATAGAAGGGTTTTGTTGGTAGATTTAGACCCGCAGGCGCATGCGACTTCAGGTTTAAACATCAAAACAAGCTTGACTATTTACAATGTCCTCTCCAAATTGACTAATAAAAAAGCAGGGCTGAAAGATATCATCCAGGCCGTAGGGGTTAATTTTGATATCGCCCCATCGGGCATTGTCTTAAGCACCTTAGAGCAGGAATTAGCCGGTGAAATCGGCAGGGAATCCAGGCTCTGGGAGGTCTTGACTAATTTCAAGGGTAATTACGATTATATTTTAATTGACTGTCCTCCGAACCTGGGGATTCTGACTATAAATGCCATCCGGGCTACCCACGAAATCATCATCCCTGTTGAGGCGAGCAGGTTTTCCTTAGAGGGCCTAAGCCAGCTCAGTGATATTATGAATCTGGTGAAAGAGCGCCTTAATCATAGCGTGGACTTTAAGATCCTGGTTACTAACTTTGATTCGCGCCTGAGGCATTCTTTTAAGATGCTGGATAAAATAAAATCCACTTTCAAGGATAAGCTTTTTAGCAATATCATCCACGTCAATGTAAAACTTAAGGAAGCGCAGAATGAGGGTACTCATATCATCAATTACGATAAGTATTGCCGCGGGACAAAAGATTATTTCAGCCTTTCGCGGGAGATCATTACCCAGGAAACAACACCTTTAAATCCGAAACCCCAGGTGAATCTAAAAGAAAGGATGAAGGAAGTTTTGAAGGAACAGATGCCCAAGTTTACCGAGATCGTTTTCTCCGTGTTCGCCCCTGAGGCCAAAGAGGTCTATGTGGCTGGAGATTTTAATAACTGGAAAATGGACGAGAATAGCCGTATGGTTAATCGCGAGGGCACCTGGAGCAGAAAAATATTCCTTAATTCCGGCCGTTATCATTACCGTTTTGTTATAGACGGCAAGTGGGTTGAGGATTTCAATAACCCTACACGGGAAACGAATCCGTACGGGGAGTTAAATTCCCTTTTAGAGATAAAGTCCTGGTAAGGCAGGAAAAGCGTATAAAAAGGGGGTGTAAAAATGGCGAAGAAGAAGAAAAAGAAAGCAACGGTGAAAGGAAAAGTTACGAAGAAAAAGGTACTGAAAAGAAAGCCTGCAAAGAAAAGGATTCTTAAAAAGAAGGCCTCTAAGAAAAAATCCGTTTCAAAAGTAAAAGCGGTTAAGAAGCTGAAAGAGAATGTTATCGGAGAAATAACGCATTATTTTCCTCATGTCAGGGCAGCGGTAATAAAACTAAAGGCGCCTTTAGCAACAGGCGATGCCATTAAAATTAAAGGCCATACTACCGATTTACAGCAGGTAGTTACTTCTATGCAGATTGACCATGTAGTAGTAAGTGATGCCAAAAAGGGCCAGGAGATCGGCCTTTTAGTGGAATCCCGCGTCAGGCAGCACGATGTAGTCTATAAACTATAAAGCGGAAATGGTATCAAAGTATCAATGTATCATAGTATCAAGGTTTTTTCTTTGACACCTGACACTTTGATACAGACGTAATAATACAAGGAGGAGGGAGGGGGGTCATGCGGCTTATAGAAATTGAAAAGAAGGCCAGGGGCCTGGGGGTAAAGGATACCTGGAAATATTCCAAGAAAGATTTGATTAAGACAATTCAGCGTAAGGAAGGCAATTTTGACTGTTTCGCTACGGCTAAGCGTGGTTGCGATCAATTAGCCTGCTGTTGGAGAGCCGATTGCTTAAAGTAAGAAAGGGTTAAAAAGAAAGCCCATGGCTAAATATAAGTGTCAGATTTGCGACAGGGAGATTGATGATTTCGCCAGCCTCGCGCATATAAAGGCAGAAGAATATCTCTTGGCTTTGATCCAGCGTGACCATCCTGAATGGAAAGAACGCGGCAAGACCTGCCATAGATGCGTAGAGTATTATCGTAAACTGGTAAAAGAAACCGAAATTTAAAACCCTCTTTTTTTATTTTCCAGAGGTTATCTATACGCCCTATTATAATGACTTTTTAGCGATCATCGCTAGAGTTATTTTTTTATTAGCTATTTATGGTTATGTACTCATAATAAATAGGGCGTTAAAAGTAGGTAAAATCAGGTAAATAAGCATGAAGAGGCGCGGAAGGCCTAAGAAATACAGGATAGTGCGGGTTGACCCCAGAATAAACCAGTTTAGCCCAAGGGGCAGGCCAGGCCGGCCGGATGAGGTAGATTTAACTATGGATGAATTTGAGGCAGTGCGCCTGGCGGATTACCTGGGTTTAAGCCAGAAAGAGGCAGCTAAATCCATGCATATCTCCCAGCAGACCTTTAGCCGTATCCTGAAAAGGGCGCGCAAGTCCTTAGCCAGCGGCCTGATAGGCGGCAAAATTATCAAGATCCAGGGAGGAACCTACATTATTAGTTCAGCCAAATAATCCCTACCAAAACCGCACCAGGTGCAAATCTAATCGGGCACCTGGTGCGAATTCAAGATTGTACCTGTCCCAAGATTATTCTTACAAACAAGATAAAAAGAGCTATATTGCTAACTTCCTATAATATATCTTATGTTAACTTGAGCATATTGAGAGAATTGATTTAACATATTGGAGCGTAAAGAGTTACAAATTTTGGGATTTTCCTGTGGATAAGCCAGATTTGATTTACTTGGGCTTACTTATCTCTTTTATCTTTGACATTTAAAAACAAAACGTGAGCTTATTTGACAGGCCAGATTGGCGGGCGTATTCAACGGTTTTTTCCTTGAGCTGGCGGGAATATTCGGCATATTTGGCAAGATTAAAATAAAACCTCCCTCCTAATCCCCTCTTTAGGCTATTTAGGACACCCCAACGTGGATTGAGCTTATCTACGTAGACTTGGCTTAAATTTAAGCCCTCTAGGGCCCTAAAAAGGCCTTCCAGATTGGCTCTGGTATCGCTAAATTCCGGGATTAGCGGCCCTAAAAATACCCAGGTTTTTATACCTTTACTCTGGGCTTTTTTGAGGGTATTTAGGCGCTCCCGGGTTTCTGAAGCATAAGGTTCTAAGGCTTTTTGTAGGCCTAGATTCAGTGTGGTCATGGTCATGCCTAAACTAGGGGTTTTATAGTTGCTTAAAATATCAAAATCGCGCTCAATCAAGCTGCTCTTAGTCAGGATAGAAACCTCAAAACCGGCTTCCAAAAGTAGCTTAAGGCATGCCCGGGAGAGTTTATATTTTGCCTCCAGCGGCTGCCAGCCATCACAGATAGAGCTCATAAACACCTCGATTTTATCCGGTGCTTTCCGAGGCGTCCTGAGCGTAGCGAAGGAAACCTCTTTCGGAGGCCTGATTTTTCGTAGTTGTTTAGCCAAAACTTCGGGCGCGTTTACCTTAACATCCACAAAATCGCCCCAGTCTTCAGGCCTATCCTTGAACTTTTTCATATATCGGGCATAGCAATACAGGCATCTGTGGCTACAGCCTACGTAGCAGTTCAGGGTAAAATCGCTTAGGTTGGACTTATTCAGGAGGGTTTTGCAGGTAATTTCGCGGATTTTGAGCATAAAAAGAGAAACTTATGGAGACCTTTTACCTTAATAGTAAATAATAAAAAGCCCGCACTCTCCTTAAGTACGGGCTTTGATTTTTCTTTTGCTGGCGCAAGGCAGGGACCGTAAAACCTAATTTCGCCAGCTAAATTAGGTGCTAAGCCCTCCTGCGTCTCAACTCTAACTAAAGTTTATCACAAATAAAGCTCTTGTCAAGAAATTTAAGTAACCGCTTTACGGAAACACGGAATTCTCCACGACTCGAGTTTACTTAAAAATTGATTATATCTATCAACCGAAAATGCTGTTAAGAATCCTAGCGAGCCGTCTTTCCTCTTAATAATAATTACGAGGAAAAAGGTTCGATAATACGCCTCTGTTATATGTACTGGATATTCAAAGTGAGACACGTATAAATATTTTACGCTATTACGTTCCTGTTTTTCATAAATTTCTCTACTATTTTCAAGAGTATAATGAATCCAGGGAAGACGTTTTGCTCGTGGTTCAAGAAAATTATCTGGTTTCATCTCGTGGCCATCATATAAAAAATCCATCCCCAGCTCATCAATAGTTATTTCTTCACCTAAAGAATCTTTGACCTTACCCATCACTTTTTTATCATAGTAATCGAGCGCTTCCTTTTCTTCAATCTTTCTTCCAAAATTTTCTAACAAGTTGCCCTGCGCTATTATTAAATTATCTTTCTGGTGATGATAGTATATCAAATTTAGACATTGGGCTATTTCTTTATGTTTAAGCTGTAGTTTATTTCTATGCTTCTGCTTATAATAAAACATCTTTATCGCATCATAAAATACATCTAAGGTTACATCTCTATTGTAGGTAGAAAGTAACCGGCTATTCTCCATAATTCTTAGTAACTTTTTTTCTTTAAGATTACTCATGGGTTTTTGCCTTTTTACTATAATAGACGTAATAAATGGCAAAATCTAACAGAGATTTTTTAGATTTCTTCAGGGATAGTCATCGGGAATGAAAAATAGAGTCGGATTTATTTTTCAAAAATAATTCTGAACTTATTAACCCATTAATTGTTTTTTACTAATCTTCTTTATTAGAAGAGGCCTCTCTTTTTTTATTCTGATAATCTGGAGCTCCCCATACGTCCCGCTAGAACTCGTTGCTATCTGTGAATCGCCACCCGTAGAGCCTAAAGCTAATAAATCTCTAACCGCTGGCTCCATAGAATTATTCCGTTGCACAATAGACTTTAGTTTTGTAATGGGCTCATCAAAAGAATTGCGGATTTCAGAACATATATCTTTCAACCCATTATTATATCTTATTATTTTCTCCCCAGCATTATTAATAAGCAATTCGTGGATGAAATGTACTATAACTTTGCAGCTTTCTAAGCGTGAATATAAATTTATTATTTTTATTGCAAGCTCTTTATCATAACCACAAGCAATGGTAAAATAATTTTCATAAGCTATTAATTGCGGTGGATTCCAAACCCAACTATATATAAATGTATTTTTATCTATTTTCCCTTTATGACCACCTACAGCATAATCATGAATGAATTGGTGAACCCAATTCTTATTTTGTTCCAATTCATAAATCAGAGACTCAACTCCAATAAGCCTTTTGTCTTCTTCTATTTTTCTTATTTGTTTTATTTGTTTTTGCGCAAGTTGCCACATTACTATGATTGTAATTAATCCAACAGCGATTCCAATTATCATAATAAGCGAGCCCATCCAAGGTTTTGTAAGTAATAGAACAAATTGTTTAGAGATTTCTACGGCCTGTGCCACATTCATTTTATTGCACTCCTCCCCTACTCAAGAAAAAAGGCAACCCCCCTTCTATCTTGGAGAGTTGCCTTTAATTATTAGTTGCTTTTGGGTCCATTTTAGCCAAGTCTACGTTTAGGGACAGACACCTTGGTTTCTAATATACACCTTAGGGTCAGTCCCTTCATTATTCTACGCCTAATAGGAGCTTTGTCAATAGGGGCGGTTCTGCATAATATAGAAGCCGTAGCCGTAGTAGGCGCAGTATTTCTTGTACATTTCTATTTCTAGCTCTAAGGGGTCAAAGATGGCCTGGGTAGCCGGGTCGCCTCTATATTTAATCTTCTTCTCGGCAAGCACCTTCTCTAGCGGGGTATAGTAACCCGTCCACCAGGATTCATCCGGCAAGGGGAAATAATCGATGAGCTTATATCCTGCCGAATCAATGAGCGGATAGATATCTTTGTAATATTTAATATTCGGATCTACTTTGGCGAAGAAGTCCCTTACTTCCTGCGGCGCGTCTTGTTTAAACCAGACTAAATCACTTACCACTAAGTAGCCATTAGGCCGCAGGAATTTTTTCCAGTAGGCAAGCCCCTTGGCAAACCCCATGATAAAGACAGACCCCTCGGACCAGATTAAGTCAAAACTCGCCTCTTTAAAATCCATCGCGGCCATGTCGCCTACGACACATTTGATCCTGTCCGGATAGCCGGCTTGGCCAAGGTTGCGCTTAAGGGCTTCGATAAAGGGCGGATGGTTATCCAGGGCGGTAATGTTGCCGGAGGTTAACTTGGCCAGAACAAGAGTCTGTTTGCCCGCGCCGCAGCCTACATCCAGGATTTCGGGGTGCTTAGGCAATTCGCTAAGCTTTTGAAAGGCCTTTTGAGTGGAGAGCTCATCACCCGGCCCCTGCCTGGGCAAGGCCTCAAATATTTCGTAGAAAAGTTTGTCCATTGGGCGGTCTATGCGCTGGCCAGTTTATGCAGCATTTCGGAAATGAGGGTTTGGTATTTAACTCCTAATTCTCGCGCTTTTTGCTTGATATGCTTTAAATCATAGCTGTTCACGCGCATATTTAAGACGGTATCTTTCTTTTTGCGTTCAAGGGCTTCTACGATTGCGTCATATTCTTTCCCTGTTACGGGAACATATTCCTCTAGATGGTCTTCAATCCACTGCTCTTGTTTTGTTAGTTTCATTCTCCTCATTATTTCTCCTTTTTTGATAAATTTTCTTTACTTTCCGGCTAGGATAGATTGTTTTTAAAAATATGCCTTTGGTTTCAAATACAAACGGCACTGCCCAGGCATAGCCTTTATATTTATAAGCTAAAACCCATTGATTATTCCGGGATGGATGCTCATGGATGCCCAGAAATTTAGCGTGTATAATTTCTTCGAACGAAACTCCCCTTGTGCGCTTCACTCGTTTACTTTTTTCCGGATTCCATGATATTGTATATACAATTGTATTACTTTCCTGCGGTTTGTCAAGTTCTTTTTTATTCATGTCCTCCCCCCTTCTACTTATAATAGACGTAGAAAGGAGCGGAATCTAACAGGGACTTTTTAGGGGAGTAGGAAGATCGGGGTTGATTCTATCGCCTGTAATAAGCTAAGAATTGAGAAGTTCTCTCCCTTAAGGGGACTCGCCCAGAATACGCCCGGGTATCACGTTACCGAAAAAGGAGAGCTTTATTCCGATAAGTATAGCCACGCCGCCTCGGAGATACCCTGAAACGTACCTTTATCAAAAACGCCTGACCGGCCAAAAAACAATTTTAACCCCTTAGGGCATAAAAATAGCGCTGATCCTACTTCGGAATCAGCGCTATTTTTATCGTACCTCTCTTCTTTTAGCGGCCTTCGTTCTTACGCTTTGAATAACAATCCTTGCAGTATATCGGACGATCTTCTCTGGGTTTAAACGGGACTTCGCACTCTTTTTTGCACTCCGAACAAACAGCCTTGTGCATCTCCCGTGGCCCGCCAAATCCACCACCACCGCCTTCTCGATATGCCATGTTTCCTCCTTATTCTAAGGTGACCTGGTCATTGGAGGCCTGCCCAGAATCAGGCGCGGACTCCCTCACTTTTTTCTCCAATTTTCTTTGTCTCTTTTCCTCTGCCTTCTTTTTCCTGGCCTGTTCTTTCTGATACTTTTTATATGAATAATTTTCTCTAGCCACAGTATCCTCCCTGAATATAATTTTACGTCAAACCGCCGCTTTTTACAAGCTATTTATTATGAGGCAAAACACAACCCTTTAACTAATCCCGGCAAAAGCTCCTCATAAAGATAGGATTTAGAGTGTTTGCGGCAGAGGTACTTCAGAAACACAGGAGATTTTTTATTTAGGAATTCCGGGTAATCCGCAGGCCGCCTTTTAAAACGGCTCTCCCAGGCCACCCAGTCCTGTAGTATCGTAGAGATTTTTACCCCTGCCTTTGTCTTAAAAGTATAGAGTGTTTTCTGGAAGACCTGGCTGTCATAAAGCCGATCCATGGCATAAGACAACTTTTCGACATTCTTTACTTGCGTATCAGTCATAGCATTACTTTTATAGGCAGAATACGGAGCACTTTGATCATATTTAATACCAAAGCTTGCAGCCCTATCCCGTAATGTTGTTCCGGGAAGCATAGCCAGGCGGAAGATCGCCACTTTTGCCGGGCGCATCGAGTAAAGCCAGTCCAAAGATTTCATCAGGCTCTCGTAGCTCTGATGAGGGAGCGCATCAATAAGCTGTATCTCATAGTAAAGCTTAAATTTATTTAAGTAGCGGATACCCTTAATAAACTTTTCTTTATTAAATCTGCGGTTGATCGCTTTTAGGGTTTTGGGATTTGTACTCTGGATACCGATTTCTATATTATAGGCATTGGCCTCTGATAAAAGCCGGGCCATCTCTTTATCAACCAGCTCTGCCTTTAACTCCACGTGCAAGTTAGCCCCTTCGTTATATCTGATAAAAATCTTAAGGATCTTTTTTGCCCTTTGGGGGTTGGAATTAAAGGTAGGGTCCATCAGGTATACCTCGTGAGGCTTATGCGAGAGAATAAACTTTAACTCCTTCTCTACCCGGCTAAGAGAAAAATACCTCGCCACAGGAAAATTCTTATGATAATAGCAATAGTGGCAGCGGGAAGCGCATCCGCGCATGGTTTCCAAGGGCACATCTACAATATTTTTGTCTTTGAGGTCTACCAAGCGAGAGAGATACGGCGAAGGGATTCGGCCGACATTGCGTAAGAGCGGCCTATCCGGATTACGGATTATCTTTGTACCTTTACGAAATGAAATCCCTTTAATGCCGGATAGATTTGTGGTTATAGAGCGCCTCGCCTGGACGGCTAATTGCGCGAAGCTCTCCTCGCCCTCGCCCCTTACTACTGCATCAATCGCCTTTTCTTTAGCCAATATTTCTTCTGCGCGCGGGCTCACTTCCGGGCCGCCTAAAACAATCTTTATCCCTGAGTTTATCTCTTTTAAGCGGCGGCAGATATTTAAAATTTTATTGATGTTCCAGAGATAGCAGGAAAAACCGATCAGGCGGGGTTTGAGTTCAAGGATCTTTTTTATGATGGCGGGTATATGCTGGTTTTCGTTAAAAACCCGTATGGTTACGTCAGATGATGGCCTGATCCTTAGAAGATAACCCTTTAAATAATAAAGGGCCAGCTGAATGTCAGTGCCGTTTTCCAGGCAGATCGAAGAAAGTAATATTTTCATTAAGGCCACTTTGGCCTGTCTCTCCTTAGTTAATTAAAATTCGTCTATCTTGGGGCGGAAGGAACGCATCTCTTTCTTCTCGGCCCGTTCCCTCTTAAGCCGTAATATCTTTTCCTTTGCCCGTTTAGAGCGCCGGCGCTTCTGCTTTCTTATCTTGGCGATGCGCTTTCTTTCTTCTGATAGCTCACCTAGCCTAAGCGTCTCGATTTTATTAACTAGTATCCTTCTGGCCAGAAACCTATTCAAACCCTGATACCGCTCCTGTTGGCATTTTACCTCTATGCCGGTGGGTATATGCTTCAAATAAACGCAGGTGGATACCTTGTTGACGTTTTGGCCCCCCTTACCTCCTGAACGGATGAATTTCTCTTCTATGTCCTGCTCGCGGATGCCCAGTTTTTGCATCCTTTCGCTTAATGCCTTTTGCTTAGTTTCACTGATACTGGATTCCATTTTAATTCCTAATGTTAGGGACAGTCCCCTTGGTTTCTATCTAGTTCGATATATGCGGGGACAGTCCCTAGGGACTATACTCTTTCATGACCATGGAATAGCCCAGGGCGCCGCTGGTCTGGATTTTTAGGGGGATG
Organism: Candidatus Omnitrophota bacterium; assembly: GCA_028717245.1. Classification (NCBI taxonomy): domain Bacteria; kingdom Pseudomonadati; phylum Candidatus Omnitrophota; species Candidatus Omnitrophota bacterium. The sequence continues at coordinate 41,404 of JAQUOD010000001.1, forward strand.
CGGCGGCTATCTGCGCTAATCCAGATATCGATTTGCCTGGGGGTACTGCTAAAATGATATGCCTTAAAAGTGCCGGCAGGGACAGTTAGCTCTTCTTCGGAAACCAACTCTATTTCTAACCTCCGGGTAGGCAGGTTAGCAATAATTACTCTTCCCACATCCAAATTAGGGGTATGGCGTACATAATACGGCAGGAGCGCGGCATTATGGATAAGGTCGTCTTTTTTGATAATGAGCCGCTCCTGTTTTTTCATCCCTTTCTTCTTAATGATAGTAACCGTAAAGTTAGTTTGGTCATAGTGCTCGTTAATTTTTTCATGCGTAAATATGTTCATGATATCCCGCTCTACCTTTACCGGTAAGAGAGTTTGCGGGTCGCTATAAATTCTTTCCGTATCGCTAAAGTGGGTTAATTTAGTTTCCATGACCATGAGGTTTAAAATTCTGCCTTCTAAGGGGGCATTGCCGATATTGGAAAAACGCATCCGGCCTAAACGCACCTTGCCCAGCATGACATCATAGGTAATTTTTTCCCCGCTATATTTAGATTGTCCGATACGACGATTACCTGCGGATTTATCTTTGGCTTTTAGGGAGAGGATAGAACTAAAGGCCCCCAGGAGAAAAGCAGTAAAAAGGCATAAAAGCAGGGTATTTAAAAATTTCTTACGGGTTCTTTTCAATACTTTCTATTTCTATGTTCCAGTCTTTTAAATATTTAAAGGCCCTATCCAGTTCCGCTTCCTGGCCTTCAACAATCAATATTGCCCAGCCCGTATCAGTGGAGAATGATGCCTCCAGGATCTTTACAATAATATCGAATTGTTTGCAGAGATTACAAATGATGGGTTCGTCTTTTAACTCAAGAGGAAAAGTTAATTCGGCTTTTATTTTCATGTTTTACCTTTTTGATAATGGTTAGGGTTATTAAATAAGTCAGCGCCCCCAAACAAAATGCCACTATAAAATAACCTATTAGCAGCGACTGAATGATTTTCAGGGTAGATACCTGCAATAAATCTACGGCCCGGAAACTTTTTAGAAACTCTATTAAGTCCTTATGGGCCTTTTGCCAATCTAATCCCATTATACCCGAACCTATCTTGATTGACAAGATAAATGTGACAAAACTTAACCAGGTATTAGTCAGGAGGCTGCCTAATAAACTAGCCGCGCGGTTGACTTTGAATAATAAGGCCGCGCAGATAGCGGCAATAGGCCCTGTGCCGGGCAGTATCCCTAAAAAAACACCCAGGCCCAACCCCAGGGCTATCCTCTGCGGCGTATCATGTATGCGGAAGAGTTTTATATAAATAAATTTTAAGAAGCGCGAAATTCGGTTAACCCAACTCCTATCTTCCATTCTTAAATAGGTTTTATGTTTACGCCGGCAAACCTTTCTAAGCCATGCGCATCCTGCGTCCAGCCGTTATATAAGCCATACTTTTCCATAGCGGCTTTGGCATCTAAGTATTCCTGGCGGGTAATGCGCCGGGCAATCCCCGGGAACTCTTCTGCTTTATAATAGGGGGAATACTGGCTCATCAGGCTGATGTATGAATCCGCAGAAAGCTCTCTGGCGATAAAACGCATTATCTTATCTGTCCCGGAGATATCATCCGGCAGGGCCAGATGCCTGATAATCAATCCCCTCTCTATTATGGCCTGCTCATCCATTTGGGCAATGCCTACCTGCCTATGCATTTCTTTTAAGGATGCCTGATTAAATTTAGGATAATCCGGCGCGCGGGAATATTTAATCGCCTGGGCATTATCGGCATAACGCATATCCGCAAGATATATATCTACTATGCCATCCAATAATTTTATGATTTCAGGCAGTTCGTATCCGCTGGTATTATATACCAGCGGGATTTTTAAGCCCTTGGGGATAGCCAGGGATAAGGCTTTCAGGATCTGCGGCAGGCAATGCGTAGGCGTGACTAAATTTATATTGTGGCAGCCTGCCTCTTGTAACTGCAGCATAAAATCTGCCAGGGCCTCTATCTCTATTTCCCTGCCTCCCCCCAGTTGGCTAAACTCGTAATTCTGGCAATAAGCGCAGGCCATATTACATCCTGAGAAAAATATTGTCCCGGAACCGCGCCTGCCGGATACGGGCGGTTCTTCGCCGTGATGGGCCATAAAACTATAGACTTTGGGTTTTAGCCCTGTCCGGCAGAACCCTTTTTTATCCTTCAGGCGGTTTACTTTGCATTTACGCGGGCAGATAGTGCAGGATGAAAGCATGGCAAAGATTTCTTCGCTGATGCTGTCTAATTTTCCGTTATGGTATGATTCTAGATAGATGGGATACATTTATTTTTAATCTGCGCCGCATAGATTTCTCTGATACGGTTAAAGACGGCGATATAGTCAGCTGTCTTGTAATCCGGGTAGGTCCATTCCCAGGCCTTAAAATCCTTATGTTCATAAAAAAGGGTTATCTCCGCATAGATGCCTTTATCAAGATAAATACGGTGCTTATAGTCTTTGGTTGTCGCCAGGACAAGTTTTGCCATATCCAGATAACCCGGGTCAATGTTGATTAAACGTAGTCCCGCCCGGGATAATTTTTGCTCAATTCTGTTAGTTGCGATTTTTATTTTAGGCAGGCCTTCGGGAGGGATGAGCTTTTTAAAGCTAACGAATTTTCTTTTTAAGCCCTTGCCGAATTCTTCTTCGTAGTAATGCGTATGGGTAAAAGGAAGAAGCGGGCTTTCAAAGTCTATCCTGCCGAATTTTTTCTCTAAGAAAGATTCGGCCTTAGCCAGGGTATTCTCTTCCTTGAAGATGAAACCGCTAAATAGTTTTACCGCTAAATGTTTTTTTATTTTACCCACGTAATTTTTTTAGGCGGGGAGAGAATTTAGTTCAATTTAAGGCTGCTTATAACCTTTTATGGCCGCAGGATTCTTTGGGCAAGAATTGGTTTACATACTGGGATATCTTTTTACGTTGGCCGGGCGTGATCTTATTGAAAAATATGGCGATATTAAAACCACCGTTTTCTTTATCTTCTGTCCTGACGATTACGCCGGTGCATTCAACCTCGACATTTTCTATTCTTTTTGCGTTCGTAATGGGCAGGATAACCTTGGCTGCGATTTTGGTAAAGGGAGGTATGTATTTATCTAAACAGCAATAGGCGCCTACGCAGCTGATGTTCTGGGTGCTGGTGGTGAAATCATAGCCGTTAGCCACTATCTTAATGGGTAGGGCCTGTTTTATCCGGGGGTAACGTCTTCTCTCTGTTGTTTTTTTGCGCTTTATCATTTTTTTTCTTCTTTGGGTTTCTGCGTTGCCTTGCGCCAGCATCTTTTGTTACAGTAGAATTTTCCGTTACGGTAATACCGTTTTAACTTCCTAATAGGCTTATTACAGGCTAAGCAATTAGTCTGTTTTTCTTCTATTGGCTTTGCGGGCTTGGGCTGCTCTTTGGCTGCTTCTGGCTTAGCTGCTTCAGCGGTCATTATTTCTTCCTTTCTTCTTGAATATATCCTCGATTATTTTGATTTACAGGTAAAAATATAGCACACATTCTTAGAAATGTCAAACAGCAAAGTCTCTTGTAAATTCTATCAGGCAGCGGGTCCTCACCGCGTGGTGAGCCTCTCGTCAAATTTTCCTCGAGGCATCTCCCGCGTCACCCGCTGGAGATTACAATTAAAGTATTTCTTTCACCGCTTCTTGAATGACCTTAAGCGGAATGTTTTCTTTTACACAGGCCTTGCCGATGCCTTTGATGAGGACGAATTTATTCTTACTTCCGCTGAACTTCTTATCGCGATAGTGCGCCTTTATTATATCAGAAAGAGGAATATTCTTTATCCTGGCAGGTAAGTTCACCTTTTCTATCAGCCCTTTAATCCTTTCGGCTACGGAGTCATCAATCAGGTTTAATCTTTTGCTTACGCCGCAGGCTGCCAGCATGCCTAAGGCAATGGCCTCGCCATGGCTGTATTTTTTATATCTTCCGGCTGCCTCAATGGCATGGCCTATGGTATGGCCGAAGTTCAGGATAGTGCGCATGCCCTTCTCTTCCCTTTCATCCTGCTGGATAATTTTTGCCTTGATATCGCTGCAGCGGGTTATTATAAATTCCAAAGCGGATGTTTTTAACTTAATGATATCGCGATAGTTTTTTTCAAGGTATGCGAATAAGCGGGCGTCTTTTATGATCCCGTATTTGATTATCTCGGCGAGGCCGTTTCTTATTTGCCTGGCGTTTAATGTTTTCAGGAACTTTATGTCGCTCAATACTAACTTGGGTTGATAAAAGGCGCCCAGGAGGTTTTTGCCCTGGGTCAGATCTACCGCGGTTTTTCCGCCGATAGCAGAATCAACCTGCGCCAATAGCGTCGTGGGCAGCTGTATGTAGGCAATGCCGCGCCTATAAATAGAGGCGATGAATCCGGCCAGGTCGCCGATGACCCCGCCTCCGAAAGCGACGATGAAGATGCGCCTCTTTTTATCATAGGCAGTTAAATCCCGGATTATCGTAGAAACCATCTCTATAGACTTGCTTTTTTCCGTATCGGGAATAAGTTTAAATCTTACCTCAAGCCCGGATCCTTTAAGTATTTTATCCAGTGATTTCCCGTGCCTTTTGTTTATGGGCGTATTTGTAATTACGTATGCGCTGCTTCCGATATTTAGTCCGGATATGTATCTGCCCAGGTGTTTTATGGCGTTATCCGCGATAACTATATTGTAGGAACGTTTCTTGAGGTTCAGTTTCAGTACGCGCATTTTTTTTAAGAAAATACCCCCAGTAATTTCAGTATCAGGCTTACCCCGGACCAGATGATGCGGCCGAAGACCCCTAGCCAGAGCATCATAATTATAATAATAAATCCGTAAGGTTCAATAAGCGCATATTTCTGGGCTAATTTTTCAGGCAATATCCCCAATAAGATACGCGAACCGTCTAAAGGCGGTATGGGGATGAGATTAAATACAGCCAGGACTACGTTGATGATAATGAGGTTTTCTATGGCGAACTTCAGCACTACGGGCAGGGGTAATAATCTTAATATTATACTTAGGAGAAAGGCAAAAAGGAAATTTACGAGGGGCCCGCTTGCGCCTATCCAGATAATATCGCTCCTGGGGTTTTTTAAGGAGGAATAATTTATCGGGACGGGTTTTGCCGCCCCGAAAACAAACTGCCCGTTGGTACTCATAAACAGGAATAAGGGCAGTAAGAATGTCCAGAGCGGGTCTATATGCGCTAAAGGGTTCAGGGTGAGCCTGCCGGAATTTTTAGCGGTAGAGTCCCCTAATTTATAGGCTACCCAACCGTGGGCGAATTCATGCACGGTCATCGCTATGATTAATAACCCAAACAATAATAAGAAAGATACTAAAAGGGCCATAATATTTAATCTAGCGCTTCTATTTTTGTTATTTCAACGACGGGGTTAGGGCCTTTAATATTGATTAATTTTCCGGTTACCTTTACCCTGCAGTAATTTAAGTTATCCAGGTTTTCTTTATTCCCTTTTAAAAAAAATACTTTTTTATCCGGGGTGATAAGTTTATGCGTTGCGTTACGCCTGAAGACCTTGCCGTAGGGTTTTACAATGCCTTCAAGGATTATGGTTTCATCTAAAACAGGTTCCTTATTAATTACCGCAGCTTCTTTTTCTTGGGGCGGGGTTAATTTGGCCTCTTGCGTTATTTCATCGGCAACGCTCGCTTTATCCACGAAGCTCTTATGTATCCAGCCGAAACTATCATTCACCGGTTCTATTTTGTACCACCCCCCCTTATCTTCTAAGATGTTTACCACCTCGTTTTTATCGGCTCTCCCCAATATCCACGACGATTCGCTAGGTTGCATGCGGATATTTACGTTATCTTTTAATACCTTGGCGGTATTATTCTCTATGACGGTAACTAAGGTTTTTTTGATAAAAGACGGCGCGGTTTTGGGCATCCGGATCTTATACCATTCGTATAATTCCCGCACCACCTCTACCTTATCCCCTTTATTTATTTTGCAGATAATCCGGGAACTTACCGTGGAGTCAGAGCGTACGTTGATATCGTTGGCGTTAATTATCCCCTGGTAAGAAGCCGCGTAAAGCGGATGGGACGCAATTATTATGATCAGCGATAATACGGCGGATATTTTTAAGGCTGGGCGCATCTATTTTATTACTTACCCTGTGTCTTGGCAGCAGCGGCCCCTTTGGCAGGAGTTTGTGTTTTGGTTTCGCTAGCGGCAGGAGCGGCCCCTTCGGCAGCAGCAGTTTCTGTTTTTTCCGCTTTTTCTTTCTTGATTTTTATCCTTATGGTCTTAATCTTAGGCAGGCCGCAGACTTCATCGCCTTCCTTCCATTGCTCTTTATCCAGCATGATTCTTAAGCGTTCCGTGCGTTTTAATACCGACCTTTGTTTTTTATTTTTGTCCGATAATTTTAATGAAGGGTGTATTGACATTGTTTTTAAAGCCTCCTTACTCTGCAATCCTGGTATTGTTTTTTTAGCTTTGGTAATAAAAACTCTGCTTCTTGTTTGTTAGGGAAGTTTCCCACGCAAACTATGGTAAATTTGCCTTTAGACAGGACCATGGTGGATAGCCCCTTCTTTTTTAAAATATCCGCTTCCCTCTGCGCGTTTTTCCTGTTGATGAAAGAAGCCACCTGTATGGTATAGTTCGGGGGTAGAAGAGATTGTTGTGCCGCTTGTGCCTGCGTATCTGCCTGCCTGGGAGCTAATGCAGCGGCTTTAGGCTGTGCCTTCTGGGCCTTCAGGGCGATGTCCAGGCGGGAATCTGTTTTTAGCCGCACTATCCTTTTGCCCCTCTCTACGCCTAAAGAAAAACAGACGATACCGGTAATCGCCAGGCCGATGATTATAAGGATTGTTTTTTCCCACCCCCGGATAAAATTCAGAAGTAAACCGGAAAGGCGCGTTTCCTTTTGGCCTGGCTCTCTGGTTTGCGAAAATAACTCTAATTGCTGGGCTTCTTCTCTTTTCATAGCGGTTATTATATAACTTTTAACGCCTTAATTACAGATATTTTTTTGTCTTTATTTTTTTTACTACCTTCAGGAATGACTCTACGACCTTAGGGTCGAACTGCGTGCCGCTTTTTTTCTTTATTTCTTTTATGGCCGAGGCCATATCCATCCTTTCCCGGTAAGGCCTGCCGTAGACCATTGCCTCAAAGGCATCCGCCACAGCCATAATGCGCGCGCCTTGCGGGATCTGGCCTTTTTTAAGTTTTGAGGGGTATCCCGTGCCGTTGAATTTTTCGTGATGATGCATAATGATGGGTATAACCGGCCTTAAGATCTGTAAGTGCCTTAATATCTGCGCGCCTACAGCAGGGTGGCGTTTAATAATACTATATTCTTTCGCGGTGAGCTTTGTTGTCTTGGCCAGTATTTCCGGGGGGATATCCACCTTGCCTGCGTCATGCAACATGCTGGCGTATTTTAAACTTTCCACCTGCTTGGCATCAAGGTGCATTTGGTTGGCAATTAGCAAGACCAGGTGGCTGAAATACGGCGAGTGGGTGTATTCCTGAGGGACGCGCGCGTCCAATAACGTTACCAGCGATTTTATGCTGCCTAAAACTATTTTTTGCTGTTCTTTATAAAGTTGCAGATTTTTTATCCCGATTATGGCCTGCTCGGCGATGGTCATGAGCATTTCCTGGTCGAACCTGTCGAACGGATTATCGCTGCCAGCCCTCTTTATAACGATTATGCCCGTTATATCTTCATAGACAAGCGGTATGCCTAAGGTGTTGCCCTTTCTTATTGACGTAAGTTTCTCGATGATTCTTTTTTCTATCCTGTTTGAAATTTTCATCCGTTTATCGATGACATGTTTTTGTTTACCGATAATCAGGCAGCGTAGTAACGAGTATTCTTTGGTATGGTCTAAGAGCAGGATAAGGCAATAGCGGCAATGAAATATCTGGCAGATGAGCCGAGCCAGCCGGGGCAGCAGGTCCTCCAGTTCAAAGGTGGCGTTAACCAGCCGATAAATAGAATGGATGGCGGAGATTAATGTCTTATACTTTTTCGTAGGGGTCAAATAGTTTTTTGTATTCATCGAGGGCATACCTGTCTGTCATGCCGGCAATATAATCGCAGACTGCGCGCCTTACGCCGTCAGCGGGTATATTCTTTTGTATCTTAGGCGGCAGTTGCCGGGGGTTATCTATGTAAGTTTTAAAGAGCTCCTGTATAAAACGTTTGGCTTTATTGCTCATTCTTATGACGCGATAATGGCGGTATAAGTTCTCCATAAGGAATTCGCGCAGGGGTTTTCTTATTTTACGCAATTCACTGCTAAAGGCGATAATCTTTTTATCGGACTTCCTTACCTGGGCGCAGGATTTAAGTTTTAGTTTGCTTATTGTTTTTTCCGTTTCCCGGATGATGTCTGTAACCTGTATATCAATCAGCGACCTGATAATCAGGTATTTTCTCTGCTCACTATCTATTTTAGCATATTTTTTGGATATTTCTTTACTTATCTTATCCCAGAGGCCCACTTGTTTCAGGTCGGGTTCCTTCAATAACCCTGAGGTCAGGCCGTCGTCTATATCATGATTATCATAGGCTATCTCATCGGCGATATCCACTACCTGGGTTTCTAACGTGGGCATTTCATTAGGCGCTAAACCCTTTATTTTATCAGACCTGTCAAATGCCGAGGAGTGTTTTACTATGCCCTCCCTTACCTCCCAGGTTAAATTCAGGCCGGGGAAATCCGGGTATTTTGCTTCTAATATATCTACAACCCTTAAACCGTGCAGATTGTGGTTGAAGCCGCCGTATTTTGCCATAAGCTCATCTAAGGCGTCTTCTCCGGAATGGCCGAAAGGCGTATGGCCTAAATCATGCGCCAGGGCTATGGCCTCTGTCAGGTCGGCATTTAATCTTAAGGCACTGGCTATGGTCCTGGCAATCTGGGCGACTTCCAGGGTGTGCGTTAATCTTGTGCGGTAATAATCCCCCTCGTGATTTACGAATACCTGGGTTTTATATTCCAGCCTTCTGAAGGCAGCGGAATGGATAATCCTGTCGCGGTCCCTCTGGTATACGGACCTGTAAGGATGTTCCTTTTCTTGATAGACCCTGCCTTTAGTCTGATGGCTTTTCATGGCATAAGGGGCAAGAAGGTTGTTTTCGGATTCTTTTATTTGCGCCTGATTAAACATGTTTTTTTAATAATTTATATAATTCATCCAGCGATTGCGAGATTACCTTGGTGTTATTTAGTATGGGCATAAAATTTATATCGCCCCTCCAGCGCGGGACAATGTGTATATGCAGGTGGTTGGCCTCTCCTGCTCCGGCGCTGGCCGATATATTGATGCCGATATTATATCCGTGCGGCCTTAAGGTTTTATCTAATACCTTCTTTGTTTTATTTAAGGTTTTAAACAAATCCAGCATTTCGGCGTCTTTAAGCTGGGATAAATCCCCGACGTGCCTTATGGGAGATACCATCACATGCCCGTTATTATACGGGAAGATATTGAGCATGGAGAATGAGTATCTGGTTTTAGTTATAATATAACTCCTATGTTTAGCCTTTAATTCCCGGCAAAATATGCATTTTTTCTGCTTTTTTGCTTTCAGGTATTTCATTCTCCAGGGCGCCCAGAGCCTGTCCATGAGTTAAATATTTATCGTTAGCTTTAAACTGTTTTTTTAGGCTTATAGCTTACGGCTTACAACTTATAACCTAATAATACTGGCTTTTATTTTACCATTAATTTCTATGATTCCATAGGAATTATAGTCGGCAAAGACCTTATCCGTGGCGCTGCCTGGATTAAAATAGATTACGCCGCCTTTATTTTCGTTCGTGGCAGAATGCGAGTGGCCGAAGATAACTAAATCTACGCCTTCATTTTTAAATATACCTTCCATAAGTTCTATCAGTTGATTGGGCGGCCCATACCCGTGCATGACGCCAATTTTATAATTACCTGCCTGCACGATCTCTTTCTCCGGCAGCACCTTCCTTACTTCGTAAGGATCCATATTGCCCCAGACCGCCTTTACGTTTTTACAGACAGTCCTCAATTGGTCTAAGACGCTTAAGTCCACGAGGTCTCCGGCATGGATAACCATATCAACGCCTCTAAAGGCATGTAATATCGCCTCCGGTATATCCTTTGCCCGGTCAGGTATGTGTGTATCTGCGATGACTCCGATTTTCACCCCGCTCTTCCTTTCTATTTATTCCCCGGCCCTATTTAGGAAGGGCGGGGCTCACGCGATAATCCTGGGCTTATAAAACAAATCTAATATCTGATTTAAGTTATTTAAGTCCCACGTCCAGATTTTTTCTTCCAGGGCCCGAAGCCTGGTAGTGGGGTCTATCTCCTGTAAGGCGATAATAATTTTTCTCTGTGTTTTATGGCGGTATTTCTTGCATTCCCTAGCGAAGTCCGTAATGTCCCTTTCGGTCAATAAATCGTTCTTAAGGGCGATTATCCAAAGGTTATCATGCGAACGCCCAATCACGCCTTCCCTCAAGCCCTGGCCGTTAAATTCCAGGTTTTTGATTTCCCTGAAATGGCTCAGCCTAACCCGTTTCTTGTCTATCTGTATGATTTCATCTTCGAAGAGGCGCAGTAATTCTTTCATCCGTTCTATTATGGGCCTCTGTGTATTTGCGAGGAATTCACGGATCATCCCTTCTATTTTATCCCTGAAAAGCACCTTCTGGTTCTTTGCGTCAAAGGTCAGAGACTGCATCTTTTCCTGGTAGACGAATTTCAGCCAGAAACTGAATACGCGGTCGTTGACTTTCAGGAAGTCGCCGCTACGGCTTATTGTATCCAGTTCCAGCAGATGGTTTATTCGTAACGCCAGTTCTTTCTTCTGCTTACGCAGGATGTGGGCGATATCTTTTATTTTATTATGGCCGTTAGAGATTAGGTAGAGGATGGTTATATAGTCCTGGCTAAAAGGCGTATCCAGGAAGCGCTTGAGGTAATTAGAAAATTTCTGATGCAGCAGCCCCGTAGGCAGGTAAAGCAGGTCTTCGAGTATATCCGTTAAGCCAGAGATATTATTTTTCGATAACTCTTTAGTTATCAACTCTAAATAAAATGGGCTTCCTCCGGTAAAATGGACCAGGAAATTTTTTAACCCCTTATCTATACTTAGGCCCTTAAGCATATATTCCAGATAACCCTCGCTTATTTTTACGTCAAAGGGTTCTACGGTAAGTATTTCAAAATTCCCGAACAGCAAAGATAGATTCTTGGAGAGTATGGCCCTGGCCTTGAATTTCATGGAGCTGATGATGATATACATTGTTTTTTTCTGCAGGATTAATAATTTAGACCATTCGGGATAAAGGTTCTTGGCGCCTATATTTTCCAGGTTCTGGAATTCGTCGAATATGACTACGCAGAATTTATCCGTTTCCTGATGGATGGCCTCGCACAAGGAAAAAAGTTCAATAAAATTATTGTTTTTCCTTGTTTTATCCAGGGGGGTTAAGATGGATTTTATCTTTTCTACGGCCTTGGGTATATACTTTTCGGATTTTTTAATCAGGAAATCCAGGTCTTCTTTTAAGGGGATGCCGCTATTTGCCAGAAAGTTGTAGAGCAGCACGCCGATAAACCTCCTGGCGAAAGAGGCGAAGGATTCCGGCCTGATTTCCATATATAAGGTGATTATGCGGGTATCATAAAATTTATTCAGGAATTTAAATATTATCGCTGTTTTTCCGACGAGCTCATCCCCGATAATGGCGATATTCTGGCGGTAGCCGTCCTTTAGGTCGGTGATGCGTTTTTCTAAGGCATCCAGATAAAATTCGCGGCCGAAAAATGTATCTTTTTTCATGGGAGGTAAAAATAAGGGTTCTGGGGGATATGCCCTTTCCTTATCTCAAAGTGCAGATATGTGTTTTTATCGTTATCCGTGTAGCCTGCCTTGGCAATAACGGCGCCCCTTTGCACATAGCTGCCATTTTTAACAAGAATTTGGGAGTTCCTGGCGTAGACAGTTAAGAAGCCATCGCCGTGGTCGATAATTATGGTCCTGCCGAAGCCCCCGAAATTATCATCGGAGAAAACAATTTTTCCGCTACGCGAAGCCAGCACATCCGGGTTGTGATAACATTGTATATTCAAACCCTTATTGAGCATATTATTGAATGTCTGGCCGAAAGTAGAGATAACCTTGCCTCTTGCCGGCCAGATGAAATTTTCCGCCTGGCCCTTAGAGGTTAAATATTGCGTTTTTTGGCGGTGGGGTATAAATATGAGTTGCCCTGCGTCTATGGCTGCGGCATCGGGGATATGGTTTATTCCCACAATCTCATCTAAGTCCACGTTATAAATTTTTGAGATCTGCCATAGGGTCTGGCCCCTTTCTACGCGATGGTAGATTCCGGGTATGCCTTTGGGCGGAGTTGGTTTTATGTAAGGGGTGGGAGCGCAACCAGCCAAGAAGAGCAGGTAACAGATGATATGTATAAGATATAATGATGACTTTAACTTAAGCATAAATTATATACTTCCGCCAAAAAGCTAAAAACAAGCGGGCGAAGGGAATTGAACCCTCCTATCCAGCTTGGGAAGCTGGTGTTCTACCGATGAACTACGCCCGCATTGCATTTTTCTATTAACTTAATAGAACAATATCTTCCGCACATGGTGCATACGTCAGATAATTTTGGCTTTGAAGAGTTTCTATAGCATCTGGCTTTATCGGGGTCTATGGATAAGGTAATTTGTTTTTTCCAGTCGCGTTTTTTTCTGGCCAGCGACATTTGTTTATCGCGTTCTATCGCCGATTTTACCCCTTTTGCTATATCGGCGGCGTGCGCGGCGATTTTAGAAGCTATCACGCCCTCCCTTACGTCTTCTACGGAAGGGTGCCGTAAATGTTCGGAGGCAGTGACATAACATAAAAAATCCGCACCTAAACTTGCCGCTAAAGCAGCACCGATGGAGGCGCTGATATGGTCATAACCGGCGGCGATATCAGTGACCAAAGGCCCTAAGACATAAAACGGCGCCTGGTGGCAGAGTCTTTTCTCTAAAGCAATATTTTTTTTAATCTCATTTAACGGCACATGCCCGGGCCCTTCAATCATGACCTGGACATTTTTTCTTTTTGCCTGCTGGGCGAGTTTTCCCAGTATTTCTAGCTCAGAAATTTGCGCCTCATCGGTTGCATCCAGTATTGAACCCGGCCTTAGGCCGTCTCCTAAACTTAAGGTTACGTCGTAGCTGTAGGCAATATCCAGAATTTTATCGAAATACTCAAAAAAGGGGTTTTCTTTTTTATATCTGGTCATCCAGCTGGCGATTATTGCCCCGCCCCTGGATACGATATCCAGTATCCTCTTATGTTTCTTCAGGGCAGCCAAACTCTTCTTGGTTACGCCGGCATGGATGGTAAAAAAATCCACTCCCTCTTTTGCCTGCGATTCTAAAGTTGCGATTACGTCATCGGCGTTAAATTTTAAAAAGTCGCCTTGCGTTTTTTGGGCGTTGACCGCTATTTCGTAAACAGGCACTGTTCCTATTGGCACGGGAGAACGGCGCAGTATTTCTCTTCTTATTTTTTTGATGTTGCCCCCCACGCTTAGGTCCATAATTGTATCTGCGCCGTATCTTACCGCTACAGCCAGCTTTTTTAATTCCTCCTTAAGGGATGATTTATCGGTAGAGGTGCCGATATTGGCGTTTATCTTTGTGCGCAGCCCGTAACCTATGGCGCATGGCTTTTTTATTTTATGGTTTTTGTTTTGAGGGATGACGGCCCTGCCTTCTTTGATGTATTTTAAAAGCAGCCCCTGGGGTATGCCCTCGTTTTGCGCAAGGCCTTTCATCAGGGTAGTGAGGGTATTGTTTTTTGCGTATTCTAATTGCGTCATTACCGGATTATTACAGGCGGGTTTCTATGCCCGGGAATATTTTTTTAGCAGTTTTTCTTTCCAGCTCATAAATACCGTACCTTAATCTTTTGAACCCAACGGCAGTTTTTTTATTCATGAGCTTGGAGAATTCTTCCAGTACCCTGATCGATTCCTTCACGCGCTGAATATTCGCAAAGAAAATTTCCTGGTAATTACTGCGTTTTAATTCATTTATATAGATACCTTTGCCTACGTCATTTCGGCTTTGCCTATAACGGAGCAATTCTGTTTTTTTAGGCAGGCATTTCAATATAGTATTAATCCCGTGCCTTATTTTCTTGAAACTTGTTGTCAGGCCTTTATCGTTTAAGATAAACCTGGTGACTTCTTCGCATACGCGTAGGCCCTCTGTCGCGCGGTTTATATTAGCGTCGATAATCCTATGGACAATCTTTTTTCTATCGGGCTTGGGCAACTTTTTTGATTATAGCGGTAGTAGACCTGTTTTTTACTAATTTTATGGTATGGACCCTGCCCCCGTATTTTAAGACAATATCTTTGCCTACGATGTCGTTCTTGTCCCAGTCTGAACCTTTGATAAGCACATCCGGTTTAAGGATTTTTATTATCTCTAGCGGCGTAGTCTGGTTAAAAGAGGCCACATAATCTACGCTTTCTAAGGCCGCTACTATACGCAGCCTGTCCTTTTGCCGCACAATCGGCCTTTTGCTGCCTTTTATTTTTCTCACCGAGGCGTCGCTATTTACAGCCACTATCAGGCAATCGCCTTTTCTCTTAGCTTCTTGCAGGTATTTTACATGGCCGTAGTGCAGTATATCAAAACAGCCGTTAGTGAAGACGATTCTTTCGCCATGTTTTTTCAGGTAAGAGACTATCCTCTTCAATTTATCCGGGCTCTTTATTTTATCCTCTAAGAGACGTATCATTAGTGGTTTTAGTTTATTGGCAGAAGGCCTGTTCTACCAGTTCGCAAATGATATGCCCGACGATGATGTGCGCCTCCTGTGTCCTGGCAGTGACCGAAGAAGGCACTACCAGCGATACATCAGCTAGTTTAGCCAATTCCCCTCCATCCGCTCCGGTGAGGGCGATTGTTTTTATCCCCATTTTTTTTGCCTGCTTGATCCCGCAGGCAACGTTTTTTGCCTTTCCGCTTGTGGATATCCCGATAACCACGTCGTTCTTTTGTCCCAAGGCCTCTACCTGTTTTGCAAAGACGAACTCGTAGCCGTAATCATTAGCCAGCGCCGTTATTATAGAGGTATTTGTGGTCAGGGCAATAGCCGGCAGGGCATCCCTGTCTTTTTTAAACCTGCCTACTAATTCTGCGGCAATATGCTGGCTGTCACTGGCTGAACCGCCGTTACCGAACAGGATTACTTTACCGTTTTTCTTTAAGGCGTCAATAACGATAGTGGTGATTTCTATGATTTGGCTTAAGCCTGTGCGCATTAATTCTTCTTTGACCTGGATGCTTTCCAACAGTATATCTTTAATTCTGTCTCTCATCTGCCCGCTCCGTTTTAACCAAAGAATTCCTTTGCGATAGAGTAAAGTTCCATATCCACTGTTTTTAAAGCGGATACCGCTTCTTCAATGGCCACGTCAACGATTTTATTCCCTACCAGCGCGGCCATCCTGCCGAATTTCTTGTTTTTTATTAATTCCACTGCCTTTACCCCGAATCTTGTACCTAAAACTCTATCAAAAGCGCTGGGAGTGCCTCCTCTTTGAATATGGCCGAGGACGCTTACCCTTGTTTCGTAGCCCGTCCTTTTTTCTATCTCCTGGCCTAAAGATTCGCCTATTCCCCCTAACCTGACATGCCCGAATTCATCCAGTTTTTCTTCCTGCGTAATCATAGTGCCTTCTTTGAATTTCGCGCCTTCAGCTACCACCACTATGCTGAAGAGTTTGCCTCGCGTATGCCTCTTTTTTATAATAGCGCAGGTTTCCTCGATATCAATAGGCAGTTCGGGTATTAAAATTACGTCCGCCCCGCCTGCTATCCCCGCTTCTATGGCGATCCATCCGGCGTGCCTGCCCATGACTTCTACGACGATGATGCGGTGATGGCTTTCGGCAGTAGTATGCAGTTTGTCAATGCACTCCGTGGCAGTATTTAACGCCGTGTCAAAACCAAAGGTATAGTCTGTGGCAGAGAGGTCGTTATCTATGGTCTTGGGCACCCCCACAATATTAGTGATGCCGTCTTTGATTAATTTTGAGGCTACCCCTAAGGTATCTTCTCCGCCTACAGCAATAAGGGCGTCTAAACCGATTTTCTTATAATTGTCCCTTAGTTTTTGCAGGTCGCCTTCTTTTTTATATGGGTTTGTCCGGCTCGTGCCCAATATTGTCCCGCCCTTAGGCAATATGCCGGAGACGCTGGCAAGATTTAAGCTGACAATATCGTTTTCAATCAGGCCTTTCCAGCCGTTTTTGATACCGATTATTTCGTGCCCTTCATTTACTGCCTTTCTGACTGCCGCTCTGATTACCGGATTTAAGCCCGGGCAATCGCCTCCTCCGGTAAGAATACCAATTTTTGCCATATCCTCGCTCCTTTTATTTTATATTTTACACCCTGTAACCGCCAAACGGTATGGGGGGTTCTTCTTTTAATTGTTCTTTTCTTCTTTTATCTGTTTCCTGCGCAGAGATAATTTTTGCTACGTGAATCCTGATAATAATCTGCTCTTCAATCCCTAAAATTTCCTGTATTTTAGAGCGGGTTATCTCCTGCAGCCGTCCGGTCAGCTCCGGGATATTCGCCTCCGATTTCAGGACGACCCTGATATCGACGATGATACCTTTTTTAGTGGCGATTACATCAGGCCTCAATTCTTTTATTTCCGGGATAATAAAGCCTACCCGTTTTATCAGGTCTTCCACCGCTGAAAGCGCGATAGTTACCTCTCCCGAAGAAGTAGTGAAGGCAATAGTCTTCTCACGCTGGAACCTGCCCAAGATTAATTGCGCAAACGAGAAACTTATGAGTATTAACAAGAGGCCCGAAAGCCCGACGATTATCCTGGAATTAATCCCGTATTGCGCGTATGCCAAGAGGTTATTTATGTCTTGGGGCTGTAATAGGTTGAGAGAGAAAATTATCATTACTAATCCGATTAAAATAAGCACTACCGCATAAAATAATATCCCTAAGACCGTGAATATGCGCATAAGTTACCCCCTCTCTATACCCTGCACGTTTATATTGATATATTTGATGGATAGGCTGGTCATTTTCTCCAAGGCGTTACGTACATTTTCCTGGGCCTTATTGGCTACTTCGGGTATGTTGGAGCCGTATTTTATCACGAGCGGAATTTCTACGCGTATCTCCTCGTTTTTGTCAATCTGGACATCAATAGCCGTTGCGGATTTTTGCCCGATTAATTCCAGTATTCCGCTTTTTAAGTCTTTGCCGATACGTTTTACGCCCTCAATTTCCACTGCCGCTAAAGACGCTATTGAGGCAATGACGTTTTTATGTATCCTGATTTTTCCTAAATCCGTTTGTGATTCTTCTTTATGCATTGCCCCCTCCTGCTTACGCCAGGCACGGCGAAATTATTCATTTTGCGGGATGTCTTTGTATTCTTCCTTTAGCATCTCTTGGACAAAATGGGTGGATATCTTTCCTTCCAAAAAGGCAGAATCTGCCAGCAGGCGCTGGTGGAAGGGTATGGTAGTTTTTATGGGGGAGATAGTAAATTCGTTTAACGCCCTTTGCATTATTCTTATTGCTTCCTGGCGCGTGCCGGCGTAAGTTATTAGTTTGGCGACCAGCGAGTCGTAGTAGGGTGAGATTTCGTATCCGGCGTAGATATGGGTATCCAGGCGTACGCCCGGCCCGCCGGGCAGATTAAGCGTTTCTATCCTGCCCGGGGAAGGCGAAAAGTTATTGGTATAGTCTTCGGCGTTTATCCGGCATTCTATCGCAGCACCCTTTATCTGGATATCGTCCTGTTGAAAAGAGAGCCTCTCGCCCGCGGCAACGCGGATTTGTTCTTTTATCAAATCCATCCCGGTTACCATTTCGGTTACGGGGTGTTCTACCTGTATCCGGGTATTCATTTCCATAAAATAGAAGTTGTTATTACTGTCTAAAAGAAATTCAATGGTCCCGGCGCCGACATAGTTTATTGCCTTAGCGCCCTTTACGGCTAATTCTCCCAGGCGTTTGCGTAATTTATTGTCCACTACCGGCGAGGGGGATTCTTCCAATAGCTTCTGGTGCCTTCTCTGTATGCTGCAGTCCCTCTCTCCGAGGTGCACAATATGCCCGTGTTTATCAGAGAGGATCTGTATCTCTATATGCCGGGGCCTCTCGACATATTTTTCTATGTAGACATTAGAGTTGCCGAAATTCGCTTCTGCCTCTGCCTGGGCGGTCATCAGGCTAGCCACTAACCTGATATCATTGTGGGCGATCCTCATCCCTTTTCCGCCGCCGCCGGCAGCCGCTTTTATAATTACGGGATAGCCTATTTTTTTAGCGGTCCTGATAGCCTCTTCTTTATTTTTTATTGCGGCAATGCTCCCGGGCACTATAGGCAGGCCCGTCTTTTGCATATTGGCGCGCGCTGCCATTTTGTCGCCCATGAGCCGGATATTCTCCGGGGTAGGCCCGATAAAAGTTATCTGGCAGGACTCGCAGATTTCCGCGAAATGCGGGTTTTCGGCAAGAAAACCGTATCCCGGATGTATCGCGTCTACATCGGTGATTTCCGCGGCGCTGATAATCGCGGGGATATTTAAGTAACTGCTGCTGCTTTGCGGCTTGCCTATGCAGATGGCCTCATCAGCAAAGCGCACATGCAGAGAATTCCTGTCCGCCTCGGAATATACAGCGACGGTACGGATGTCTAATTCCCGGCAGGCACGGATGACCCGCAGGGCTATTTCGCCGCGGTTGGCTATTAAGATTTTTGAAAACATCGGTTTAGATTATTAATTTTAGAGGGGTTCGATGAGAAACATCGGTTGCCCGAATTCTACGGGTTCGGCATTATCCGCGAAAATTTCCAGGACCTTACCCTTCACTTCCGATTTTATTTCGTTCATTAATTTCATCGCCTCGATGATGCAGATAACCTGCCCCGGCTCTATTACCTGGCCCACCTCAGCATAGGGCGGCGCTTCCGGAGAGGGCGCGCGGTAAAATGTCCCTACCATCGGCGCCTTTATTTCTATCGTTTTTCCCGTTGTTTTTTCTGTGGTTTCGTAGGATTCTTCTCTGGGGTGTTCACCCGATACGCGTGTCCTTTCCACTATTATCGGCTGGTTAGCTGCATCTATGCCTGCGGCGCCGGTCTTTTTTAACCTGATGCGCATGCCGTCTTTTTCAATTTCCAGTTCTACCAGGCCGTTTTCGTTCATCAGGTTGATCATTTCCTTTATTTCTTTGATATTCATAGGAAACCTCGTATTTTTATGAGTATACCCTTTCGATATACTCTCCTGTGCGGGTATCTACTTTTATTTTATCCCCCGTATCTATAAAAAGCGGTACCTGTATGTTTGCCCCGGTCTCGATTTGCGCCGGCTTTGTGCCGCTTTTTGCGGTGTCCCCTTTTATCCCGGGTTCGGTATGGATAATTTTAAACTCAATAAAATTCGGCAGGTTGATGTTTAAGGTTTCGTTTTTATAGAAATACCCCATAACTTCCAGGTTATCTTTTAAAAATTTTTTCTTATCACCGATACTGTCTTCGGAGATGGATATTTCTTCATAATTATCCTGGTCCATAAAATGGTATATAGTGCCGGAGAAATACTGATATTGCAGCTTTCTTTCTTCTATAAAAGCAGCATCTATTTTTTCATCTCCCCGGAAAGTTTTCTCCTGGATGCCGCCGTTCCTTAAGTTTCTTAATTTTGCCCGGACGAAAGCGGCGCCTTTACCCGGTTTTACATGCTGGGTTTCTATGACCAGGTATACTTCTGCGTCTACCAGTATAGTTAACCCTGACTTGACGTCATTTATCGAGAGGGCCACTTAAGACCTCACATCCTTTTTTGGTTACTAAAACTATATCTTCTAACCTTATGCCGAACCTGTGGGGTAAATAAATCGCCGGCTCAACAGTAAAAACCATCCCCGGATTTAATATGCCTTTTTCTTTGCTGGATATGCTTGGTTTTTCGTGGACCTCCAGGCCTATCCCGTGTCCTAAGGCATGACCAAAAAACCCGCCGTATCCTTTTCGGGTTATGTATTGGCGGGCAGCTGTATCGATTCCGCTTATAGGGACAGCCGGTTTTATTTTTTCTATTGCCTTATCTTGGGCCCGGCGGACTATATCGTAAACCTTTCTTACAGTAGGGGTTATTTTACCTAAAAAGAAAATCCTTGTCAAGTCAGATTTATACCCCGCATACTCAACGCCTATATCCACCAAGACATGCTCGTTATTTTTAATTTTTCTCTGAGAGGTGCGGTGGTGGGGAAGGCTGGAGTTGGCCCCGGCAGCGACAATAATCTCAAAGGCGCAACCCTGGGCGCCGCGATACCTGACGAAACGCTCTATTTCTGCGGCAATTTCAATCTCTCTCTTTCCGGCTGAAATAAAATTACGGATAAACTCAAACGCCTTTACAGTAATCTGGATCGCGGTTTTTATCTTTTTAATTTCTTCCTTATCTTTTACCTGCCGCAGCCCCTCTATTAAACCATGAGTGGGAATAAATTCATATTTTTTATTTAATTTTATTTTATCCTCTCTATCTTCAGCTAAAGGAGAGCGCCTTTCTTCAAATCCTATGCGCTTAAGGCCTAAGTCCTGACAGAGCCTAGGTATGATTCTCATGATCGGGCCATCGGCCTGTTTTACCGTTGCAATGTTCTTTAAACATGCCCTGGCTTCTTGGATATATCTAGAGTCTGTGATATAAATATTCTTTTGCCTGGATATTAAAAGGTGGGAATCACGGCTGGTGAAATCAGTAAGATAAGAGATGTTGGCGGGAGAAAAGACCAGCAGGGCATCTAGATTTTTTTCTTTTAATTTTGTATATATGTATTTTATACGTAAATTCATAAGATAGCATCAAAGTAAATCTATCAGTGCCTCCAGGCCCAGCAGGTAACTTTTAGCGCCAAAACCCAGTATTGTGCCTTTTACTACCGGGCTGATCAGGGATTTTTGCCTGAATTCTTCGCGGGAGTAAATGTTGGAGAGATGAACTTCTACCGCTAATATGTTTGCGGCTGCTATAGCGTCCCTGATGGCAACGCTGGTATGCGTATAGGCAGCGGGGTTTATTAGTAAGCCGGCGTATTTATTTTTCATCCTGCCGATTAAATCGACGATTTCTCCTTCGTGGTTAGACTGTTTTATGGCCAGGACTACCCCTCTTTTTTTAGCAATTTTTTGCAAGGCGCCATTTATCTGTTGGAGAGTTACTTTACCGTAGATACCGGGTTCCCTCTTACCCAATAAATCCAGGTTCGGGCCGTGGATTACGAGAATTTTTTTCATTTTATTAATCTTCTGCTTCGTCAATCAACATTATGGGGATATCGTCTTTAATAGGGTATTTCTTACCGCACTTTTTACAGACGATTTTGTTGTCTTTTAGTTCCACGTCTGCCTTGCAGGCAGGGCATGCCAGGATGTCTAATAATTCTTTGTCTATCATTTTGTCCCTCCTTGCGCTTGAGATATATACTGCATCCTTAATTCGTAAAGTATGTTTTCCAGGAAGTTTGCTTCTTCTGGCTTCAGGTTTCCTTTTGTTTTTTCTTTGAGCATCCCCAGGGTGTCAATAATGAATTTTGCCTGTATGAGGTTTTCTTCTTTTTTATTTGTCGCGGGGTTAGGGACCTGGCCTAAGTCAATGGATGCCTGAAGCGAAAGCGTAGTGACGAAGAAAATAAAATCCGGTTCGGGCGGAGCGGTTTTCCCTTCTTTCTTTAGGTTTTCTTTCTCTTTTTCCGCCGCTTCTTTCCAGCTCTCGTCGATATTTTTATTTAATTCGTCCATTGTTTTAGTATAAGATGATGCCGGCATAACCCACTACGCTAGTTTTATCCTGGGTTATATCGCCGCTGGTTTGATATTGTATGAGTTTGGCTTTTCTTGCGCCCAGCCTTTTGGCAGCAGAGATCATCGTGATCACCGGGGCATATCCGCACATTGATATATTTAAACGCCGCAGCGTATGCATAAGTTTATCCTCGTCTAATTCCAAAATCGCCTCTATAGCCTGGCTGTCTTTTTTTTGGGCCTCTTCCTGCGGTTCGTAGTGGGTCATATCAGAACTGGCTGCCAGAAGAGGTAAATCTTTAAGTTTAAGCCCCGTTATAGTATCGGCGATCTCGCTACCTATTTTTTTAAGAGTTTCTACTTCATCGGAGAGCAGGATAATAGGTACGATTTCCAGGTCGTTTCTGAAATATTGCAAGAAAGGCAGCTCTACTTCCAGGGAATGTTCATATGCATGGGCTAAGGGGTCTTCTTCTAAATATTGAGAATGCCGTAAAATTTCTTTTGCCAGGCCGCTATCTATTTTGACCTCACCTAACGGAGTCTGCCAGCTGCCTTCGGATACGATACTGAATTTCGCTCCGTAACCGGTATGGTTAGGCCCCAGGAGGATTACCTTTTTCCTTATATGAATATGCGAAATTGTCCGGGCTGCTACGGCTCCCGAATACATATAACCGGCATGCGGCAGGATACAACCAATGGCATCTGATTTAGCCGCTTTTTTATCAATAAGTGAGGCTATTTGTTCTTTGAGTTCTTTCGGGGAAGACGGATAAAATTGCCCTGCTACCGCAGGCGGCCTTAACTTAGATTTTTCCATGCCAGGCTTATCTTCTTCCTCTTGACTTCTTTCTTTTGCGTTCGCTGGGTTTTTCGTAATGTTTGCGGTCTCTGAGCTCTCTTAGGATGCCTTCCTGCTCAATCTTTCTCTTGAAACGGCGCAACGCCGACTCAAAGGATTCGTCTTTTTTGATTTCAATCTCCGGCATATATAATCATCTCCCTTCCGTTTTTATTTGAATTATCAATATAGCACTAAATTTAAGGGGTGTCAATAATTTAGGTAATACCGCGGGGTTTATACATTCGCGGCCAGAAAAACCCTGCTCTTCAGGGCAAGGATGAAGAATGGCCGCTTTAGTATTTCGTTCCAAGAGGCCATGGGCTTTAGCCCATGGAGCTTCATTCGACCTCAAAAGAGATGATTACGTTAAAGGAGAGCTGGGGGTAATCCAGTTCTTTGGGAAAGTTCGCAAACGGTGAGGATTCTTTTACGCTTCTAAGGGCGATCTCCCTTAGGTAAGGGATAGGTGATGATTTTTCTTGCAGTAACCGCGTTTCTTTCAGGGAGCCATCAGAGAGGATAACGAAAGAAAGATACACCTCGCCCACTTCTACCCGGCTATAGTTTTGGTAAGCCGAGCGCCTGATCTTCTCGCGCACCATCTGGTAATAAGTTATGTAGGAAGGGCTATTGATTTTATTGATATCTATGGGGGGTAAGGTTATCTTTTTTTTAACGGCGATAATATCAGGTTTTATAAAAGCGGGTTTGGTAAAGGTATATTTTTGAGAAAGGGCCTGCCTGTCTTTTTTAAAGATAACCTCTCTGTCTATGAAGGGCGGCGGGGCTGCTTTCATAGCTGTTGCCTTAGGGGACGATTTTAAAAAGTCCTGTTTTGGCTGGGGTATTTCCTGGTGCGCCTGCTTTTTTAGCGCCGGCTCTATATAACTTACTTCTAGATTTTGCTTTTTTTTATCCGCTGAAGAAAGATGCGGGTTAAGATTAGGATTCTGGAATAGGATAACGCCGTGGGCGGCTAAAGATAATAAAAACGCGATTTTAAAGGCTTTATCTGAAAGCATGAGATTTATATTAACATAATTGGTTTTGGTTTACAAGTTTTGATTTAAAGGGGGTAGTATACTCAATCTTGTGTAAATTATATCAGGCAGCGGGTCCTGCCTGCCGAGCCACTTCGCCGTCCTCGCTTTTGGCTGCGGGCGGCAAGGTCTTCGTTTCGTCAGTCACCCACTGGACAGAAAACCAAACAAAACCGCCAAACAAGCGCCAAACACAAACAAGACGCTCTTAATAATTATATCTCTTGCAATAAGTTGCGTAACAATTCTTATGTCTAGCCTGCCTCTGCCTTAAGGCTTAAAAAGAATTGTTTTATAACTCTAGTGATTATATAGAGTTAACAACAGCGTCTTGGTCATTACAACAGCGTCTTGGTCATTGGTCATTGGTCACTTTGGTTATTTGCGTTGGTTATTTGGTTACTTTTACTGTTTTGGTCACTGTTGGTCACTGAAGGCTATGCCGTGTTTAAAACTTTATAGAGCCACCCACAGTAAAATTTCTTTCTGCTGCTGGATAATAATTTTTATACGTCCTATCGAAACTAGCCGCACCATATTCGTAATATTCTTCATTGAATAAGTTATTAATTCCTAAAAATGCCGAGACAATACCTTTATCAAAAATTAATTTGGTATCTACGGTAAGATAAGAAGCCATACGCGGCAGCACATTAGCTTGGTCGCTGATAAAATACCTTTCCCCGATGTAATTACCCACCAAGGAAAATATAAAATATTTATGGAATTTTATATCCCCGCCCAAACTCCATTTATGAACAGGAACCGCCGGAATCATTTTTTTATCATATGTGCCGCCCTTAAAATATGCATCTGTAAACGTATAATTGGCAAAGAGTTTAATCCTTTCATCCCATTTCATGTCTGTGCTGAATTCTAATCCTCTGTGGATTGTCTTATCATAATTAGTATTATTGCCCGTTGTCGGCTCATAATATATCTCATTCCTAACTTTCATCATATAGCCGGTTAGCCCGATGAGGAAGTTTTTATTTAAACTATGGCGAATGCCGGCTTCGTAATTCTTTGCCGTCTGAGGGCCAAGGGCGGAATTTAGACCTCCTCCCGGCCCAAGCCCGTAGTCAAATTTATTCACATAAACTTCATCAACCAGCGGAAGGCGGAAGCTGTTGGCAAAACTTAAATAAACATTTGAGTCAGCACGGTAGTTATAATTTAGCGCGGCATTAAACACACTTTCCTTAAATCTGCTCTTTTCTGAACCAATTAAAACCGCTTCCTGTTCAAAGTTATAACGCGCAGTTTCGTACCGGGTCCCTCCGGTAAAGGAAAATTTATCGGTAAAATAAAACTGGTCCATTAAATAAAACCCGTAATCTTTCTTAGACAAAGTAAGCTTGTCAGGGTTACCGGCATAACTACCATCATTTATGTCTTGCTCTGCATCAAAATAGTCTATACCGGCGATAAACTTATTTCTATTCCTAAATATTTTATTTTCCAATAAATATTTTGAATTCATGGTATAGGTAACGGTATTTCTTTCGCTCATCCAAGAATACTTAACATTATTAAAGAATGTATCTCTTTTTCTTTTGGCCAAATCAACCTCAACTTTACCGAATTCATCCAAATCTCCTTCGATACCAAAGTCAATAAAATAGTCTCTAGACCTTGCAAAATCGTCGGGAGTAACCGATGCGCGCCTGTCCCTGGTATTTAATTCTCCGTCTAATAGCCCGCCGGGAAGTCCGTATTTATCTGTGTGATTCCCAAAAGTAAATCTGGTTTTTAAGCTCTCATTTAAGGAATATTTTAATTTTCCGTTAAAATCATTGCGTATCAGGTCACTATTTATTCTATATCCGTCTGTTCGATATTGTTCAAAAAGGCCTAAGCCGGAAAAATTTTCTTTATCAAGAGAAAGCTCAATGTTTTCTCCATAAGTCCCATAGCTACCCCCAAGTAAGCCTAATTTCAATTCATTTTTTCTATACGCGGGTTCTTTGGTAATTATATTAATTACACCTCCAGATGCGTTATCGCCATACAATACGCTCCCTGCGCCCCTGAGGATTTCAATTTTCTCAACCATGGAAACAGGTATCTGCGTCCAGTCGGTGCCGCTTAAGTCGATATTATTCACCCGTCTGCCATCTACGAGCACTAGCACATTGCTCAAGCCGGTTTCTCCGAAACCGCGGATATCGGCATTTGTAGTTTTACCATTACCGATGTAATCCCGCATTATCACTGAACCCTGGCCACTAAGGAGTTCGGGTATGGTTTTTGCTTTTGAGCGTTCAATCTGGCCTTTTGTAATAACAGAGATATTGTTGGGTGTTTTGCCCATTTCTTCTTCGTTCCTGTTTGGGGTTACGACAATCCTTTCTAAATCAATATCTTCTGCTTGACACAAACTGCTTGAAAGTAAAACCAATCCTGCGAAGACAATCAGTGTTTGCCTGACCTTTTTTAGCCTAAACCTTTTCATGACTTGATTCTCCTTTCCCTTCTTCGCGAAGGTACTTTCCTTCCAGTAGGCGATCGACCGGACTTGAAACCCTAAATAGGGTTTTACCGTTGCGCGGGCAGTGCCTGGAATCTCCACCAGGACTTCCTTCGCCTACCCGGATTAGATAGTTTTATATTTTTTAATATCGAGAAACCAGTGTTTCCAGAAGCCTTCCTTGATAATGGGTTCGGCTTTTAGTATCTGAATCCGTTTCTTAAAAATCGGGCCGTCTATCACCAGGGTATGGAATTCTCCGTTTTCGCCGCAGGGGCAGATATTCCTTGTTTTCAACTCGCTGATTAAATCCGTGTCTATCGGACGGCCGAGGAATTCTTTGCCCATTATGTCTGCTTTACAGCTGACAATAATCGCCTTAAAGCCGAGTTTTATAAAATCTTTGATAATTTCTTCCGGCGGTAAATTCCATAACGGCTCTACGGCAGAAATATCTAAATCTTTGCAGACACGTTTAACCCAATTCTCATGTTCTTCTAAATAAATATCCCCGAAAACCATTGCCTTGACGCCTTTGAATTTAAACTCTCTAACCGCAGCCTTAAATTCCTCTTCATATTTTTTCATATCCGGGCTTACTTCTTTTTGAATCAGGGGTATGCCTATTGCTTCTGTTTGGGCCTGCATGAGCTTATTTTCTATTCCGTGAAAACATCCGCGTTTGGATTCCCGCGAGATAAAATTCAAAAGGTATTTTACCTGATAGCCCTCTTGGATTGCCTTATAGCAAGCCAGGCAGCTGTCTTTACCGCCGCTCCATGAAGATATCGCCGTTAAATTATCCATAGGTTGCCCCTTTCTAAAATGCATATACTAAATAATATGATGACCTCAGTTATTTCTTCTGCTGCGCCAAGGGTGTCTCCGGTTATTCCGCCGATTTTTTTATCCATAGCTTTACCGAAAATATAATTAACCCCGGCTATTATCATAAGAACTAATAGCCCTTTTATCCTCCAGATTGCGATTACGGGAATCAGGGTGATTATAGTCGCTAAGATAAATATTTTTAAAGTTATTCCCTGCGTAAAAGTCTTTGCTTTACCCTCTTCTCTGGCATAAGGGAATAAAAATATCGTAAAGACCATAGACCATCTGCTCAGTATGCACATTAAGAGCAATGCAGTCATTTTGGAAGATATGCCTAGCGTAGAAAGAAAAGAGGACTTTAATAGTAGCATGCTTATTATTGCCAAGACCCCCATTACGCCGATGTGGGGATCGCGCATAATCGTAAGCATCTCTTCTTTGCTCTTTCTGCTCAATAAGGCATCGGCAGTATCGGCTAGGCCGTCTAAATGCATCCCGCCTGTAAGTATGACGAGGGAGATAACCAGGATAATATTTATGGAGAATTCCGGGAAATTCAGGTTAAGGAATAAATTGTCTATTCCTACTAAAGCCAACCCCAGCAATAGCCCGATCAATGGGAAGCATATCATTGATTTTGCTAATTCATCTTCTCGTGCGAGGCTGACCTTAACGGGAATAATGGTTAAGAATTGTAGCGCCAAGAGTAGGCTCTTCATTTATCGGTTTTTTGGGATACGCCCGCGCTTTTAAAGGTAGCCATCTGGGTTAAAATCTTTATTGCCGCATCTATTATGTTTATTCCTAAGGCAGCACCCGTGCCTTCTCCCAGCCTTAGGTTTAAATCCAGAAGGGGCTTAAGGCCCAAATATTCTAATATAACCTTGTGGCCTTTTTCTACTGAACAGTGGCTGGCGATCATGTAATCTTTGGTTTTCGGTTCTATTTGATAAGCGATTAATGCCGCAGCAGCAGATATAAATCCGTCTATTATTACCGGGACCCTTTTACTTGCGGCTGCTAAAATTATACCGGCCAGCCCCCCTATCTCAAAGCCGCCTACCTTAGCCAGGATATCGATAGCATCGTCAGGATCGGGTTTATTCAATGCCAAGGCCTTTTTGATAACCCTGATTTTATTCTTCATGCCTTTATCGTCAATTCCCGTTCCTTTACCAGTAACATCCGCAACAGGTTTTTTTGTAATTACCGCGGTAATCGCGCTGGCTGCAGTGGTATTGCCGATACCCATCTCTCCGGTTCCGATAATATCAATACCTTTTTTCCCGCCGGAGGCGGATCCGCCTTTGACGGAAAATTCATCTGTAAATATTTCTATCCCTGCCTCAATAGCTTTTATTGCTTCAGGCCTGGTCATTGCCGGGCCAACTGCCATATTCTTAGTGCCGTAATTTATTTTTTTAATCACAAGGGCCGGGTGAGGTTTTAAATCCTGGACAACACCCAAGTCCGCCACTATAACCCTTGCTCCGGCATGCCTGGCTAAAACATTTATCCCTGCGCCGCCGCTTAAGAAGTTATAGACCATTTGCGCGGTGACTTCTTGGGGATACGCGCTTACGCCTTCCCGGGCTACCCCATGGTCAGCCGCAAAAGTAAAGATGGCCTTATTCTTAAGCTTCGGGTTTTCTTTTGCGGTTATACCTGCAATAAGCCTGGCTAATTCTTCTAATCTCCCCAGGCTCCCAATAGGCTTAGTCAGGTTATTGAGCCTTTCTTGCGTCAAATCCATAAGCCTTTTGTTAATTTCGGCGATATTACTTAAGGTTTCTTTTAGTTTATCCATGCCTTGCTCTATTTTATTTTTAGGGGGATACCCGCAACCATAAAAAATACCTCGTCGGATTCTCTGGCAACGAATTGGTTTATCTTGCCGGCAATATCCCGGAAATCCCTGCCTAGCTTGTTCTTTGGCACTATGCCCAAACCCACTTCGTTAGATACGATAATGGCGCTGGCCCTGCTTTTTTTTAATTCGGATAAGACTTTATTTATTTCTTCATAGATAGCCGGTTCCCGGAGCCCCTTTAGTATTAAATTTGATACCAGAAGCGTCAGGCAGTCCAATAAAATAAGCGGGAATTTTTTAATGATTTTATACAGGAGTTTTGAGATATTAACCGGCTCTTCAAAGGTCTGCCAGTTTCTTGGCCTGTTCTTTTTATGCAGATTTATGCGCTTAGCCATTTCCTTATCCAGGGCCTGGCAGGTGGCAATAAAGGCAACCTTTCTTTTACCTTTCTTGGCTAACTCAAGGGCATAAGCGCTCTTACCGCTACGCGCGCCGCCGGTAATAAAAATAATTTTAGCCATATTGACTTTACCCTTTCTTAAATTTTACCGCGTCTATCTTCAGGCCGGATAGATGCGAGATGTCATTGAGGAGCCTGATTTTAATTTTTTTATTCTTTGCGTCCATGATAGTGAGGCTGGCTGAATCCGGTATATGTTTCCAGAATTCCTTAGATTTTAATACATGGTTGATGAATGCGCTGATTGCTCCGCCATGGCAGACCACCGCGATAGTCTGGTTAGGGTGGCAGAGAATAATCCTTTTGAATGCCTTTACTACGCGTTTTTTAAGTATAGTCAGGCTTTCGCCTGAGGGGATGGCGTTTGCAAAGGGGTTACCCGCCCATTTTTTATAAATACGGGGGAATTTTTCCATGATTTGTTTATAAGTCAGGCCTTCAAAGATGCCGAAGTGCATCTCCCGTAAATCCGCGACCTTCTCTACGTCGCGCCCCTTAAAGACTATTTCGGCAGTTTGTATGGCGCGTTTCCTGTCGCTCGCGTATACTTTATGCACGGTTTCATTCTTGAGCCTCCTCTGCAGCCTTTTTGCCTGTATCTTCCCTCTTGCGTTTAAGGCTATGTTGATAAAGCCGCAGTATCTCTGTAGAACATTCCAATCTGTCGAGCCGTGCCGGATAAGAAAGAGCCTGGTAGCCATTTATCTCTCTCTTGGGACCAAGACCACATATGGCTTGGAATTAATGGGGTTATTGTTGACTACTACAGTTGTCTTATATACTGCTTCTATATTTTGATAAGTCAATACATCGCGGGGAGAACCTTCTTTAAAAATTTTCCCTTCATTCATCAGGACTATCCGGTTACAATATTCACTGGCTAAGTTTAAGTCATGCAGGACCATAATAATGGTAAGATTATCCTGGCGGTTTAATTTCCGTAATAAATCCAATATCTGTATCTGATGGCCTATATCCAGGTGTGAAGTAGGCTCATCTAAGAATAGTAAAAGCGGCTGCTGGGCGAGGGCCTTGGCGATAATCACGCGCTGGCGTTCCCCGGAACTTAACTCGTCTATCATTTTTTCTTTTAAATGCAGGGTGTCGGTCATTGCCATTGCCTTCTCGGCAAAAAAATAGTCTTTCTTGGTTTCGGCCTCAAGCCTCTTAAGGTGCGGGGTCCTTCCCATTAACACGATCTCAAATACGCTAAAGGGAAAATTGACCACGGTATCCTGAGCCACAAAGGCAACAGACTTCGCGAACTCTTTCATCGCCATTGAGGCGATATCCCTGCCATGAAAAATAATATTTCCTTTATTGGGTGAAAGTATCTTGCTGGCCAGGCGTAGGAGGGTAGTCTTACCGGAGCCATTTGGCCCGATAATCCCCATAAAATCCCCGTGTTTTATATCCAAAGAGATATCCCTTACGATCGTCTCTTTACCGTATCCTCCGCTTAGGTTATATGTCTTTAGCAAATTACTCATTTTATCCCCTGTTTTACTTTTAACAGGATTATAAATACCGGCGCTCCCAAAAATGCTGTTATGACTCCTATAGGTATTTCTAAAGGAGGGAATATTGTGCGCGAGAGTATGTCGCAGGTTATCATGAATATCGCAGCTGCAAGACATGAGACAGGAATAAGGGTTTTATGGTTTGGGCCTATCAAGAGCCGCATCATATGCGGGACTATCAGCCCCACAAACCCGATTATCCCGCAGACAGAAACAAGCCCGGCGGTGATTAGAGAGACTATCAATATAAGGATTTTCTTTACGGCTTCTATGTCTATACCTAAGTGCATCGCTTCTTCTTCGCCAAGGCTTATGGCGTTTAAATCCTGGGAGAATATATAAACCGCGGCTACCCCAAGCATAACCACGGTACAGATTATTATAAGGAGCGTCCAGTCGTAGACCTGCAGACTTCCCCAGAGCCACCAGGTTATGCCGTGTAACGCCTCATTCGAACTGGCAGAGATAAGGAATACGATTATAGCTGAAACCGCCACGGAGACAATAACCCCGGAGAGTATTAACGACTGCGGTAATATTTTATTATTCTGTTTAGCTAAATTATAAACCAAAACAATGCTTAAGACTGCGCCTATGAATGCTGCCAGAGGCAGGTATATCCCCGATACGCCTAATATGACCGCTATTACCGCGCCTAACCCCGCGCCGCTTGAAGTCCCCAATAAGTATGGTTCAGCTAAGGAATTCTTTAAAATTGCCTGCAGGGCTATGCCTGAAACACTCAAGCCCGCCCCCGCGACTGCCGCAAGGAATATGCGCAAAAGCCTCAAGTTCAATATGGGCCTGTTTCCTTCAAGTAGCAATTCAGAAAAAGGAATATTCACCGAGCCGATAAGGGCCCCCGCCAAAATAGCGAATATTAATAATAAAAATAAAAACAGTATTTTATTCCTGAGCTTTCCCGTCATGGATAAAACCTCTCGTGAAGTTCCCTAAGCCCCTCTGTTATGCGCGGGCCCGGGCGCAACAATAAATCAGAATTAATGTCGTTATATATCCTATTATTTCTAACTGCCATTATATTCCCCCAGCTAAAACGCTTACTCAATGATATTCGCGAGCCTTCTTCGCCCATATAAGCCAAAATGATACATTCAGGGTTACGTTTAATCACCTCTTCCGGGCTAAATATACTGTATGCCCTTTTTGTATCCTTTGCTATGTTTATCCCTCCTGCCTTGGTAATCAACTCATCAACAAAAGAACCATCTCCCGCGGTAGTCAGCGGGTCATGCCATATCTCAATAAATACCCTTGGCTTTTTATTTGCGGGTATTGCTGTGACCTTTAAATTTATCTCTTTAATCTCATCCTGCATAGCTTTGATTAATGCCTTTGCTTCTTTTGGCTTGCCGGTAATCCTGCCTATCTCCATAATAGAGCTAAAGAGCCCGTCCGTGTTCTGCGGGTCAGACACATAGACATTTAAATTTAGGCGCCTCAACTCAATGACTACAGATGCCTGCTCAAGCCCCGTACAAAAAATATAGTCAGGCTTTAAAGAAATGATTTTCTCTATATTGGGATAACTGAATGTGCCGACTTTTTCCTTGCCTTTTGTTTTTGGGGGATAATTACAGTATAAGCTTACCCCTACGATTTCTTCATCTAACCCTAAGGAGAATAAGATTTCAGTAGTTGAAGGGGCCAGCGAAATATACCGGGCGGTCTTTTTAGGGACTGTCCCCGCCATGGCTATTTCTGTAAATCCCAAGGGGACTGTCCCTGATAATAAGCTAATTATTAATAATAGTTTCTTCATATAACAAAAAACCCGCCACAAAATTCGGCGGGTTGCACCCTGCTTTCCTACTTGACCCTTATCCGCGAGGTTCTTCTACGCCCTTTAAAAGGCCGGGTTTCGAAGCAACTATTATATAGGTAAGGTCTTCTGACTTAAGGATTGGCCTACTTGCTCTACCTTCCCGGCTTTTAAGCCAGTGGTATTTTAGAGTTTTCGTACCCTTATACAGCAGCGGGACTGTGGCCGCTTTTACGGCCTTCCCTCACCCATACAACTATCTAATTTGTAAAAAGAACTCTTACTAATTTTCTATCTAGGGCTATATTAATGCAAATTTATTTTTATGTCAAGAGAAAGTTTCATTAATGAAACTTTCTCTTGATTCTTAAGGCAATGTGCCGAAGAATCTAATATAATTCTTTAAAATTCAATTCCCTTCCTGGCCTTCACGCCCTTTTTATAATAATGTTTGACCTCTTTTATTTCGCTTACTAAGTCTGCGGCCTTAACGATTTCAGGATGCGCCTGGCGGCCGGTAAGAATCAGTTCTGTTTTTCCGGGAGCGCTTTTAATGAGCGAGATAACATCCCTCAATTCCAGAAGCCCGAGTTTTAAGGCCGGGTTGATTTCATCCAATATTACCACATCATAATATCCTGCGCAGATAATTTCTTTCGCTTTATTTAAGCCGCGTTTGGCTAACTCCCTGTCTTTTTGGGCAGGGTTTTTACGGATAAAAAAGGCCCTTCCGAATTGTTCGACTTTTATATTTTTAAACTTCTTTATGGCCGTTAATTCACAATAGCAGCCGTTTTTTAAAAACTGGCAGATATAAATTTTTAAACCGCCCCCTGCTGCCCTTAGCGCCTGGCCCAAGGCAGCCGTAGTTTTTCCTTTGCCGTTACCGGTATATACCTGTATCAATGCACCACCGCTTTCCAGCTGATTATGCCTAATCCAGAGAGGCCAGCGACGATTAATCCTGCGCCGATAACCCCACAGATTATAGCGATAAATGCGTATCTAAACCTGATTTTAAATAAAGACGCAGCTACTACCCCGCTCCAGGCCCCTGTTATCGGTAAAGGTATCGCCACGAATATGGCTAAGCCCAACGCTTCGTATTTTTGCACTGTATCTGCTTTTTTCTTCGTTCGCGTAAAGAGCCAATCGAAGAAACGCGACCAGATTTTAAAATTCCGTAGCCTTTTGGAAACGGGCTCTAGAAGAAAAAGCGCCGGCGCAACCGGGATGATGTTGCCTATTACCGCCAGCCAAAATGCTTTACCCATAGGCATACCCAGAGATAATGCTAAAGGGATCGCCCCTCTTAGTTCCGATATGGGTAGCGCCCCTACAATCATTACCAGGTATTCTTTAGGTATATTTTTTAAGCAGTTTATTATTATCTCAAGCATGTTTTTGCCCCCAGCCATATTTGCCTATTAGCGGGACGAATACGCAGCCGCAGATATTTAAGGGCTGAAGTTTACCTTCCTTCTTTTCCACTAAAGTTAAGGTCTGGCTGAAATTTTCACCCAGCGGCAGGATGAGCTTGCCGTTTTCTCCCAGCTCCTCGGTTAAAGGCGGCGGGATTTTCGGGCTTGAAGCAGTAACAATAATCTTATCAAAGGGCGCTTCCTCTTTCCAGCCCAAGGTTCCGTCGCCTGCCTTTATTTTAATATTTTTATACCCTAAGCTGTTAAGTAAAGTTCGCGCCTTTTCTGCCAAAGCCTCAAACCTCTCCACACTATAGACTTCACCTGCCAGTTCTGCAAGAATAGCTGTTTGGTAACCTGAACCGGTACCTATTTCCAGTATTTTATCTTTCGGGCTTAAATTTAAACACTCTGTCATTAAGGCAACAATGTAAGGCTGGGATATGGTTTGCCCTTCGTCCAGAGGGATGGGAAAATCAGCGTAGGCATTCATTCTTAAATCTTCGGGAACGAATTTATGCCGCTCTACCTTACCAAAGGCCTCTAATACCTTTTTATCCCTTATCCCGCGGCCGATCAGCTGCTCTTCTACCATGCGTTTTCTTAGGATTTCGTAATCCATAGCTCTGTGGATATAAATTTGATAAACCTTAAGGTATCGATGATAGGGTTAATTTGGCTCTTTTCCCCCCTATATATAGTCTTAATAGGCACGGATTCTACTTTAAAACCCAAACGCGCCGCCTTAATAATTATTTCCGATTCGGTCTCATATTTACGGGTGCGAAGATTTATTTTATCCAACACCTCTTTTTTTATCAGCCGGAATCCGCATTGCGTATCAGGAATCTTTTGCCCGGCCAGAGAAGATATGAACCAGGACATAAATTTATTGGTAAAAATCCGCGCTAGCGGCATATCTTTTTTCTTTAGCATCCTGTTGCCTATCAGGATGCTGCTATCGGAATATTTGGCCAGCCTGACAAAATACGGTATCTCTTCGGGCAGGTGCTGGCCGTCGCCGTCCATAGTTATTACGGCGTCAAAACCTTTATCAAAAACATAATTAAAGCCACGTATTAAAGATGCGCCTTTACCTTCGTTATCCGGATTACGTAAAACTATGGCGCCGTTCTCTTGCGCAATCCCACAGGTATTATCAGATGAACCGTCGTCAACCACTACGACCTCCAGGGCCTGTTCTTTGATTTTTTTTATCAGCCCGGCAATGTGATCTACTTCATTATATGTAGGTATGACTACGCAGATTTTCATATTAGGCGTCTCTCCAGAATTTCCTGAACACATACCATTGGTCGGGGTAAGCGCGGATGTAATCTTGAAAAATATTCCTGTACTGCCCGGTTAAATCTACCAGGTCCTTATCTTTATTGCCCGTGGGGACAAAATTAAGGGGTTTCTCGAATTTCAGGGTGAAACTGTCATCCGCATTCCTTAACATAAATCCCAGCAATATCCCCGCGCCTGTTTTTATGGAAAGGGCTGCCGGCCCTTGCGGGAAAATTGCCGGCCTGCCGAAGAAATCCACCGTTATCCCCTTTTCGCTAAAATCCCTGTCGCCAACCAGGGCGAGGACCTTGTTTTCTTTTAAAATATCCAAAGACTGCCTTACGGCTTTGCCCAGGGGTATAACCTTTACGCCTTTGCTCCCCCTTTGAGAGTTAAAAAAATCATCTACTTTCTTATATTTGTGGGGCAAGGCTACTACCCAGAAAGGATACCCCAAAAGGGCGATAACCACCCCTCCTAATTCCCAATTCCCCAAATGGGCAGTGACTACAATAGCCCCTTTGCCTTTAGAGAGGACCTCGTCGATATAATGTATGTTTTCTACCTTGACATTTTTTCTTACGTAATCTATATCCAATTTTGAGAAACGGAAGAAATCTACCAGGTATTTGGCGAAATTCCTGAACATCCTTATCCTTATACCGCGGATTTCCCTGTTTGATTTTTGCGGGAATATCGCCTTTAAATTTTTTGCGGTAATCCCGCGGTCTCTGTAAACGAAGACATAGTGCAGGTCAGAAAAGAAAACCGCTATGCGATAGGCTGCTTTTAGGGGTAAGGATAAGCTGATAAATTGGCCGATTCTGTATAATATGTAATTAAACATGCCTAGCGGTTAAATCCAGAATAAATTTAGCTATATCTAAACTTGCGTTGGGCTTGGCGATACCTCCGGCGGCCTCAGCGAGGCGGGCTAATTTTTGGCGGTTTTCCAGAAGGTCATCAATAATTAAGTGTATATCCTTTGGTTTGTCTATTTTAATCGCCGCCTTCTTGTCCGTCAAATAAGCCGTATTATTTACTTCCTGTCCGGGTATGGGCTTAACGATAATCATGGGTAGTTTTCTTGCCAATACCTCTGATATGGTTACCCCTCCCGGTTTGGTAATGATAATATCTGAAATACCCATAAGTTCATGGATATTATTGACGTAACCGAAGAGTAAAACTTTTTTCTTATATTTCTTTAACCGCATTTTTAGGGATCCGTAAAGTTTTTTATTCGTGCCGGAAACAACTAATGCCTGAAAGCCTTTTTTTACTTTTTCTAAAGACTTGATGATGGTCTTTATAGGCCCTAACCCCTGTCCCCCGCCCATAATCAATACGGTAAAGAGCCCGGGGTCAAGATGGAGCCTATGCATAACTTCGTTTTTTAGGATGCCTTCGTTAAATTTGGGGTCAAAAGGAATACCCAGAGGCTTTATTTTGTCAGGAGGCACGCCCTTTTTGATTAAACGCAGGCTCACCTCTTGTGAGGGAGTGATGTAATAATCTACCTTATCGTAGACCCAGTAAGAATGCGGTATGTAGTCGGTCAGCACAGCTACCAGGGGGATATCGGAAGCATAGGTTTTTTTAAAATCCGCGGCCATCCCGCAGGGGAAGGCCTGTGTGCAGATGATTGCATCCGGCTTAAACTTATCAAAAAGATTCTTTAACTTAGGGGAGTTAAATTTATGGACGACATTTTTAATCTTTTCTATTTTCTTTACTACTGCCGGATTATCGTAAAGATAATCCCAGATTTTCGGAGTCCGTTTGATTACGGCCATATAGAGGCGGTTGACAATTTTTTCAGAGATGGGATTGGTATAATTGAATCCATCGATATTTAGAATTTGCGTATCGGGTTGTAGTATCTTTAAGGCCTTTTCGATTGCCAGGGTAGCGCTGTGGTGGCCGGAGACCTCGGAAATATACATCAATATTATACGTTTGGCTTCTTTAACGTCTGGCATATTAAAGTTTTTTAATTCGGGTATATTATCGATAATTTTTACCTTATCTATCTATTTATATTTACGATAATACAGTATAGCCCTATGTTGTCAAGCGATTTCTGGACGCAGGTTTATCTACTACTCTTCAATGGTACCCAGAACTTCGCCTACATTTACGCTGTCGCCTTCATGGAAGAAAACTTCCGAAAGCACTCCGGATGAGGGGCTGGGGAGATTAAATGTAGCTTTATCGGTGGTAAGCTCCACCAGATCGTCTTTTTCGTTGACTCTCTCCCCTTCTTTAAAAAACCAGTAAGATAGCGTTGCCTTTTCAATACCTTCTCCCAATTCCGGCAGAATTACTTTAACCATATAATCCCTCCTTTTGGTCTGGAAATATCTTCTGGAATCTATCAACCAGCCCTTTTTTTATTCTTTCTATTTCAATATTACGGTCCAGCGCTTTTTCTAACGCAGTCATCTCTATATCCATGCCGCAGGGTTTGATCAAACAGAAATTATCCAAGTCATCCTTTTTGATATTTATGCTTATGCCGTGTAAAGTAATCCAGTTCTTTACGCTGATACCGATGGAGGATATTTTTTCCCTGGATATCCATACCCCGGTCAGGCCCGGATAAGTCAAGGCATTAAGCCCAAAATCTGAAATAAAACCGACAGCTGCTTCTTCGAGTTTTCTAAGAAAGAAATGGATGTCTTTTTTTAGGTAGTTCAGGTTGAATATCGGATATGCAATGAGTTGCCCGGGGCCATGATAGGTAACGTCGCCTCCGCGCTCTATTTCGTATATTTGAATGCCCCTGTTTTTTAATTCCTGCGCAGAAACCCTGATATTTTCTTTCTTCGCTGACCGCCCTAAGGTTATTACGGGATAGTGCCGGCAGAGGATCAGCCCGGCTTTATAATAATTATTTTTTATTTCCTGGAATATTTCCTTTTGGAATTGCCAGGCCGCCTTAAAATCTACTAATCCTAAATCAAAAAGCTTAAATTCCATAACCTTCTTTTAATGCGCTAGCGATCCCTTCTGATAATGTCGGGTGGGGGAATATGATTTCCTTCAGCTCGGAGATTTTAAGGCGGGATTTGACAGCGAGGGTAAGGATGCCGATTAATTCGGTTGCGCGCGGGCCGATTATCGAAGCGCCCAGGACCTGCCCTGTTTTTTTATCGGAGAGTATTTTAATAAAACCTTCTGTTTCGTTTAATATCCGGGCCATCCCGGAACCTAAAAAATCAAACCTGTTTATTTTTACGTCCGTGCCTGCTGATTTTACCTCTTTTTCCGTCAGTCCGACGCTGCCTATTTCCGGTTCAGTAAAGATACAACTGGGGATATTTTGGCTATACACCTTCTTAGGATGCGAATGGCCCATAATATTCTCTGCGGCAATTTCTCCCTGGTACGCGGCAAAGTGCGCCAGCATAGTTTCATTCGCGCAATCGCCGGCTGCATAAATATTGGGCAGGTTGGTTTTAAGATATTCATCAACTAGAATCCTTTTGCCCTCTAATTTTACGCCCTGTTCTTCAAGGCCCAAACCTTCTGTATTGGGGGCGCGGCCTACGCAGACCAGCACTAAATTATAATTACTTAGATCAACTGTAGTTGCGTCGGTTTTAGTATATATTTTAATGCCTTTCTTCTTAAAAATTATTTCTATTTTTTTTGCTATTTCTTCATCCATCCCGGGCAAAAGCTGAGGTTCCAACTCTACAACAGAAACCCCGCAATCAAAGCTTGAAAATAAGCTCGCGAATTCACAGCCGATGACCCCTCCTCCGATGATTAAAAGTGACCCTGGCAATTCTTCTAAATCCAGGATTTCATCGCTGGAAATAACTTTTTTCCCGTCGAATTTTATGTCTTTTAAAGCGTAAGGCCTTGAGCCGGTAGCAATAAGGATAGACTTGGCATTTATCTGTCTTTGGCCTATTTCTATAGTATTTTCCGATACAAGCCGGGCGCCTTCATTTATAAAATCAACGCCGCCGAGTGCGGATTCCATACCTTTGCGTAATTGCTGGATGATTTTATTTTTTCTGGCCTGGGCTTCATTAAGATTGAGGTGAGGGTTTAATGTTTCTATGCCGAATATCTTGGCAATTTTTGCGAGGTTATAAATTTTAGCAGAAGCTAGCAGTGTTTTGGTGGGTATGCAGCCGCGGTTTAAGCAGGTACCGCCTAAGTTATTTTTTTCAATAAGGGCGGTCTTTAAGCCCTTGGATTTAGCTTTTAGCGCAGCATTAAACCCTGCCCAGCCCGCGCCGATTATGGCCAAATCATAATCCATGGCAGAAAGATTTTATTAATTCTAAGTTTTTACGTATGGATTCGGCTGAACGCAAAAAAGCTAACTCTTCTTCTTTATTTAAATCAAGCTCAATGATTTCCTCTATGCCTTCTTTGCCCAAGCGGCAGGGTACGCCGATACAGATATCCCTAATACCGTATTCGCCGCTTAAATAGGCCGATACGCCTATAGTGTGTTTTTCATTTTTTACGATTGTTTTGATAATCTCTGTGATTGCCTGGGAAGGGGCAAAATGCGCGCTACCGCTACCTAATAAAGAAACAATCTCCTGTCCGCGTTGCAGGGTTTTTTCTATTAAGCGCCCTGTTTTTTGAGCATCCAGGAGGTTATTTAATGCCGTGCCCTTTACGGTCGTAAATCTGGGCAGGATGAGCATATTTTCCCCATGGTTTCCGATTACACAGGCCTCGATATCAGCATAGGGGGCATTTAATTCTCTGCTTATAAAATTGGCAAATCTGGCTGCGTCCAGGGTAACCCCCATGCCGAATACCTTCTGGGGCTTAAAACCGGTAATTTTAAGCGCCAGGTAAGTCATTAAATCCAGGGGGTTAGTCACGATTATAACTATAGAATTAGGGCTGAGTTCTTTTACATTCAGGCAGATCTTTTTTAAGATCAGGGCATTTTTACTTAATAAATCCTCCCTGGTCATCCCGGGTTTACGGGTTAACCCCGCGGTAATTATTATAATATCTGACCCGGATATCTCTTTTATATCATCCGTGCCGTGGATACGATAATCATATTTCAGGATAGCCCCCGCATCTTCTAAGTCCAGGGCCTTGCCTTGCGCCAGGCCTTTGGCTATATCCACCAGGATTATATCCTCAAAGCCTGTTTCAGCTAAGCGCATTGCCGTTAATCCGCCTATATTGCCCGCGCCTATTATGGAGATTTTCATATAATATGCCTACCGTTGTGTCAAGGTATCATGTATCAAGGTATCAAAGTTTTTTCTTTGATACTCTGACACTTTGATACTTTGATACGCTTACCTTAATTTTCCAATAATAGCATCCGCCATCTCTTTGGTCCCGACGCAGGTAGGGTCGTTACGGTCAGGTTTTAAATCATAAGTTACGGATTTGCCTTCGGCTAACACCTTTTTTAACGCCTCCTCCAGTTTATCCGCAGCCCTATCTTCTTTGATGTGCCTAAGCATCAAAACACCCGATAAAATCATGGCCATGGGATTGACTTTATTCAACCCCTTGTATTTAGGCGCCGAACCGTGCACGGCTTCAAATACCGCTAAATCTTCTCCGATATTGGCTCCC
Organism: Candidatus Omnitrophota bacterium; assembly: GCA_028717245.1. NCBI lineage: Bacteria > Pseudomonadati > Candidatus Omnitrophota > Candidatus Omnitrophota bacterium. Next base: position 82,343 of record JAQUOD010000001.1, read on the forward strand.
GGGGCAACCCCTAAGCCGCCGACTAAACCCGCGCACAAATCGGAGATTATATCGCCATAAAGGTTAGGTAACACCAGGCAATCGTAATTATGGGGTTTCTGCACCAGCTGCATGGCCATATTATCTACGATCGCCTCTTCGAAAACTATTCTATCTAAATATTCTTTGGCTACTTCCCGCGCTGCCTTCAGGAATAATCCGTCGGTAAATTTCATGATGTTTGCCTTATGTACGACTGTAACTTTTTTACGGCGGTGTTTAACGGCGTATTCAAAGGCGAAGCGTATAATTCTTTGGGAAGCGGTTATGGATATGGGTTTTATGGAAATACCAGAATCCCGGCGTATCTTTTTTTTACTATATTCTTCGATTTGGGCAATGAGTTTTTTTGTTTCAGGCTTACCTTCTTCAAATTCTATGCCGGCATATAAATCTTCGCTATTTTCCCGTATAATTACCAGGTCTATATCTTTGTAGGGGCTCGCGACGCCTGAATAGGTCTTTGCCGGCCGCACACAGGCGTAAAGGTCCAATGCCTGCCTGATGGCTACATTTACCGAGCGAAAACCTTCGCCAATGGGAGTAACAATAGGCCCTTTCAGGGCGACCTTGTTCTTTTTTATGGATTCCAATACGTTTTCAGGCAGGATGTCGCCGTATTTATCAATGGCTGTCTCTCCGGCAATGACTTCATCCCAGGTAATTTCTACGCCGGTTGCTTCAATGCATCTTTTCGCCGCCTGGGTTACTTCCGGTCCGATTCCGTCACCTGGTATTAAGGTTATTCTGTGCATCATTCTACACCTTCAATTCTTTATATTTCTTAAAGTAGTTGACTATCCCGCCTTCTCTCAGTATTTCCTGCATAAATTTAGGCAAAGGCTTAACCTGCATAGTTAAATTTTTAGTTAAATTCATAACTATGCCTTTGTCCATATCTACGGCTAAAATATCGTTCTCTTCTATTTTATCCGTATCGGTTTCAATAAGGGTCAAGCCTATATTAAAGCTATTACGATAAAATATACGCGCAAAGGACTTGGCTAAAATAGCACTGATACCGGATTCTTTTATTACTAAAGGCGCCTGTTCGCGCGAGGAGCCCATGCCGAAATTTTCCCCTGCTACAAGCATGGATTTACCGGGTATTATCTTTGCGTGGAACTCAGGGTCAATATCCTCCATTATATGCTTGGCTAATTCTTTGATATCTGTGATTGAGAATTTATATCTGCCGGATATGATAAAATCCGTATTTATATTATCCCCTAATTTTATAACCTTGCCTTCTATTTTCATCCCGTTACAAACACCACCTTTGCCCGTTACTGGCCAATAGTTTATAACGGGACTCATAGTTGCTTAAATTCATCAGGGCTCTTGACCTTGGACATGGCCACGTCCAGGCTGATCAGCCCCTGCTGGTAGAGTTCCTTCAGGGATTTATCCATTGTTTTCATGCCGTATTGGCTGCCGGTCTGCATAAGCGTAGCGATCTGTTCAATCTCCTGTGTACGGATAAGGTTTCTTATGCCGGCGACACCCAGCATTATCTCCGTAGCGATTACGCGGCCCTGGCCGGAGGCCTTAGGGAGCAATAGCTGCGATATGACCCCCTGCAGGCAGTCGGCTAACTGCAGCCTTATCTGCGGCTGTTGATGGGAAGGAAAAACGTCTATGATCCTTTGGACGGTCTGCGGGGCATCCGGTGTATGTAAGGTTGCCAAAACCAAATGCCCGGTTTCTGCGGCAGTAAGAGTAGTAGAGATAGTTTCTAAGTCGCGCATTTCGCCTACAACGATGATATTGGGGTCCTGCCTTAAGACGTGCCTTAAGGCTTCCGCGAAAGAGTGGGTATCGGCGTAAACCTCCCTTTGCTTAATAATGCTTTTTTTATTCGGCTGTATAAATTCAATGGGGTCTTCAATACATACGACCAAGCTTTCCCTTTCATTATTGATCAAGTCAATCATTGCTGCTAAGGTAGTGGTTTTACCTGAGCCCGTTGGGCCGGTAACCAGCACTAAACCGTTAGGTTTACGCGCCAGGTCCTTAACTATAGGCGGCAGGCCTAATTCTTCAATCGCGGGTATTCTTAAGGGGACGCGCCTGAATGCCGCTTCCACTGACCCTCTTTGTATGTGTACATTGACCCTGAACCTGTCCATAGCTGCGAGGGCAAGGGAGAAATCCAATTCTAAGTCATGCTCCAGCTTTTCCTTCTGGGAATTATTCAGTATGCCGTAAATCATAAGTTTTAAATCCTCCCTCTTTAAGGGGGGCTGGTTTACCCGCATTAGCTTTCCGTCGATACGCAAGATGGGCGGTTCCTTTTCGGTAAGATGCAGGTCCGAAGCTTTTTTTTCTATGCACAACAAAAGCAATTCACGGATTTCTATCATACTAACCTCCCTTAATGAGCACATAACTTACTCGCGCTCTCGTGCTCGTAAGTTATGTGCGCGAATTAATCCGCCTTCGGCGGATAAGTTCGGACAATCCGCCTACGGCGGATGTCCTCACTTATAAGTATTCACGAGGGTCGGTAATCTTCCCCTTAACCGCAGATGCGCTGACCGTAGCCGGCGAAGCCAAATAAATAAATGCGTTGGGGTTGCCCATCCTGCCTTTGAAATTTCTGTTGGCGCTGGATATAACTGTTTCGCCGTCTGCGGGGACGCCATTATGCGTGCCGACGCAGGGTCCGCATCCGGGAGCGACTATTACTGCGCCCGCCTTAATAAATATATCAATAATACCCGACCGTAAGGCATCCTGAAATATTGCGCGTGAAGAAGGGGCAACGATGAATTTCACTCCCCTGGCCACTTTTCTTGATTTGAGTATTTTAGCCGCTATGGTTAAATCTTGAAGCCTGCCGTTTGTGCAAGTGCCTAAAAAAGCCTCATCTATTTTTTTACCCTTCAATTTATTTACGTCTACGGCGCTATCTACGCTGTGTGGGCAGGATACTTGCGGCTTAAGCTGTGAGATATCATACTCTAAGGTTTTGATATATTCAGCGCCTTTATCTGCCGTTACCGCCTTTATTTTTTTGTTTTTAACCCTTGTTTTTAACCAGGCTGAAGTCTTTTTATCCTGGGGCATAAATCCTGCCTTAGCCCCCATCTCTACGACCATATTACAGACGGTAAAACGGCCGTCCATGCCTATTTTATCGATTACCTCGCCATAAAATTCTACTGCTTTATATGTGGCTCCGTTAGAGCCTATACTGCTGATAATATGTAAAATAATATCCTTAGCGAATATCCCCTTAGGCATCTTACCCTTTACAATTATTTTTATGCTCTGAGGTACTTTAAACCAGTTTTTTCCCGTAGCCAAGGCGACTGCCAGGTCAGTTGAACCTACTCCCGTAGCAAAAGCGCCCAGCGCCCCGTAAGTACAGGTATGCGAGTCTGCGCCCAGTACTAAATCCCCGGGCAGGATCTGCCCGGATTCGGGGATAACCTGATGGCACACGCCGCAACCGGCTTCATAAAGGCCCACATTATAAGCATCGGCGAAGGCACGCATCCTTTTGTGGATCCTGGAGACGCCTTCGTTTGGCGAAGGGGCGTTGTGGTCAATCACCATGCAGAATCTTGTTTTTATCCGTTTTACCTCTAATTCTTTTAACCTGTCCAGAATAATGGACGATGTCCCGTCTTGGCCGAAAGCAAAATCAACCTTGCATATAGCAAGGTCCCCTGCTTTAAGTTTTCTTCCGGCATGGCTGCTAAGTATTTTTTCGGCGATAGTCTGATAAATCATAATTTTTTGGCCCAGCCTTCTATTCTATCCATGCCTTTTTCCAGTTGCGCCAGGCTGGTGGCGAAACTTATACGCACGTAATCATCACAGCCAAAACCCGAACCAGGGATGAGGCTTACGGAGGCCTCATCAAGCAGGCGGCCGGCAAAGGTAAGGGAATCCATTTTAAACTTAGAAATATCGCAGAATATATAAAATGCGCCCTGCGGCTTTACGGGTTTAAACCCCTTGATTTTAATCAGCCTGTTAAAGGCATAGTCCCTTTTCTTCTGGAATTCGCTAGCCATAAGTTTAGAAAAATCATCCGTAGCGTTAAGGGCTTCTAGGGCTGCTTTCTGGCTGATTGAAGCAGGGTTTGAAGTAGAGTGGTCCTGCAATTTGGATATGGCCTCTGCTATATCCAAAGGGGCCCCCAGGTAGCCGATACGCCATCCGGTCATGGAATGGCTTTTAGATACGCCGTTAACAGTAATAACGGATTCGTATATATCTTTACCGAGGGAGGCGATAGAGGTATGTTTTAAATTGTCGTAGATAAGCTTTTCATATACCTCGTCGCTGATTATGAAAATTTTTTTTGCTGTACAGATACGCGCTATCCCTTTTAGCTCTGCCTCTGTATAAACACAGCCGGTAGGATTGGATGGGCTATTTAGTATCAGCAGTTTTGTTTTGGAATTAATGTGTTTTTCTAAGTCTTTAGGGGTAATCTTGAAATGATTCTGCGCAAGGGTAGGTATGAAACGGATTTTACCTTCGCATAGATTTACCATTTCCGGATAACTCACCCAATAAGGAGAAGGTATTAAGACTTCGTCGCCCTCCTCCACTAATACAAACAGGGCATTGAAGATGCTGTGTTTTGCCCCGCAGGAAACAATTATCTGGTTGGGGGCGTAATCAAGGGAGTTATCTCTTTTGAATTTTTCGCAAATCGCTCCTTTTAATTCCGGGATACCGGTGGTAGGGGTGTATTTTGTAAATCCAGCTTTTATCGCGTTTATGGCAGCTTCTTTAATGAAATCAGGCGTATCAAAATCCGGTTCTCCGGCGGCAAAGTTAACGACATCGCGCCCCTCGGATTTTAATTTTTTAGCTTTTGCGGTTATGGCAAGAGTTTGGGAAGGATTTATTTTCTTAAGGCGTTTTGCCAGCCTTGCATCTTTTTGCATCGAGATTTCTTTATGGTTATAAAGAGTCCCGCTCTTTTTTGAATATTCCCCGAAGCCCCCCTAAGAATTTTTTGGTAGGCTTTTTAGTAATGGGCGGTTTTTCCTTTACCGCTATTTCTGTCTTTGATTTTTCTTCTCTGAGTTTTTCTTCTTTTAAGGGCCTCTCTTCGGCTATTTCCGTTTTCTTTGGGGTTTCGGCCTGAATTTTCTTAGGCTTTTTTTCCTTAATTTCGGTAAGCGCCAGGATTGCTAATTGCGCATTATCCCCCCGCCTTACCCCTAAATTTAAAATTCTGGTGTAGCCGCCGATTCTATTGGTAAAACGCGGGGCGATATCCTTAAAAAGCAGGCTGACCAGCTTATGGCTGCCCAGTATTTTATAGGCCTGCCTTTTGGCAAAAAGGGAGTTCTTTTTGCCTAAAGATATAAGCTCCTCTACCAATGGTTTTGCGGCCTTGGCCCTATGCAAGGTAGTTTTAATCTGTTGGTGAATGATCATGGCCCTTGCCAGGCTGATGAGCGTTGCCTTACGCCAACTGGTAAAACGGTTTAATTGTAATCTAGCCTTTGCGTGTCTCATCTAGTTTATCCTTTATTATATTATCTATATTTAATTTATGTTTTCTTTAATTTCTTAGAATCAACCTGCATGCCTAGGTTCACACCCATGCCCGCGAGCAATTCCTTTATTTCGGTCAGGGATTTCTTGCCGAAATTTTTAAAACTCAACATTTCCTCTTCCGTCTTCTTTACTAAATCAGCTATGGTCTTGATATTAGCTTCCCTCAGGCAATTTGAGCTCCTTACCGATAATTCCAGCTCCGATATGGGCAGCTTTAATTTTTCATATAGCATCATTTCTTCCCGGCTCATCTGCGGCTCTTCTTCTATTTCCTCGGGTAGCTGGCCGAAACTGACAAAGATATCCAGGTGCCTCTGCAGGATATTGGAGGCATAAAGAAGGGCGTCCTTTGGGGTTATGGCGCCGTTGGTTAATATTTCTAATATCAGTTTATCGTAGTCTGTCCTTTGCCCTACGCGCGTATTCTCTACGTAAAAATTCACCTTTTTAACCGGGCTGAATATGGAGTCTATGGGGATTACGTTTATACTGGCGCCGTCTTTTTTATTTGCTTCCTGAGGCACATAACCCCGGCCCCTGGCTACCTCAAGTTCCGCCTGGAACTTTATATCTTTAGTAAGGGTGGCGATATGCAGGTCAGGGTTAATTATTTCTATAGTTTCATCGACCTCAATATCTTTTCCCTTGACCTCGCCTTTGGTATTTTTTTTCACGTAGATAGTCTTGGGTATCTTTGAGTGGGAATTCAAGACCAGGCTCTTTATGTTTAAAATTATCTCCGGGATATCTTCCAGTACCCCGGGGATAGTAGAGAATTCATGCTCTACCCCCAAAAATTTAACCGAGGTAACCGCGCTGCCTTCTATAGAAGAAAGCAAAACCCTTCTTAAGGAACTGCCTAAGGTTACGCCGTAGCCTCTCTCGAAAGGGGCAGCAGAAAATTTACCATAGGTATTAGTGTAGCTAGCTTCATCGCACTCCAGCTTCTTCGGTAATTGAAAATCCCTCCATTTTGTGCCCATCTTCCCTCGCTTTCACTCTTAAGCAATAAAATGTTATTTAGAATACAACTCTACAATCAGCTGTTCCTGGATCGGTTGTTGTATATCCTCTTTTTCCGGTAATCTTAAGACCATTGCCTTTAGTTCTTTGGTGTCGAATTGCAGCCAGGAAGGTACCCCCCTATCGTTAGATAATTCAAGGTTCTCCCGGATTTTCTTTTGTCCCTTTTCTTTTGTTTTTATCTGAATAACATCGTCTTTACTTATAAGATACGAAGGTATGTTAACCCGCGTAGAGTTTACATAGACTAAATTATGGCGTACTATCTGGCGGCTCTGTGCCCGGGATAGGCCTAGGCCCAGCCTGAATACGACATTATCCAGCCTTCTCTCTAATAATTGCAATAGCACCTTTCCGGTTACGCCTTTTGTTTTAGAGGCAATATGGAAATACCTGCGGAATTGTTTTTCTAGGACCCCGTACATCCTTTTGGCCTTTTGTTTTTCTCTTAGCTGTAGCCCGTAGTTAGATAGTTTTTGCCTCCTGCCCTGGCCGTGTTGCCCCGGGGCATAGCTTCTTTTAGCAATGGCGCATTTGGGTGTGTTACATCTTGGCCCTTTTAAGAATAATTTTTCTCCCTGGCGCCTGCAGAGCCTACAAACAGCATTTATATATCGGCCCATTTATTTTATACTCTCCTTCTTTTTCTGGCACGGCATCCGTTATGAGGGATCGGCGTGACATCCCTGATTGAGACAACAGTCAGGCCCGCAGCCTGTAGCGCCCTGATTGCCGATTCCCTGCCTGAGCCAGGCCCTTTTACGTAGACCTCGATTTCTTTAATCCCGATTTCTTTGGCTTTTCTTGCCGCGTCGGTTGCAGCTATCTGGGCGGCAAAAGGCGTGGACTTTTTCGAACCGCTGTAACCTACGATACCGGGCGCCGACCAGACCAGGGCATTACCCTGTTTATCGGTTATGGTAATTATGGTATTATTGAAGCTTGCCTGTATATGGGCTATGCCGTTGGTTATGCCCTTTGCGATCTTTTTCTTTTTTGCCTTGTCCTTTACCGCCATATTTTTTCACTCCATTAATTATTTTGCAGGCTTAGCTGCAGGGGCGGCCTTTTTATCGTCGGTAGATTTCTTTATCACGGCCATGCCGCCTTTACGCGGGCCCTTTCTGGTCCTTGCGTTTGTACGCGTACGTTGCCCTCTTACGGGAAGGCCCTTTTTATGGCGCATCCCCCTCCATGACCCGATATCCATCAATCTTTTGATATTTTGCGAGATCTCACGCCTTAGGTCGCCTTCTACCCTCATCCCGCTTTTCTGTATGGTATTGGTGAGGCGCACGGTTTCCTCTTCAGTCAGGTCTTTGGCGCGCTTACCGGCATCGATAGCGGCTTCCTTAAGGATTTTATTGGAGGTATCCCTGCCTATGCCATAAAGATAGGTAAGGGCAATTTCGATTCTTTTTTCCTTGGGTATATCTACGCCTACGATTCTGGGCACTTCTTCCTCCTTTAAAACTTAATTACTTTTAGCCCTGTTTTTGTTTATGTTTTGGATTAGGACAGATTACCCGGACAATCCCTCTCCTTTTGATAATCTTGCACCTGTCACAGATTTTTTTTACCGAAGCCTTTACTTTCACCCCGCCCTTCCTTCCGTATATTTCCCCACTCTCCCTTTTTTTAGGAAGGGCGGGGTTCATATTTTATTTTGATCTAAAAGTAATCCTGCCTCTGGTTAAGTCATAAGGAGAAAGCTCCAGCTTTACTTTATCTCCCGGCAGTATCCTGATAAAATTCATGCGCATTTTACCCGAAACGTGGGCGAGCACGCGGTGCCCGTTTTCTAATTCTACCCGAAACATAGCATTAGGCAAAGCTTCAATTACCGTACCCTCGGTTTCAATCAGCTCTTCTTTTGCCATATTTGTCAATCAGTCAATACCTGCGGCCCATCGTCCGTGATGGCTACCGTATGTTCAAAATGCGCCGAAGGCATACCGTCTTTTGTCACTGCGGTCCAACCGTTATCCAGGATCTCGCATTCCCAAGTTCCCATATTTACCATAGGCTCAATGGCAAAGACCATGCCGTTTTTTAATAATTCGCCCTCGTGGGGCCTGCCGAAATTAGGTATTTCAGGGGTTTCATGTAAGCTGTGGCCTATACCGTGGCCTACAAACTGCCTGACCACGGAAAAACCGTGTTTTTCCACATAGGTTTGGATCGCATAAGATATATCCGACAGGCGGTTATTTACCCTTGCCCGTTCTATGCCTTTTAAGAGAGCGTTTTTAGTTACGGCGATCAATCTATCCGTGCCGGAGGCAAGGCGGCCTACGCCCACGGTAATTGCCCCGTCGCAGAAATAACCTTTATAGTTTATACCTAAGTCCAGGCCGATAATATCGCCTTCTTTTAATCGCCTGGGCCCGGGTATGCCGTGCACCACTTCTTCGTTAATGGAAGCGCAGATATTTCCCGGGAAGCCTTTGTAGCCTTTAAATGCCGGCAGGGCCTTTTCTTTATCCACTAGTTTTTGCGCCAATTCGTCAATTTCTAACGTCGAGACCCCTGCCTTAACAGAGCTTTTCAGCCTCTGCATTATTTCAGCAAGGATCTTTCCGGATTTTTTCAGCATTTTCAGGTCCTCTTTAGACTTTATGGGAATCATTAGGTTCTTTTGTTAACTCAATAATTTTATTCAGCACCATTTCCGCATCCCCGTCTGCCGAAAGGCGGTAAAGGCTGCCTTTTTGATTGTAGTATTGAACTACAGGAGAAGATTCCTTTAGATAGACCTCAAGACGTTTTTTAATCGTCTGGGGATTGTCATCGTTTCTTTGATAAAGTTTACCGCCGCATTTATCACAGGCCATATCTACTTTCGGCGGCATGTTCTTAATATGAAAATTCTCCGAACAAACGCTGCAGACTAAGCGCCCAGAGAGCCGTTGTATGATTACCGGTTCGCTGGTATCAAGATAAATTACTAAATCCGGACCGGATTTTTTTAACATGTTATCCAGCGCTTCCGCTTGGCTGATATTACGGGGGTAACCGTCTAAAATAAATCCTCTTTGGGTATCCGATTGGTTAATACGCTCACTTAACATCTGCGTAACCAATTCATCGGGTACTAAAGCGCCCCTGTTCATAAAATCCTGGGCCTGTTTACCTAACGGGGTATTGCCTGAGACATTTTGCCTGAGTATATCTCCGGTAGAGATGTGCGGCAGGCCTAACTTCTCTGCCAATACCTTTGCCTGCGTGCCTTTTCCCGCACCCGGCGGGCCCAATAATATTATTTTCATTCTATCTCCTTCCCCTGATGCGTCCACCCTTGATAAACCCTTCATAGTGGTGCATGAGAAGGTGTGATTCTATCTGTTTTATCGTATCCAATACGACGCCTACTACAATTAATATTCCTGTGCCGCCGAAAAAAGAAGCCACCAAGTAAGGAATCTTAAGCCAGGCCATAATAAAATCCGGAAAGATCGCGATAAAGGCGATAAAAGACGCTCCGGCTAAGGTTATGCGCGTCATCACGTAATCCAGGAATTCGGTAGTGGAAGTCCCCGGCCTGATCCCCGGGATAAAGCCGCCGTATTTTTTCATATTTTCGGATAAATCCACGGGATTAAACACGATAGCGGTATAGAAATAGCAGAAGAATATAATCAATAACGCATATACAGCCGTATAGAGCAGGTGCCCTCTTACGAGCCCCTGGGCCCAGCTTTGAAATGTGGGGTTAGGTATGAATGAAGCCAAAGTAGCGGGAAAAAGGATTATTGATTGGGCAAAGATTATGGCAATAACGCCGGAGGTGTCTACTTTTAAAGGTATGTAAGTGCTCTGGCCGCCGAAAATCTTTCTTCCTACAACCCTGCGCGCATACTGCACGGGGATCTTTCTTTGCCCCTGGGTAATGAGGATTACCGCAAAGACTACGCCTACCAAGAGAGCTGCCATAATCAACAAGGTAAAAGGCTGGATTTGCCTGCGGCCAGGCGAGAAAGGCGAAATCAATATGAATAATTGGTGCATTGCCGGCCAGAGCCGGGAAATAATACCGCAGGTGATGACTAAAGAGATGCCGTTACCGATACCCCTTTCCTGTATCTGTTCGCCTAACCACATAATAAATATCGTGCCGGTAGTTAAAGTAAGGACGGTTAATATGCGAAAACCCCATCCGGGGTATACGACTATCCTTAAACCTTCAAAACGCGCGGGATTCTCAAGCCACAGGGCGATAAAGAAGGATTGTATTAAAGAAAGCGCTACTGTCCCGTAACGGGTGTATTGATTTATTTTTTCATAACCGGCCTTGCCCTCCTTGGCTAGTTTTTCTAAGGCGGGTATGACCGCGGTTAAGAGCTGCAGTATGATAGAGCTGGATATGTAAGGCATGATCCCCAAGGCAAAAATAGTAAGCCTTTCCATTGCCCCGCCGGAGAACATATTGATGATACCGAAGATTGTTCCGCCCTGGGTTTTGGCCATGCGATTGAAGAATTCGGCCAGTGCCGCTCCGTCGATACCGGGGGTAGGTATATAGCAGCCTATGCGGTAGACAATAATAAGGACTGCTGTTACGATAATCCTTTTTTTTAGGTCGGGGATCTTAAAGGAATTAACCAGCGCGCTAAACACTAATAACCTCTATCTTTCCTCCGGCACCCTGGATCTTCTCCATAGCTTTACGGGAAAACGCGTGCGCCTGTATAGTAACGGGATTTTTGATGTCTCCGTCGCTCAATATTTTAACCCATTTACTTTTGTCCTTAATCATGCCCTTTTCCTGCAATAATTCCGGGTTTATGGTTTCTGTTTTTATTTTATTCAGGTCGCCTAAATGTATAATCTGATATTCCTTTTTGGACCTGCTGGTAAAACCGCGTTTGGGAATTCTGCGGATTAAGGGGGTCTGTCCGCCTTCAAATCCGAGATATTTGTGTTTTCCTGAACGCGAAGTCTGGCCTTTGCTGCCGCGGGTAGAAGTTTTGCCGTGGCCGGAACTGGAACCTCTGCCTAAAATCTTTTTACGCTTATGGGCACCCTTAGGCGTGCTTAAATTATAGAGACCAGTTGCAACAGGAACCGCTGTCTTTACTTTGGGATGCGCCTTATTCTTTACTCTCTTTGTTTTCATTTTGCATTACCTTTAAGTTCTTTAACCCCTGGACAGTAGCTTTAATTACGTTTAACGGGTTATTAGACCTGAGACATTTGGTCAAAATATCCTTTATGCCCACGGCTTCGCATATTGCCCTGACCGGGCCGGCAGCGATAACGCCCGTCCCTTCCGAAGCAGGCTTCAAGAGTACCTTGGCCGCGCCGAATTCGCCAATAATTTCATGCGGTATAGTCGAACCTTCCATGGTTACGTTAAAAAGTTCTTTTTTTGCCTTAGTTAATCCTTTACGGATAGCATCTGCAACCTCGTTGGCTTTACCCAGGGCAAAACCCATACGGCCTTTGGTATTGCCTACTACTACCAGGGCGCTGAAAGAAAGTTTCTTCCCGCCCTTAGTTACCTTAGCTACCCTATTGATAGTAATAACCTTTTCTATAAATTCCTGGTTTTGCTCAATCCTTAATTCTTGCATTTATTAAAACTCCATTCCGCCTTTTCTTAAGGCATCTGCAAACGCCTTGACTCTCCCGTGGTATAAATAACCCGCACGGTCAAAAACAATAGAATTGATGCCTTTTTCTTTAGCCTTTTTGGCAAAGACTTCGCCAAATAATTCCGCTGCCTTTAAATTTCCGGCAGAGGCGAATTTTTGCTTTATTTCTTTATCCAGCGTGGATAGGGAAAACAAGGTCGCATTTTTTGTATCGTCTATAATCTGGGCATAGATATTTTTTAAGCTGCGGCGTAAAATTAAACGCGGCCTTTCTTTTGTGCCGGATAACAATAAACGTATACGCCGGTGCCTCTTCAATCTGGATAAATCTTTTTTCTTTTTCATATATTATTTAGTCGTGGCTTGAGCCTTGCCTACCTTTTTCTTTATGTATTCCCCCGCGTAGCGAATACCTTTGCCTTTATACGGTTCAGGAGGATAAACCGCGCGTATTTCAGAAGCGATCTTGCCTATCTTTTCTTTGTCGATACTCCTGATTACAATCTGGGTCTGCTTGGGTGTTTCTATTTTTATTCCTTCGGGTATGGGGAAATTCACCGGGTGAGAAAAACCCAGCTGCATGTTTAGATTATTACCTTGGACCTGCGCGCGAAATCCCATTCCCTGGATTTCTAATTCTTTGGTATATCCTTCGGTAACTCCTTTAATCATATTAAAGACTAGGGAGCGATAAAGGCCGTGCAGGGCTTTATCGGATTTTATATTGGTTGCCCTTTTAAAAAAGACCTGGCCGTCTTTCATTTCTAACTTTATGCGGTCCGAAACGAGACAGTCCAATTTTCCTTTAGGGCCCTCGATATAGATTTTGCCCTCTTTTACCTCTACTTTTACTTCTTTGGGTATAGTTACAGGTTTAGCGCCTATTCTAGACATTTTTAATGAGCCCATAACTTACGGAACGTAAGTTATTTGGGCGAATTAATCCGCCAATGCTTTGTGGCGGATATCCTAGTTACCAGATGTAACCGATAATTTCTCCGCCTGAACCGGAATCCCTTGCTTGTTGGTCGGTAGTGATCCCCTTAGGCGTAGAGACTATGGCTATGCCTCTTCCTCTTAATACAGATGGCAGTTTTTTATGTTTTACGTATACGCGCAATCCCGGCTTAGATACGCGGCTTATATTTCTTATCGCGGGCTTTCCCGAAATATATTTCAAATAGACCCTAAGCAACCCTTGCTTTTTGTCTTCCATGAGCTTGAAATTTTCGATATAATTTTCCTTTTTCAGGATATCTAAAATCGCATTTAACTGCTTAGAGGCCGGTATATCCACGATTTCTTTTTTTGCCATCATGGCATTGCGTATCATCGCGAAAGCATCCGCAATTAAGTCTGTCCTGGACATTTATCCCCCACTTCGTTCTAATTAACTTGTTAACTGATTTTTACCAGCTTGCTTTTCTGACGCCGGGTATCAAACCCTGCCAGACTAACTCCCTAAAACAGATACGGCAGAGCTTAAACCTTCTCAAGTAACCGCCTGACCTGCCGCAAATAGAACAACGGTTATATTTGCGCGTAGAAAATTTTGGCGCCCTTTTCCATCTTGCTATTTGTGAATTTTTAGCCATATTTTTAGTTAATCCCCGCTCTTAAAAGGCATGCCGAATAACCTTAATAATTCCCTGGCCTGTTCTTTATTCTTAGCATTTTTAATTACTAAAGTTATATCCATGCCTTGCGGCCGGGTTATCTTATCATAATCTATATCAGGAAAAATGCCCTGTTCCGAAAGGCCCAGGGTATAATTGCCTTTTTCGTCAAAAGAATCCGGCGAAACGCCCCGGAAATCTCGGATACGGGGCAGGGCAACGTTTACTAACCTATCCAGAAATTCATACATCATTAAGCGCCTGAGAGTAACCTTGCAGCCTATGGGATGGCCCTCTCTAATTTTAAAGTTCGCGATTGCCTTTTTCGCCCGCCTTAAGATGGGCCTCTGCCCCGTGATCATGGCTAATTCTTCCATGGCCTTCTCCAGAATTTTGATATCCTGCATGCCTTCACCCACTCCCATATTTACCACTATTTTTTCCAGGCGCGGGGCTGCCAATTTGTTCTTTAGGGAAAAGGTCTGGGCTATCTGCGGTGCGATTTCCTTCCTGTATTTTTCTAATAGCCGGGGAGTCATAACACCTCTTTACAGCGTTTACAGATGCGGGATTTACTTTTGTCTTTTAAAAAGATAAATCCGGCCCTGGCACGACGGTTACAGTTTTTGCAAAAAAGCATAAGATTAGAAAGTTTAATAGGCACCTCGATAGAAACAACACCGCCCTGCTGGTCTTGTTGCGTCTTACGCCTGTGTTTCTTGGCTAAATTGATGCCCTCTACGAGTGCCCTGCCGGTTGAAGTAATAACCTCAAGGACCCTGGCTTTTTTGCCTCTGTCTTTACCTTTAATAACCTCTACGGTATCGCCTTTTCTGATTTTAAACATCGTCTTAACAGCTTTTAATCTTTTAATTACGAGTTACTAGTTACGAGCTTACGAGTTACTGAAATTTAAATAACTTCCGGTGCTAACGATATAATCTTAGTAAAGTTCTTTTCTCTTAACTCTCTGGCCACAGGCCCGAAGACGCGCGTGCCCATCGGGTTTGACTGGGCGTCGATAAATACAATGGCATTGCGGTCAAACCTTAATACAGAGCCGTCGCTACGCCTTATGGGTTGTTTTGTCCTTACTATGATTGCTTTGGCAACCGTCCCTTTTTTAACTATAGCATCAGGAGAGGATTCTTTTATATTGACATTAACGATATCGCCTATTTCGGCGGCGAATCTTCCTTTTCTACCCAGGGGGGCGATGAAAGATGCGCGTTTTGCCCCGGTGTTATCCGCTACATCTAAAATAGTCCGTAGTTGGATCATACCTTAAGGCTCCTTGACTTCGATATGGGTTTGCGCCTTTTTGATAACTTCGGTTAACCGGAAACGCTTATCTTTTGATAATGGCCTGGTTTCTTCTATACGCACCACGTCTCCCTGCTTGGCGCTGTTTTTTTCGTCGTGGACTTTAAATTTATTGTGCTTTTTCATAATCCTGCCGTATTTGGGGTGTTTGCTTATGCGCGTTACCCTGACAATAATAGTTTTCTGCATCCTGTCGCTTATTACCGTACCCGTAAATTCTTTTCTTTTGTCCATCTAATTTAGCCTTTCTTGACTGACGCCTCTGGGGTAGACTTGGAGATTACGCTTAAAACAGTCTGAATCCTGGCGATATCCCGCTTGATTAAAGAAAACATATGGGGTTTCTCTACCCTGCCGCCGTAACGCTGCATATTAAGTTTGAATAGGTCCTCTTTTAAGGCCTTTTCCTTTTGCAGCAATTCTTCTTTAGAAAGGTTATGTAAATCTTGTATTTTCATCCCGCTCTTCCTCTTTTATCTATATCCCTGCCCATTAGGAAGGGCGGGATTCATCTTATCTGTGAGTACGGCTGATAAATTTTGTTTTAAAAGGCAACTTATAGGCAGCTAGCCTGAAACACCTGCGCGCGAATTCCTCCGGTACGGCCCCCAGCTCAAACAAGATACGGCCCCTCTTTATTACCGCGACCCAATGGTCAAGATCGCCCTTACCTTTACCCATACGTACTTCTGCGGGTTTTTTGGTTATGGATTTATCGGGAAAGGCCCTGATCCAGAGTTTTCCGCCCCTGTGCAGCTGGCGGGCTAAAATAACACGTACTGCTTCTATCTGGGTATTTTTAAGCCAGCCGTTCTCCAGGGATTTTAACCCGAATTCACCGAAAGCTAAATTACAACCCGTAGTGGCTATCCCGCGCTTTGTCCCGCGCTGTAATTTACGATATTTTACCCTTTTGGGCATTAAAACCATTTTGCACCTGTTTTATATTACTGATTAGCTTCTTGCGCCTGTTTTGAAGCTTCTTCAGCAGTATTTTTAGTAAGTATATCGCCTTTGTAAAGCCAAGTCTTAACCCCGATTAAACCGTAAGTGGTCAAGCTCTCTGCAAAGCCGTAATCTATGTCTGCGCGTAACGTAGCCAGAGGTATCTTGCCTTGCCGGTAAGTTTCGGTACGGGACATTTCTGCGCCGCCAAGCCTGCCTGCGCAGGTTATCTTTATCCCCTGGGCCCCTGCGCTCATCGTTTGCTCCATCGCCCGTTTTACTGCCCGACGGAAAGCAATCCTCTTTTCCAACTGCAACGCAACGTTTTCCGCCACTAACTGCGCGTCCATAGCCGGGTTCTTTACTTCCTCTATGTCAATAGACAGCTCTTTATTTACTAGGCTATTTAAGTCTGCCCTCAGGCGTTCAATATCTGAGCCGTGCCTGCCGATAATTATACCGGGCCTGGCGCTGAATATCCTGATCCTGACGCGTTCTGCCAGCCTCTCTATGATAATCTTTGCGATAGCCGCCTGCTTAAACTTATTCTTAATAAACTTTCTGATTTTATAATCTTCTTCGATAAACTTGGCAAAATCCTGATGTTTAGCAAACCATCTGCTGTGCCATGTCCTGATAAAACCGATTCTTTGCAAAAACGGACTAACTTTTTGTCCCATCTTTCTCCTAACGCGCTTTTACTTCCAGCTCTATTTTAATATGCGCTGTCCTTTTTTTTATGGGCGTCGCCCTGCCGAATGCCGCTGCCTTAAACCTCTTCCAGCTGGGGCCAACGTCGCATATAGCCTTGGATATGTATAAAGCATCGGCGTTGAAACCTTTTACCTTTGCGTTAGCTACGGCTTGTTTTAATATTTTCCTAAGGTATTCGCAGGCCCTCTTGTTTAAATTGAGCAATAAGGCCTGTGCCTGAGGCACGTCTTTATTGCGGATTAAATCCATTACTTGCCTTATCTTAGGAGGCGAAACCCTGATAAATTTTGCTTCTGCTTTTGCTATCATTTATGTTTTTTCCGGTGCCTTCTTGGCTTTTACGCCGCCGTGCTTTCTGAATATCCGGCTGGGTGCAAATTCCCCTAATTTATGCCCGACCATGTTCTCAGTGATAAAAATCGGTACGTGTTTTTTACCGTCATAGACCGCAAAAGTCAACCCAACGAAATCCGGTATAATAGTAGAACGCCTGGACCAGGTTTTTATGGCCTGGCGTAACCCCGAGCGTTTTAACCGCTCTACTTTTTCCAATAGCCTTTCTTCCACAAAGGGGCCTTTTTTTAATGAACGTGGCATGGTTATTTCCTTCTTTTTATAATGAATTTATTCGAATACTTATTTTTCTTTCTTGTTTTGTAACCTTTAGTAGGCATGCCCCAAGGTGTTACTGGATGGGGATTGCCCTGGCCTGATTTTCCTTCGCCGCCGCCATGGGGATGATCCACGGGATTCATCGCCAGCCCCCTGACCGTAGGCTTAATCCCTAACCAACGTATCCTTCCTGCCTTGCCATAACTTATGGCCTCATGTTCAATATTGCTGACCTGGCCTATAGTGGCATGGCAGTCTAAATCTACAAGCCTGACTTCTCCCGAGGGCAGCCTGATGTGCGCCCATTCCTGTTCTTTAGCCATAATCTGGGCGGATGAACCTGCGCTCCTGACGATCTGCCCGCCGTTACCTTTGATTAATTCGATGTTGTGGATCATGGTTCCCGAGGGGATATATCTTAAAGGAAGGCAGTTACCGATTTTGATTTCGGCGTTTTTCTGGTCAGAGGCGATAATTTCATCTCCTACCCTTAATCCCTGGGGGCTTAAAATGTATTTTTTTTCCTTATTAGGATATTCAACCAACGCGATCCTGGAGGTACGGTTAGGGTCATACTCAATGGCAATAACCTTTGCGTTCACCTCAAGGAGAGCCCTCTTAAAATCAATAAGGCGCAGCATTCTTTTATGCCCGCCGCCGATATGCCTTGTGGTTATGCGGCCATAAACGTTTCTGCCCCCGGTCTTCTTGAGAGGGGCGATGAGTGACTTTTCGGGTTTATCTTTAGTAATTTCCGAAAAGTCGCACCCGCTCATCCAGCGCCTTGAATGTGTTGTTGGCTTAAATTTTTTAATTCCCATGGTATTAGAATTACTAGTTACTAAGCAACAGTTATCTTCTGCCCTTCTTTTAGGGTGACTACTGCTTTCTTAAAATCCGGGGTCTTGCCTAATTGATACCTTACCCTTTTTAATTTTCCGCTGGCTATAAGGGTATTGACACCTTTAACCCCTACTTTATATATATCCTCCACGGCCTTTTTAATTTGAATTTTATTCGCTGCCTTATCTACCAGAAAAAGGTATTGGTTTTCTGGTTCGTGCAGGGTTGATTTCTCGGTCTTTAATAAAGCCTTGATGATTTCGTGAGAATAAGTCATTTTTTTAATCTTGCGGTCAACTCGCGCAGGCCATCTTTGGTAATAATCAATTTATGGGCAGCCAGAATCTCATATGCATACGTATCCTGCGCGCGGTTAATACTTAAAAAATCAATATTACGCAAAGCCAATTTTAAATTTTCGCCCATTTTATCTAATAATAGGAGCGCTTTTACATGCTTTGAGCCGGAGCCCTTTCTGTTTTTCTTGTTTGGATTAATTTTTAAATGAGAAAGGATCTTGACAGCCTCTTTTGTTTTTGGCGTTTCTATTTTTAGGTTATCCAGGACAATTAAATTATTTTCATTCACCTTTGCGTTAAGGCTGGACATTAGGGCCAAGTTTTTTATTTTCACAGGCAGGGTATAAGAAAAATCCCGCGGATGGGGCCCGAAGATTACGCCGCCGTGCCTCCAGAGAGGAGAACGTATGGAACCGACCCTGGCGCGCCCGGTCCCTTTCTGCCTCCAGGGTTTACGTCCGCCGCCGGATACCTCGCCCATAGTCTTGGTAGAGGCCAAGCCCTTTCTTTGGGATGCCCTGTAAGCGACCACAGCCTGATACATAGCCTTGGTATTGACCTGGCCGTTAAAAACAACAGCATCAAGCTTTAAGGTTTCTATTTCCTGGCCTTGCGTATTATATATAGGTAAAGTAATGCTGTTCATTATCGTTGTTTATTTTTTAGTTTCCGGTCTCTTCTTTTTTTTCGCCTTAGTAATAACTAAATAACTATTATTACATCCCGGCACCGCGCCTTTTATTAATATAAGGTTATTTTGTGCGTCTATCTTAACTACCCGTAAATTCTGTAAGGTTACGCGAGCGGCACCCATATGTCCGGGAGCGTGATGGCCTTTAAATACCCTGCCGGGAGTAGTGCTGGAACCCATGGAACCTACGCGGCGGTGCGATGTTGAGCCGTGCGTCTTGGGCCCGCCATGCCAATTCCAACGCTTCATCCCTCCTTGAAACCCCTTACCCTTGGATATACCGGATATATCTACAAAATCCCCGATTTGAAACAAATCCACTTTTAATTCCTCTCCGACTTTATATTCTCTACCAGGTTCTTTTATAAACTCTCTAATTAATTTCCGGGGGGTAATGTTTAGTTTTTTAAAATATCCTGCCAGCGGTTTTTTTGTGCGTTTCTCGGTAGCGGCATCAAACCCCAGCTGTATGTGTTTGTCTTTGACGGCTAAGACAGGGCATGGGCCTGCCTCAATGGCTGTAACGCAGACCTTTTTATTATCCGCGCTAAAAACCTGCGTCATCCCTATTTTTTTTCCTAATATCCCTGTCATTTGATTTCCACATCTACCCCTGCCGGCAGATTGAGTTTTCTTAACGAATCAATCGTCTTGGAGGTAGGCTCGAAGATATCGATAAGGCGCTTATGCGTAGAGAGCTCGAATTGTTCGCGCGATTTCTTATCGATAACCGGAGACCGTAACACGGTATAAATTTCTCTTTTAGTAGGCAACGGCACCGGCCCGGAAATTTTTGCGCCGGTGCGTTTTACGGTTTCCACGATCTCTTCTACTGCCTGGTCCAAAAGACGGTGATCGTAGGCTTTTAGTTTTATGCGTATCTTCTGTAGCATGTCCGTTTTAGTCCGTTGTTAGTCTGTCAGCCGGTTAAGCAATAACTTCAGTTACTACGCCTGCGCCGACGGTACGCCCGCCTTCGCGTATGGCAAAACGTGATTCTTTTTCCATGGCAATAGGCGTGATTAACTCTATTTCTACATTCACATTATCTCCGGGCATAACCATTTCTACGCCCTGCGGAAGAGTTACGCTTCCGGTAACGTCAGTGGTACGAAAATAGAACTGCGGCCTGTACCCCTTGAAGAAAGGAGTATGCCTTCCGCCTTCCTCTTTGGCTAATACGTAGACCTGGGCCTTAAATTTGGTATGGGGGGTAATGGATTTAGGTGCGGCTATAACCATACCGCGCTCAATACCGTCTTTTTCGACACCCCTTAAGAGCAGCCCGACGTTATCGCCGGCCTGGCCTTCATCCAAAAGTTTCCTGAACATTTCAATGCCCGTGACTACTGTTTTCCTTACTTCTGGCCTTAAACCAACCAGTTCGACTTCATCGTTTAATTTGACTTTGCCGCGCTCGATTCTTCCTGTCCCGACCGTTCCTCTGCCTTCAATGCTAAATACATCTTCCACGGCCATAAGCAAAGGTTTGTCGAGATCTCTTACAGGAATGGGAATAAACTCATCCACTGCTTTCATCAAATCTAAAATAGGTTTAGCTTCAGGGCTATTTGGGTCATCTGTTGCCATTGCCTTTGAGGCGCTCCCTTTAATAATAGGTGTCTTGTCGCCGGGATAGCCATATTTTGTCAGCAGTTCCCTGACCTCCATTTCTACTAAATCAAGGAGCTCTTTGTCGGTAACCAAGTCCACCTTATTTAAAAATACTACCATTGACGGAACGTTTACCTGCCTTGCCAAAAGAATATGTTCTCTTGTCTGAGGCATGGGCCCGTCGGCTGCAGAAACAACGAGTATTGCCCCGTCCATCTGGGCTGCCCCCGTAATCATGTTTTTGATATAGTCGGCATGGCCCGGGCAATCTATATGGGCGTAGTGGCGCGCATCGGTTTCGTATTCAACGTGCGCAACCGAAATCGTAACTACTTTTGTTTCGTCCCTTACGGTACCGCCTTTGGCAATATCAGCATAATCTCTTGCAGTAGCCTTACCGAGTTTTGAGAGTACCTTTGTAATAGCTGCCGTTAACGTTGTCTTGCCATGGTCAATATGGCCTATGGTCCCGATATTTACGTGAGGCTTGCTCCTGACAAACTTTTCTTTAGCCATTTATACACCTCCTGTTTATTTAAAGAGTTTTCCTTGTCCCCGTAGTTGTAAAACCTGACTTTATCTTTTCTGCTATATGTGAAGGCACCTCAGCGTAAAACGAGGGCTCCATTGTATAGGACGCCCGGCCTTGCGTTAAAGAACGCGATACGGTTGCGTAATTAAATACTTCTGCCAAGGGCACATAATTTCTGATTGTACGCACATTCCCGCGCACGGCAAGCGAGGTTATCTTTGCCCTCCGGGAATTTAAGTCGCCGATTATCTGCCCCATATATTCCTCCGGCACGACAATCTCCATGTCCATAATCGGCTCTAATAAAATAGAATTTGCTTTCTTGAGGCCTTCATTAAAAGCGATTGCCCCGGCCATTTTAAAGGCCATCTCCGAAGAATCTACTTCATGGAACGAACCGTCTATTAATTCCACTTTTACATCCGTAACCGGATAGCCCGCTAATACGCCGCTTTTAGCCGCGCCTAACACACCGTCTTCGACCGACGGGATAAATTCTCTAGGGATAGCGCCGCTCCTTATTTTATTCTCAAAGGTTATCCCGGCACCGGGCATCTCCTGGGGCGACATCTCCAAGACCGCATGTCCGTATTGTCCGTGGCCACCGCTTTGTTGGATAAATTTTCCCGTTGAGATTACCTTTTTAGTAATAGTTTCGCGATAGGCAACCTGGGGTAAACCTACCTGTGCCTCCACACTAAATTCGCGTAATATTCGGTCGATAACTATCTCTAAATGTAACTGGCCCATTCCTGAAATAATGGTCTGCCCTGTTTCGTGATTATAGGTTACGCGAAAAGAAGGGTCCTCTTCCGCTAATTTATGTAAAGCCATGCCCATTTTTTCCTGGTCTTGTTTAGTTTTGGGTTCTACTGCCTGCTGGATTACCGGTTCGGGAAAACGCATTGCTTCAATAAGTATGGGGTTAGCCTCCTCGCAAAGCGTGTCCCCTGTTTTAGTCTCTTTTAATCCCGCAACCGCAGCAATATCGCCGGTAGAAATGTTGTCTACGACCTCTTGGCGGTTAGCATGCATAAACATTAATTTTGTAATGCGTTCCCTGGTCCTGCGCGAGGCATTATAAATATAAGACCCGGAATTCAGGACTCCGGAGTATACCCGCAGGTAATTAATCCTCCCTACATAAGGATCCACCATTACCTTAAAGCATAAAGCGCAGAAGGGCGCTTCGTCTGAGGCAGCTATCTCCTCGTGCTCCCGCGTTTCCGGCTCCATACCCTTTATCGGCGGTAAATCCAGAGGCGAAGGCAGATAATCGCAGATGGCATCCAAAAGCATCTGCATGCCTTTGTTCCTTAAAGAGGAGCCGCACAAAACCGGGATAAACTTATCCTCAATAACCTTTCTCCTTATCGTTTCTTTTATCAAGGCCGCAGTTATTTCTTTATTCTGTACGTAATAACTCATTATCGTATCGTCTACCTCTGCCAATTTTTCCAGCAGTATGTGGTGGTATTTATCTAATTCAGCCAATTTGTCAGCGGGCACATCCATAATATCGAACTCTCTGCCTGCGTCGTCTTTATATACGATTAGTTTTTTTTCTATGATATCAATAATACCTTTAAAATTTTCTTCCTGGCCAAAAGGCAGCTGTATCGCGGCAGCGTTTGCCCCTAATTTTTTATGTATTTCTTCAATAGTGCCGAAAAAGTTGCTTCCGATACGGTCCATTTTATTTACGAAGGCGATCTTGGGCACGCCGTAACGCTCAGCCTGGCGCCAGACTGTCTCTGACTGCGGCTCAACCCCGCCCACTCCGCAGAAAACAATTACTGCCCCATCCAGCACCTTCAGGGACCTTTCGACCTCTACGGTAAAATCAACATGCCCGGGGGTATCAATGATATTGATGCGAAAGTCATTCCAGTTACAGGTAGTACAGGCAGCAGTAATAGTAATGCCCCTTTCCTGTTCCTGGACCATCCAGTCCATAGTAGCAGTGCCTTCGTCTACCTCTCCGATTTTATAGGTCTTGCCCGTAAAATAAAGTATGCGTTCGGTAGTGGTAGTCTTACCCGCATCAATATGGGCGATAATACCGATATTTCTAAGTTTAGTTAAAGATTTTTCTTTCATCGTGATAACGAAATTACCACCTAAAATGCGCAAATGCCTTATTAGATTCTGCCATCTTATGCGTGTCGTCCCTTTTCTTAATAGCCGCGCCTTCTCCTTTATAAGCAGCGATGATTTCATCGGCTAATTTTTCCTTCATACTTTTACCTTTTCTGGTCCGGGAAAAGTCCCTTATCCAGCGTAGTGCAATGGATGTGCCGCGTTCCTGTTTTACCTCAATCGGCACCTGGTAAGTCGCGCCTCCCACGCGCCTGGGTTTTACTTCCAGGCGTGGCCTAACATTATCTATTGCCTTATGAAAAATCTTCAATACGTCCGGATCATTGAGCTGTTGTTTTATTACTTCAAATGCGCCGTAAACTATCCTTTCGGCAATGGACTTTTTACCTTCCAGCATAACCATATTGACAAACTTGGCTACTATTTTACTGTTAAACTTAGGGTCAGCTAATACTTCTTTTTCCTGTGCTTTTCGTCTTCTCATTGCTTAGGCCTCTTGGCTCCATATTTTGAACGCGACTTCTTGCGTTGATTAACTCCGGCCGCATCCAGGGTGCCCCTGACAATATGGTATCTTACGCCAGGTAAATCTTTCACGCGTCCGCCCCTGACTAAAACTATGGAGTGTTCCTGTAAATTATGACCTTCGCCAGGTATATACGAAGTTACCTCTATCCCCGTCGTTAACCTTACCCTGGCAATTTTACGTAAGGCAGAATTAGGTTTCTTGGGAGTCATAGTACGCACCTGTAGACACACGCCCCTTCTCTGAGGGCAACCTTTTAAGGCTGGCGATTTTGTCTTTTTCTTTTTTAAGATCCTACCCTGCCTGATTAATTGTGCAATAGTCGGCATTTAACCTTACTTACTTTCTACGGTAACAGCTTCTTTAGGTTCGTTTACTGTTTTAGTTACTTCAATATCGCGATGGGTATAAAAACCCGTGCCAGCCGGGATAAGATGGCCTACTATAACGTTTTCTTTGAGGCCGAATAATTCATCACTTTTGCCTGAAGCCGCGGCATCGGTAAGGACCCTTGTTGTTTCCTGAAAACTGGCCGCAGAAATAAAACTTTCCGTGGTCAGGGCGGCCTTAGTAATACCTAAGAGTAAAGGCGTGGCGACCGCGGGCTTCTCGCCTTTTTTGATTACGCGCATATTCTCCTTCTGGAATTTCCATTTATCTACCTGTTGCGTAGCCAGGAATTCCGTATCGCCCGGATCTTCTATTCTGATTTTTTTTAACATCTGCCTGATAATTGTCTCAATATGTTTATCGTTTATGCGTACGCCTTGCAACCGGTAAACCTCCTGGACTTCATTAACCAGGTATTCCTGTAAAACCTTATCGCCGCAGACCCTTAAAATATCCTGCAATACTACCGGCCCGTCGGTTAATTGCTGTCCGGCTGAGACCTTATCGCCCTTATATACGTTGGGGTGCTTTCCGTGAGGAATACTGTATTCCCTCTGCATACCGGTAGGCGATTTTACGATAATCACGCGTTGGCCTTTCTTAGTCTCGCCGAATTCTACGAAACCGTCTATTTCGCTGATGATTGCCGGATCTTTGGGCCGCCTGGCTTCAAATAATTCCGCTACGCGCGGTAGGCCGCCGGTAATATCCCTGGTTTTCACGATGTGCCTGGGGATTTTCGCTAAGAGCTCGCCCGCAGTTGTTTTCTGGCCGTCATTGACCAATATATGTGCCCCCGCAGGGATAGGATATATACCCATAACTTCTTTTTTGTCGTCCAGGATTATTATTTGCGGGTGGTATTCCTGCTTGTGTTCTACGACCACGCGTTCGGTTAATTTGGTTACGGGATTCAGTTCTTCCCTGATAGTAACATTATCGCGCAGGTCCTCATATTTTACCTGCCCGGCCACTTCAGTAAGAATAGGCTGGGTATAGGGGTCCCAACGGATAAAAGAGATGCCTTTTGCTACCTCTTCTCCGTCAGCAATACTGATAAAAGAACCTTGCGGCACGGCATAACGTTCAAGTTCTCTTCCCTGTTTATCGTTTATGCTTATGGAACCATTTCTGTTTAAGACTATAACCCCTTTATTTTTTTCTACAACCCTTAAGCTGTGGTATTTGATTTCCCCCTTATTTTTTGCCTTTATAAATGACTGCGCAACGATCCTGGAAGCAGTACCGCCGATATGGAAGGTCCTCATGGTCAGCTGTGTGCCGGGTTCGCCTATGCTCTGCGCGGCGATTACGCCTACTGCCTCACCTAACTCTACGGGCCTGCCGGTGGCGAGATTGCGGCCATAACATTTCACGCAAACTCCTCTGCCTACTTCGCAAGTGAGGACGCTGCGTATACGTATCTTCTCAATGCCCAATTTCTCGATCATCTCGGCTTTTTCTTCGGTAATTTCAGAACCCGCTTCTATGATCACCGCATCAGTAATGATATCCACGACATTATCCAGCGCCACTCTTCCTATTATACGGTCCTTCAGGCTGACTACTACTTCGTCGCCCTCAATAATCGCAGAAACCGTAATACCGTTTAGCGTGCCGCAGTCACCCTCAGTCACAATAACTTCCTGAGCCACATCTACGAGCCTGCGCGTAAGATACCCTGCGTCCGCGGTCTTCAGCGCCGTATCGGCAAGCCCCTTGCGCGCGCCGTGAGTAGAAATAAAATATTCCAAAACGTTCAAGCCTTCCCTAAAATTGGCGGTGATAGGGCTTTCGATGATTTCTCCCGAAGGCTTGGCCATCAGGCCGCGCATGCCCGCTAACTGCCTTACCTGGAGCCTTGAACCTCTTGCCCCTGAATCCGCCATCATAAATATGGGGTTAAACGGCTCCATCTCTTTAAATAATAAATCGGAGACCTTATCGGTAGCGTGGGTCCAGACATCAATAACCTTATTATAGCGTTCTCTCTCTGTAATAATGCCGTTACGATACTGCTCCTCGATCTTGGCGACTTCATCCTTGGCTTCTTTTAAGACCTCTCCCTTGGCTTTGGGGATCTTGAGGTCATCTATACCGATAGATATTCCTCCGAGGGTAGCGAATTCAAATCCCATTTTTTTGATATCATCGAGCAGCACGATTATCCTGGAGTGCCCGAAACGTTTATAGCATTCGGCTACGATATCGCCTACCTTGCTTTTGTTTAATTCTCTATTCACAAAACCAAACCCGGAAGGTAATATCTGATTAAAAATAATCCTGCCTACGGTGGTAGAGATAATCTGTTTTTCCGTAATGACTTTTTTTTCTTCTAAATCATAAAGGGAATTTATCCTTAATTTTATTTTGGCATGCAGGTCCAGTTCTTTATCTTCGTAAGCGATGATGGCCTCATCGGAATTAGCGAATATTTTATTCTCGCCCTTTGCCCCGGGTTTCTCTTTGGAAAGATACGATACCCCTAAGATTGTGTCCTGGGTAGGGCTGATAATCGGCCTTCCGTCTGCCGGAGAAAATACGTTGTTTATGGAGAGCATGAGTATTTTTGCTTCGATTTGGGATTCTAGCGAAAGGGGCACATGCACTGCCATCTGGTCGCCGTCAAAATCCGCGTTAAAAGCAGTGCATACTAAAGGATGAATTTTTATGGATTTGCCTTCGATTAAAACGGGTTGAAAGGCCTGTATGCTTAAGCGGTGAAGGGTGGGTGCGCGATTTAAAAGAACGGGATGGTCTTTGATTACTTCATCCAGGATATCCCATACTTCAATCTTTCCGTGTTCTACCATTCTGCGCGCGCCTTTAATGGTATGCACAAACCCTCTTTCTCTTAATTTTTTGATGATAAACGGTTCAAATAATTCCAGGGCCATCTGTTTAGGCAGGCCGCATTCGTGCAATTTGAGTTCCGGCCCTACTACAATGACGGAACGGCCGGAATAATCCACGCGTTTGCCCAGGAGGTTCTGCCTGAACCTGCCCTGTTTGCCTTTAAGCATGTCCGCAAGCGACTTAAGCGGCCGGTTATTCGCGCCCATTACCGGCCGGCCGTGGCGGCCATTGTCCAGAAGGGCATCCACTGCTTCCTGGAGCATGCGTTTTTCGTTACGGATAATGATTTCCGGGGCGTTTAATTCTATAAGTTTCCTTAAACGATTGTTGCGGTTAATAACCCTGCGGTATAAATCATTGAGGTCAGAGGTAGCAAATCTTCCGCCGTCTAAGGGCACCAGGGGCCTTAGATCCGGGGGTATAACCGGTAGAATATCCAAAATCATCCACTCCGGCTTATTACCGGATTTCTTAAAATCTTCAATAATCTTTAAGGTTTTTAGGGTTTTGCGGTTAGCCATTATTTCTTTGGACTTGCCTAAATCCCGGCGCAGCTTACGGCAGTAAGTATCCATGTCTAATTCTTTTAATAAATCCTGCACTGCTTCTGCGCCGATCTTGGCCTTAAAATTACCGCCGTATTTACTTAATGCCTCCTGGTATTTCTCTTCGCTTAAGAGCTCTTTTTTCTTTAAAGTAGTGGTGCCGGGGTCAATGACCACATATTCTTCATAATAGATTATTTTTTCTAAATCCCGTAGCGTCATATCTAAGAGTGCTGATAAGCGGCTGGGGACAGCTTTAAAAAACCAGATATGCGTAACGGGCGCGGCTAATTCAATGTGCCCCATACGTTCCCTGCGTACGGCTGAGCGCTCTACGGTTACGCCGCAACGGTCGCAGGTGACCCCTTTAAATTTTATGCCTTTATATTTACCGCAGTTACACTCCCAGTCACGCACAGGGCCAAAGATTTTTTCGCAGAACAAGCCGTCTTTTTCCGGCTTAAGGGTACGGTAATTTACCGTCTCTGCCTTTCTAACCTCTCCCTTGGACCAGGATTTTATCACCTGGGAGGATGCAATTTTAATCGAGATACTGTTAAACTGGATAATTTCTTCCATGCTTATTTGTCCTTGTCCATATGCACATCCAGGCCTAACCCCTGGAGTTCTTTTATCAAGACATTAAATGATTCGGGCGTGCCATGGGTCAACCTCTGCTCTCCCTTGACAATTGCCTCGTATATACGAGTCCTTCCTGAGACATCGTCGCTTTTTACGGTAAGCATCTCCTGTAAGGTAAATGCCGCCCCGTATGCCTCTAATGCCCAGACTTCCATTTCTCCTAATCTTTGGCCGCCAAACTGGGCCTTGCCGCCCAAAGGCTGCTGTGTAACCAAAGAATAAGGCCCGATGGAACGGGCGTGGATCTTTTCATCTACCAGATGAATCAGTTTCATCATATAGATATAACCTACAGTGACCTTCTGGTCAAAAGGCTCGCCGTTAAATCCGTCGTAAAGGGTTATTTTGCCGTCTTCGGGTAAGCCCGCTTTTTTCAACATTTCTTTAATTTCTGCTTCTGTGGCACCGTCAAATACCGGAGTGGTCACCGCAAGGCCCAAGGCCTTGGCTGCCCAGCCCAGATGCGTCTCCAGGATTTGCCCTACATTCATACGGGAGGGGACGCCCAGGGGGTTTAATACTATATCAATAGGCGTGCCGTCGGGTAAATAAGGCATGTCCTGCTCGGGGACTATTTTTGCCACTACCCCTTTATTGCCGTGCCTGCCGGCTAATTTATCGCCTTCGGAAAGCTTGCGCTTTGTGGCAATATAAACCACTACCCTTTTTAAAACCCCGGGCGGCAATTCATCGCCGCGTCTGACCTTTTCTATTTCCTGTTCCTGTTCGGCTAATAGTTTTTGTATCTGCTCGTCGAATGAAGAAGCCAGAATTTTTGCCTCTTCATTATTAGTAAAATCCATGGTCTCTATTTTTCTTTTATCTACGCCTAAAACCTGGCTCAGGCGCGCTGTTTTTTCGGTCTGTATAAAATCCATTTCCTGTTTATAGTAAGCCTTTAGT
This sequence comes from Candidatus Omnitrophota bacterium, assembly GCA_028717245.1. NCBI lineage: Bacteria > Pseudomonadati > Candidatus Omnitrophota > Candidatus Omnitrophota bacterium. The sequence goes on from JAQUOD010000001.1 coordinate 111,682, forward strand.
TCCCGGATTTTTGCCAATTCCTTGGTCTTATCTTCCTTGGATTTCCTGCCTCTTTCTTTACGCTGGAAGATGTGTACGTCTATAACTACGCCTTCTACGCCCGGCGGAACGGTTAAAGAAGTATCGCGTACATCCCCGGCCTTTTCGCCGAATATGGCGCGTAGGAGCCTCTCTTCCGGAGAAAGCTCTGACTCGGTCTTGGGCGTAACTTTGCCTACCAGGATATCCCCTGAAGCTACTTCTGCGCCGATACGGATTATACCTGTTTCGTCTAAGTTGTTTAAAGATTCTTCGCTGACATTGGGGATATCGCGGGTTATCTCTTCGTTACCCAGGCGCGTTTCAGTGGCTTCTGTTTCAAATTTTTCTACGTGTATAGAAGTAAAGGCGTCTTCTTTAGTCACCTTTTCGCTGACCAGGATAGCATCTTCAAAATTATACCCTCGCCAGGGCATAAAGGCGCAGAGTAAATTCTTTCCCAGCGCCAATTCCCCATTTTTTGTAGCTGTGCCGTCGGCAATGACCTCGCCTTTTTCGACATGCTGGCCCGGTTTTACCAGCGGCCTTTGATTTAAACAGGTATCTGCGTTTGTACGCAAAAATTTATTAAGGTGATATGTCTTTTTACCTATAGTTATGGTTGAAGCATCGACATAGGCCACCTTGCCTGATTCCGCGGCTACTATTACAGTGCCCGAATCAACGGCAACCTTCTTCTCCATGAATGTCCCTACGATAGGCGCCTCAGTAATCATTAATGGCACAGCCTGTCTTTGCATATTTGAACCCATCAATGCGCGGTTAGCATCATCATGTTCCAGGAAAGGGATTAAAGAAGCAGCAACGGAAACCAGCTGTTTTGGGGAGACGTCCATATATTCCACGCGCTTAGGGCTGACTTTGGGAAAATCGCCTTTATAGCGGCAGGATATTTCGCGTTCTAAGAAATGCCCTTCGTCGTCTATGGGGACGTTCGCCTGGGCGATTACCTTTTCTTCCTCAATATCCGCGGTTAAATATTCAATCTTACGCGTAACCCGGCCCTCTTCTGCCTTACGATATGGCGTCTCCAGTAATCCCAGGGGATTTACCCGGGCATAAGTACTCAGAGAGGCGATCAAGCCGATATTCGGGCCTTCAGGGGTTTCAATGGGGCAAACCCTGCCATAGTGCGAAGGGTGTATATCCCTGACTTCAAACCCGGCGCGTTCCCGGGATAACCCGCCGGGGCCTAAGGCGCTAAGCCTGCGTTTATGGGTCATCTCAGCCAGAGGATTTACCTGGTCCATAAATTGCGAGAGCTGGCTGCGCATAAAGAAATCGCGGATCTGGTTAGATAATAGCTTGGAATTTATCAGGTAATGCACGCTTATGTTGTCAAAATCGCCCAATATGCTTAATCTCTCGCGTATCGAACGTTCGATCCTGCTTAGGCCTATCCTTACCTGGTTCTGCACTAATTCGCCGATAGTCTTGACGCGGCGGTTGCCCAAATGGTCTATATCGTCAATTTTTCCCTGGCCGTCTTTTAATTTAATCAAGTATTCTATTACCTTAATAATAGTAGCCGAATCAAGGATCCTTTTTTCTAAAGCTACGTCCATGCCTAATTTTCTGTTTAAGATAAACCTGCCCGCCCTTTCTAAATCGTACCTGTTGGGGTCAAAGAATAAGCGGTAGAATAAGGCCTCAGCTGCTTCTTTAGTAATCGGCTCAGTCGGCCGCATCTTGCGATAAAAATCTAAATAAGCCTCTTCTTTATTTTTGGTATAGTCTTTCTTTAAGGTATTGGTTATCTCCGGATACTCATGGCCGAAGGCCGCAATAATCTCCTGGTCGGTGGAAAAACCGAGTATCCTTAATATCTGGGTGGCGGGAAAATTTCTGCGCCTGTCTACATAAGCAAGGATGGTTTCGGATAAGTCATATTTAAACTCAAGCCATGCCCCGCGGTAAGGGATAACCCGGCCGTGGAATATCTTTTTGCCGGTAGGATGGCTTTCTTCTTCAAAGGAAACTCCCGGAGAACGCTGCAATTGGCTGACTACTACGCGTTCATCGCCGTTTATGATAAATGTACCGGTTTCTGTCATTAAAGGTATTTCGCCGAAGTAGGCATCCTGTTCTTTGATTTCTTTGGGGGTAGTCAACCTGAACTTTACCTTTAAAGGTGCAGCGTAGCTTAATGCCCGGCGCTTGGATTCGGCAATATCATATTTGGGTTTCCCGAGAGAATAACTGATAAATTCCAGCCTCACTGTGCGGCTTGCGTTTTCTATCGGGAATATATCCAGGAATACCTCCTGTAATCCCTGATGTTTTTTTTCGCGGGAGGGAATATCTATCTGCAGAAATTCACAGTAAGATTCAAGCTGGATATCAAGAAGATTAGGCAGGCCGTAATATTCCTTAAATTTTGCAAAGTTTTTATGTTTAAGCATATTGTCTATCAGGTTACGTAAGGTTGCCTAAGGTTACGTAAGGTTCCATAAAGCTGCCTTTTTTAAGGTAACCTTATGTAACGTTATGGAACCCCATGGAACGTTAGGTAACATTTCTTATTATTTTAATTCTACCGTTGCCCCGGCGGCTTCCAATTTTTTCTTCATCTCCTCAGCCTCTTCCTTAGCTACGTTTTCCTTTACGGGCTTGGGAGCTGCGTCTACTAAGTCCTTTGCTTCTTTTAGGCCGAGGCTGGTCATTGTCCTCACTTCTTTTATTACCGCAATCTTATTGGCACCTGCGCTAGCCAAAACTACGGTAAAGGTACTTTTTTCTTCCGGCGCTGCGGCAGCGGCCCCTGCAGCAGCCCCCCCGGCAGCTGGTGCCGCCATAATCGGCATATTCGCCTGCACGCCGAACTTCTCCTCCAAGGCCTTCACTAAATCCGATAGCTCTAATACGCTCATCTCCTCTATGGATTTAATCAGCCCTTCCATATTTTCTTTAGCCATTTTATGAACCTCCTTTTAGACAAGTTTGTATCAAAGTATCAGGTATCAAGGTATCAAAGTTTTTTCTTTGACACTTTTGACACATTGATACTTTGACACTATTTTAGTTTTCTTTCTTCTTCTTTATCTGCTCTAAACAATAAACTAATTTTCTTAAATTCCCCTTAAGAACCATTACTAAACCAAAGATAGGTGATTTTAAAGCCATTACAGCCTGATATCTCAAAATTTCCTTACAGGGAAGCCGGGCCATCCTTTCGATATCTTTTTTATCCAGGATCTTGTCTTCTAAAAATCCTGCTTCTAATTTTAACTGTTCATGCTCACGGAAAAAGCCATATAACACGCGCGAGGTATCTACTGGTTCTTCTTTGGCAAATACTAAACCGCAGGGCCCCTCTACGGACTTAATTAAACCTTCTAAACCGGAGTCTTTCAGGGCGCGCCTGGCTACGCTATTTTTGGTCACGAAGAGCTTGGCCTTTGCGCCTTTTAGCGATTTCCTCAGGGTAGTCAGATCCGGACTGGATAATTTCGAATATCCCACGATAAAAAGGCCCTGCGATTCCTTAAAATATTTTTTAAGGCGGTTTTCCAGAGTTTCCCTGAATACTAAACCCAGTTTTTTCATCTTTAGAATACCAGCCTTAAGCCCTGGTTCATGGTAGTAGAAACGAACATACTGTCTATAAATTTACCCTTGACCGATGCGGGCTTGGCTTCATTAAGCGCCTCTATTACCCGCGAAGCGTTTTCGTAAATTTTATCTTCCGGGAAGGAAAGTTTGCCTACGGATAAATGTATGCCGCCCTGCTTATCTACGCGGAATTCAACCTTACCCTTCTTTACGTCTTCGATGGCCTTGGCAATATCATTAGTCACTGTGCCGGTCTTAGGGCTAGGCATCAAGCCGCGCGGCCCCAAAATCTTCCCCAGTTTACTTAAGTCTTTCATCATTTCCGGGGTAGCGATGGCGCAATCAAAATCCAGGAATCCTGCGGACACTTTATCTATCAGATCATTAGCCCCTATGTAATCGGCAGCAGCTTCTTTTGCCTGTTTTTCGTGTTCTCCCCTGCAGAATACAGCCACCCTTACCTTTTTTCCGGTGCCGTGCGGCAGGACTACCGTGCCGCGGATCATCTGGTCTGATTTTTTCGGGTCAACATTAAGATGAAAGTGCAAATCTACAGAGGGGTCGAATTTAGGGAACGACAACTTCTTTAAAACAGAAATTGCCTCTTTTAATATGTAAGCCTTATTTCTATCTACTTGTTTTTCAGATTCCCGGTAACGTTTACTGTGCGTTTTCATCTCTTTTTTTGGCCTTTAACCCTCTATGGCTATACCCATACTCTTAGCCGTGCCTGCTATGATCTTAATTGCCTCTTCCATATCGGTAGTATTTAAGTCCTTTGCTTTCTGTTTCGCAATTTCTTCAACCTGTTTTTTGGTCACCTTACCGATGATTTCTTTACCGCTTATGCCTGATGCCTTGGCGAGGTTGGCTGCGCGTTTCAGGAGCACTGAAGAGGGGGGGCTTTTTATAATAAAACTGAAGGTCCTGTCTTCATACACGCTGATCACTGCCGGTAGAATTAAGCCGTCCCTGCCTTTAGTCTGGTCATTGAACTGTTTGCAGAATTGCATAATATTTACTCCGTGCTGGCCTAACGCGGGCCCGACCGGAGGAGCGGGATTCGCCTGCCCTGCGGGAACGTGTAATTTAATTTGCGCGACTACCTTCTTAGCCATAACTTATACCTTTTCTACCTGCCAATACTCTAATTCTACGGGCGTTGACCTGCCGAATATGGAAACGTTCACCTTCAATTTACCCCTTTCGGGATGGATTTCTTCAATGGTGCCGTTGAAATTCAAAAAAGGCCCTTCGTTTACCCTGACCTGTTCGCCTTTTTCAAAAACAATCTTAGGGCTGGGTTTGGCCTGGGTCTCCTGCGTCCTCTTTAAAATATTTTCAACTTCCGCTTCCGATAAAGGCATAGGTTTTTTTCCTAAGCCGATAAACCCGGTTACTCCCGGCGTAGTCTTAATATGGAAATAAGTGTCTTCATTTAATTCCATTTCCACAATAAGATAACCCGGGAAAAATTTTCTTTGCGATATCTTCTTTCTGCCGGAACGAACTTCGGAAATCTGCTCGGTAGGGATAATAACTTTGGTGACAAATTCCCCGAGCCCTTGCAAGGCGATTTTATTCTCTAATGCCTGCTTTACTTTACTCTCTAAACCGGTCTGTGTGTGAACAACGTACCACTTCTTCATCTAAATACCAACCTCAATATGCGGGAAAGTAAGATGTCGATTACGCCTATAAATAAAGCCATAATAAAGGTGGCCGCGATCACCACGGCAGTAGAACCCATCAATTCCTGGCGGGTCGACCAGGATACCTTGCTTAGCTCTGCTTTGACCTCTTTTAAAAAGGTCGTTATCTTTTTGAATACGTTCATTTTTTAGGTTCGGCCTTCAATTAAGCAGGAGCGGCAGGAGTCGAACCTGCAGTAACGGTTTTGGAGACCGTTGGTTTGCCATTAACCGACGCTCCTATTTTTATACCGTTTTCTTTCCCTCGTTTATACGTTTGCAGCCACAAAACGCAGGCGGAACTTGGCCGCTTGAGTATTCAGCTCCGGGAAACCGCGTGCTTTAACCCGCGGAGCTTCATTTTATCTCCTTGTGGAGGGTATGCTTATAACAGAATCTGCAGAACTTTTTTATCTCTAACTTATCCTGATGCAATTTTTTATTCTTAGTGGTGGTATAATTCCTATTTTTACAAACCGTGCATTCTAATGTAATAATTTCGCGCATCTTTGTAGTGTCAAGGTGTCAAAGTATCAGAGTGTCAAAGTAAAACTTTGATACCTTGATACATGATACTTTGATACAGCTTTTACAAGCTGGAGACGGGAATCGAACCCGTGACCCCGTCCTTACCAAGGACGTGCTCTACCGACTGAGCTACTCCAGCGGTTTACCATAAGCCACGTCATTAGTAAAAAACCCTTTAGACGATTTTATCGTCGGGCTATAATCCATTGTTATCCTATGGAGCCCCACGGCTTTACAGCCGTGGTACCTATATTTACCCGCCTACACTTCGCTACGGCGGGTCCGCCTTAGACACGTTTATACGACATCCGCCGTAATGCTACCTCCCTGCATTCATCTACGGGTTTACACCCGTGGATTTCTGCACGAAGGCGGATAAAAATAATTTCAGGATAAAAAAACTCACCCCATGAAGAATTTATAAAATTCTCCTTAACCTTATATGCCGTATATCTATACAGAGAGATATAGAAAAGCGACTTTAGGTTTGCGTAAAGGAAAAAGTATATATTAAAAATCTACCTTTGTCAACCTTTTTTTAATATTTTTTTATAGGCTAGCGGGGTATGGCCTATTCCACCTCTAAAACGGAACAGGTTTTAATGTTGGATAGATTGGCGAAATCCTGAAGAGTAAGGTCTTCGGGCCGGATATTTCTATTGATCCCGTATTTTTCAAAAAATGCGGTTAGTTTCAAAACAGGGATAATGCCAGAAAGGCTGTTCCTTAAGGTTTTTCTCCTTTGGTTAAATGCCTTTCTGATAATGGTAAAAAATAACTTTTCATCTTTTAACCTGACAGCGCCTTCCTCCCTGACCTCTAGCTCTATAAAGCAGGAATCTACTTTGGGGGCGGGGAAAAAACTGTTCTTTTTAATAAAAAATAACGGCCTAGCGGCGCAATAATACTGCACATAGCAGCTAAAAGAGCCGTAGTCCTTTGAGCCGGCTTTAGCGGTTATCCTTTTAGCGAATTCCTTCTGGACGGTAATAAAGATGGATTCAATCTTATCGCGGTATTTTAAAAGATGCTCGATAATAGGCGTGGTAATATAATATGGGATATTTCCCACCACTTTTATTCTCCCCTTCACTTTCTTAAAATAATTCTTCAGGTTAAATTTCAGGATATCCCGGTTAATTATCCTTATATTTGCGTAATCCTTGGTACTATCCTTTAAAACCCTGCTTAAATCTGGATCTATCTCCAGCGCATAGATAAAGGCGCAATGCTGTCCTAGTAACCTGGTTAAATCGCCGTAACCCGAACCTATTTCTAATACATGGTCGCCTGCCCCTAATTGACAGGATACGGCTATCTTTCTCTGGATATTTTTATCTACCAGGAAATTCTGGCCTAATCTTTTTTTTGGTTTAAGGTACATCTGTATGCGAGCATGGTTGCCTCAATTAATGATGCGGGATTGGCCAACCGGTAGTTTTTTGCGATATCAAAGGCAGTCCCGTGTAAAGGAGATGTTCTGATAAAAGGAATGCCCAATGTCAAATTTACACCGCTAAAGCCGGCTGATACCTTCAAAGGGATTAATGCCTGGTCGTGATACATGGCAATCATGCAGTCGTATTGTTTTTGCAGTGTTTTTAAGGCTGCTATATCCGCCCCCTGCGGCCCGGCTATGCTTATGCCTTTTATTTTTTTTCTTAAAAGCGACAGAACAGGTTTAATCACCCTATTTTCTTCCTTTCCTATCAGCCCATTATCAGAGGCGTGCGGATTAAGCCCGCACAATACGATGCGCGGGTTTCTTGTACGGAAGAGTTTTTTTAAGGATTCATAAGTTAAAATTACGGTTTGAAATATTGCTTTTTTGCTTAAGCATAGGGGGACGTCTTTTAAAGCAATGTGGCGCGTAACCAGGGTGATTTTTAATTTTTTATTTAAAAGCATCATGGCAAAATTTTTCGTATTTGTAACAGAGGCCAAATATTCCGTATGCCCGCTGAAATTTTTAAACCCCGCCAAACTCACTGCCTCCTTGGATATAGGGCAGGTAACCAGAGAATCTATCTTGTTATGATTAATTAAATCCATTGCCTTATCCAGGTATTCTATGGATGCCTTGCCATATTCAGCCCGCATTTCACCGAATCTAAAATTTTTACGTGCTACATTATTTAAATCTATAAATTTTATATCTGACACCTGACACCTGGCACCTGACACCTGATTAAATACCCACCTATCTCCTATGATAACAAAATCAGCCAAACCTCTTAATTGAGGTATTGCTTTAGCGATAATAGCAGGGCCTACACCCGCCGGGTCGCCTATGGTAATGCCGATTTTTATTTTATTATGCATTTATTTGTTTCCGTAATCCGTAATTGGTAATTCGTAATTCTTATTTTATTTTAAAAAATTACGATTTACGATTTATGAATTACGATTTACGGCTTTTAAATTACTATTTACTAAAAGTTAATCTTGCATAATTTTAATATAAGACTGCTTTTTGAGTTCGTCCAACCACGTTGCTAATGCCTCTTGCATCTTTTGGTCAAAAAGGAAGGTATAAATATCACCCTGGGCCCCAGAGATACTTTGCTGCCGGGGGGGTATTATATTATCCAGTTTAAAAATATAATATTGTTCTTCTATTTTGACCGGTGCGGAGATTTCACCTACCTTCAACCTGAATATTTTTTCTTCGATGTCTTTTCTCAACTGCCCATTCCCTGCCCCGCTCATTTTATTTACAGCCAGGAAATATTTACTGGCGACATCCTGAAATTCCTGCCCATTCCTTAAATCATTAAAGACTTTGCTCGCCAGGTCCTCTTCACCGGTATTTATGGATTCAAATTCGCGCTGTTCGGGTAGTTTAAATTTATCGATGTTTTGCTGATAGAAATCGGTGACTTCTGCGGGATTAACCAGAATCTTGCTCTTTATCTTTATTTCGATAATAGTATACATAAGCAGCTGGTCTCTTATCTTTGATTCTAAGTCTGCCTGCACCAGCCCTTGCTTAGCCAGGGAAGTTTGAAAATCCTTCTCTGAATCGTAACGCCTGCGGATATCGTCTATCCTAGCTTTGATCCTGCTCTCGTCTATTCTGATATTGCTTTTTTTGGCTTCCTGTAAAATAATGCGGTCTTCAATAAGCTTGTCCATTAAATCCAGCTTTATAGATTGCATTTTACTTTCCAGGCTTCTCCCTTTAAATTCTCCCATTAATTGTACGCGCGTAAAATTAACGAAGTCGTCTAAGTCTTTCTGGGTGATGACATCGTTATTCACGATAGCGACGATTTTGTCTTCGGCGTGTAAGTTGTAAGCTGTAAGTTGTAAGCTGTAAGCAATGGAAAAAAGCAAAAATAATGATATTTTTAAACCCTTTAACCCTTGGTTTTTGATTTTATCCATTTTGAAATACGCCTGTATTCTTAAAATTTCCGATTGTTTCTCTTAATAACCTGCAGTATAAATCGAATCCTACCGCAGCTATAAAACCGTGCTGTTCTAGGCCTAAAAGGTTGCCCGCGCCCCTAAGTTCTAAATCCTGCATGGCAATTTTAAAACCCGCGCCTAACTCGGAATGTTCCTGAATAGCTAAGAGCCTCTTTTGCGCATCCGTATCCAGCATTTCTTTTCTAGGGACCATATAATAAGCATAAGCAGGCTTATCAAACCGGCCCACCCTTCCGCGCAACTGGTGCAGGTCGGATAATCCAAAGTGCTGGGCATTATTGACAATGATGGTATTGGCATTAGGGATATCAATGCCGGATTCTATAATCATGGTACAAACTAAAACGTCTATCTTAGCTTTAAAAAAATCCAGCATCACATCCTCCAGTAAGCTCGCGTTCATCTGGCCATGTGCTACGGTTAATCTGGTAGTGACGGGTAAAAGCCTCAATATCCGTTCCTTGATTTTTTCGATATCAAGGATGCGGTTATGCACGAAATAAACCTGGCCTTTTCTTTGGATCTCCCTCAAGATGGCCTGCCTGATCAGGTCCTCATCGTATTCTACCACAGTTGTCTTTATAGGCAATCTATTTTCAGGAGGGGTATTGATTACGGATAAATCCTTAGCGCCCATCAGGCTCATATATAAGGTGCGGGGTATAGGTGTAGCAGTAAGGGTGAGGACATCGCAGTCAAGCCTTAAGGTCTTAAGCCTCTCTTTTGCCAAGACCCCGAAACGCTGCTCTTCGTCAATAATTACTAACCCCAGGTTCTTAAAGATTACGTCCTTCGATAATAATCTATGCGTCCCGATTACTATATCCACGTTGCCGTTATTGAGCCTCCTGATGATTTCATCCTGCTCTGTTTTAGTTTTAAAACGCGAGAGCATCTGGATATGCACGGGAAAATCCTTCAGGCGCCGGCTGAAATTCTGATAATGCTGTTCTGCCAGAATTGTCGTGGGCACTAGATAAACTACTTGCTTATTATCCATAAGCGCCTTAAAGGCTGCGCGCATGGCTACCTCAGTCTTTCCATACCCTACATCCCCGCATAGAAGCCTGTCCATGGGCTTAGCTGATTCCATATCGGTTTTTACCTCTTGGGTCGCCTTGATTTGGCCGGCGGTCTCTTTGTAAGGAAAGGTAGCCTCAAATTGCTTCTGCCAGTCCGTATCCGCAGAATAAGCGAAACCCGAAACACTTAAGCGCATTGCCTGTAACGAAAGAAGCTCCAGGGCTAATTTACGTATGCCTTTCTTTGCCCTCTCCTTTGTCCGTAGCCAATCTTTGGTGCCTAAACGATAAAGCTTGGGCCTTCTAGTTTGAAAGGCAATGTATTTTTGCACCAGGTGCATATCTTCGATGGGTACATATAATTTTTCCTGCTGGTCATACTCAATAGTCAGGTGGTCTTTGTAGGTACCCGCAACCTTTATTTTATCTAACCCCAGAAACCTGCCTATGCCGTGCTGCGTATGCACCACATAATCGCCTATATCTAAATCCAGAAAGTTTTCTACGGGAAAGTTTTCTGTCAGCAGCGCGGCTTTAAAAGCATGGGCCCTTTTTAAAGGCAGTATAATAACCATTTTGTGTTCCCAAAGAGGAATTCCGTCGGAAGGATTAAACGTTTTTATAGAGGCAATCCTGCCTTCTCTATCCAGTTCGAAGCGTATGGGCAGTTCAAAGGCAAAGGGAAATATGTCCAGGATTGCGCCCCTCCGGGAAAAATCCCCTTCTTCAGAAGGCATTTCCTGCCTTTTATAGCCAAAGTCAATGAGGGCAGCACAGGTGTCTTCCAAATCCACTGCCCCACCTACATATAACTTTAAGGATTTAAACATTCTACTAAATCAAGCGCGGGATTTTTTTCTCTGCCAGGCAAGGACTAAAGGCGAAGCAATGTAAACCGTAGAATATACGCCGGAGATAAAACCTACCAATAAGGCAAAGGCGAAGTTGCTCAATACCTCTCCGCCGTAAAACAGGATAGCAACGACTATCAATAGAGTAAAACCGGAGGTAAGCAGGGTCCTGCCTAATGTCTGGTTTACGCTTAAATTGATCAGTTCACGTAGGCTAATTTTGTGTAAAAGGCGGCTATTCTCCCTTACCCTGTCATAAATAACAATCGTATCATTTATGGAATAACCGGCGATGGTCAAAAAGGCAGTGACGCTTAAGAGGTCTATTTGCCTGCCGGTTACAGCCAAAAATCCCAAAGTGACCAGTACGTCGTGAATGAGGGCAATTACGCCGGCTATGGCAAAGTTAGGGTGCTTGAATCTAAAGGCCACGTAAATAAGAATCCCGAGCATTGACCAGATAAGGGCATGGACAGCTTTGTTTTTAAGGTGTTTGCCGGCTACCGGGCCGACATGCTCTATGCGCAATACCTGGATATCCTGTTCGGGGAATTTCTCTTTTAATTTACTGGTAATCAGGTCGCTTTTATTAGCCGCTGTCCTGATAAGCACAATCCTGGGATTCTCCTTGAACTGCTGTATGGAGGCATCGCCTAAGTTCAATTCCTTCAGCGTCTCTCGCACGGCATCCGGGGCAACGGGTGCTTTAAAACTATATTCCTGTAATTCCCCTCCGGCAAAATCAATCCCATAGGCATTTTTACCTTTAGCGAAGAAGGCGACGAGCCCGAATATGATGACAAATAGTGAGATAGCATAAAAAATTTTTCTTTTACCGATAAAATCCAGCTTTGTCTCTTTGATAAGCCTGAGCATGGGTAAAGATCTTAGAATCCCAAGATCCAGGAGGATTTCAAAGATAGTGCGCGTAACCACGATAGCCGTAAACATACTGGCAATAAGGCCGATGGTCAGGGTAACGGCAAAACCCCTGATTGCGCCTGTCCCGAACTGAAATAATAAAAAGGCAGCAATTAAAGTGGTAAGGTTAGAATCAAAAATTGCGCTAAAGGCCTTATTATAGCCATTGGCTATAGCAGTGCGCAGGGCCTTGCCCGTAGAAATCTCTTCCCTGATACGCTCATTAATAAGTACATTGGCATCTACAGCCATGCCTAAGGATAAGGCTATACCGGCAATACCGGGTAAGGTTAAGGTCGCGGATACGCCCGGAAATAAAAGCGGCAACAACCCCAGACCGCCTAAAATAATCAGCAAGTTTAGTAAAAGCGCTATATCGGCGATAACCCCGGCCAAAAGATAATAAGCAGCCATAAAAATGAATACCAACGCGCTTCCTATAATAGTAGCTCTTATCCCTTTATTTATGGAATCCTGCCCCAATAAGGGGCCGATGGTCCTCTCTTCTTCTATATACATAGGCGCAGGCAAAGCGCCTACCCTTAAGACAATGGATAAATCCTGGGCCTGCTCAACGCTAAAACGGCCGGTAATGACTGCCTCTCCCGTAGGTATAGCTTCTTTTATACGCGGGGCAGACTGCACCTTACCGTCTAGCACAATAGCCAGGCGCCTGTCTATATTATTTCTGGTAATCTCGGCAAATTTCTTTGCTCCCTGGGCATTAAATTCCAAGGAAACTACCGGTTCGTTGAATTGGCTCTGGCTGAAACGTACCGAGGCATTAGTCAGGGCATCGCCGGTTAAAACCGCTTCTTTTTCTAAAAGCAGAGGCTCATTATCTTCCTGGGAATATTTTAATTCATAGCCTTCTACTGCATTATTTTGCAGGGCTTGTTTTAATTTATCCGGGTCGGACGAGACAAGCTTAAATTCCAGCATGGCGGTCTTGCCGATTATATCTATCGCGCGTTCTCTATCAGTGACCCCGGGTAATTGCACCACGATTTCATCCTGCCCCTGTTTTTGTATAGAGGTCTCCCTGACGCCGAACTGGTCAACCCTGTTTCTGATTACCTCTATGGCGCGGTCAGCCGCATCCTCCTTGGCCTGCCCCGTAAGGCGGCTGGCATCGACTTTCAACAAAAGATGCATACCACCCCTTAAATCCAGGCCTAAATTTATCCTTTTTTCCAGAGGAAAGGAAAAATATACGCAGATGCCCAGTACGGCTAAGATAAAAATTATTTTGTAAATAAGTTTTCTTCCCATATTTAATTTCCCGGGTTTATGCCTTGTGTTTTCTTGATATAAGCTATGCAATTTTTCTCTATTTCTATCTTTACGTTATCGTCTACCCTTAAGATTACGCTCTTATCCTTTACATTAATGATTGTGCCATGGATGCCGCTGGAGGTCACTACCTCATCATTCTTATTAAGGCTGCTCAACATCTTCTGGTGTTCTTTCTCCTTTGTTTTTTGCGGACGGATAAGCAGAAAATAAAAAATAACGAAGATAAGGATTAACGGAAAAAACTGCATGATAGGATTAACTGCCGGTGCCTGTGGCATCTTATGCCTCCTTTTGGGTAACGGATTGTTTTTTCATCAGACTTTTAACTGTCAGAGAAAGCTGGGCGCCATTCTTTTTCCAGAATTCCAGCCTCTCCTTATTTATCCTGGTAGCCCCTGAAACCGGATTGTAAAAACCTATTTCTTCGATGAACTTACTATCCCGCCCGGAGCGTTCATCAAAGACGCTGAGGCGAAAATGCGGCCTCTTCTTGGGATTTTTACCTATCCTTCTTAGACGTATAATTACTGCCATTTCGTTAGCCTCCTTTTTAGATACGTTTGTATCAAAGTGTCAGGTATCAGGGTATCAAAGTTTTTTCTTTGATACTTTGATACTTTGACACTATTTAACAATTGCCTCTATTAATGCCTTTGCCTTGTTTATAGATTCCTGGTATTCATTTTTTGGCACCGAATCAGCGACGATACCGGCACCTGCCTGAATATATGCCATCCCATCTTTAATAATTACGGTCCGAAGGGTTATGCAGGTATCCATATTATGCGAAAAGCTGAAATACCCTACGCATCCGGCATAGGGCCCGCGCCTTAAATTTTCCAGCTCGTCTATAATTTCCATAGCGCGTATCTTAGGGCTGCCGCTTACTGTCCCGGCGGGAAAACAGGCCCTTAAAACATCGTAGATATTATATCTCTTATCCAAAATACCCTCAACTTCACTGACTATATGCATTACGTGGGAGTATCTTTCTATGGACATAAACTCACTCACCGCTACCTTGCCTTTTTTACAGACCTTGCCTAAATCATTCCTGCCTAAATCTACCAGCATCAGGTGTTCTGCGCGTTCTTTCTTATCTTCAAGAAGCTCCTTTTCTAATTGCTTGTCTTCTTTTTCATTTTTCCCGCGGGGCCGGGTACCGGCAATAGGCCGGGTGCGGGCAATGCCGTCTTCACAGCGTACCAGTATCTCAGGAGAAGAGCCGACTAAGGTAACTTCCTTTAATTTCAAAAAAAACATATAGGGAGAAGGGTTCAGGCTCCTTAAATCCCTGTAGATATCGAAGGGGTCTTTATCTATCTTTATTTCAAAGCGCTGCGACAATACTGTCTGGATGATATCCCCCTTTTTTATATAATCCCTCGCCTTATTTACTATTTTACAAAATTCCTTTTCTTTAAAGTTAGAAATTACTTTTATGCTGCGCTTACCAGTATCATTACGCTTTGCTTTCTTGAGCAAGGGTTTCTTCAGTTCATTGCATATGGAATCTATTTTTTTCAGCGCCTGATAATAAATCTGCGTTTTTTTAACCCGGGGGATTTTTTTATGCGCCGGCAGGATAATGTTAACAATGATCTTTATGGTATGGTTAATATGGTCAAAGACTAGGATGCTATCGGTAAGTATAAAGACGGAATCGGCGATCTTTAGGTCATCCGGATTTCTATCGGGCAGGTCCTCAAAGAACCTTACCATATCATAAGCCATGAAACCCACGAGCCCTCCGTAAAAGCGCGGTAGTTCTTTAATCCGGGCGGCCTTAAAATCCTGCATGATTTTTTTAATTTCATCCAGGGGGTCATTGCGGGTAACAAAATGCCTGGCTGAACTTCTTGCAGGATAAATGACCCGGACATCCCTGCCTTTACTTCTAAAAATAAGCGCGGGGTTACTCCCTAAGAAAGAATAGCGGGCGATCTTTTCCTGTCCTTCTACGGACTCAAGGAGAAAGGCATAATCGCCTTTTTTTATTTTTAAGAAGGCAGACACAGGCGTATCTAAATCCGCGCTGATCTCCTGATAAACCGGAATAAGATTATATTTTTTAGATAGTTCCAGAAATTCTTTTAGTGATGGATAGTACATATTGGGCTTTGAGCTTTAAGTTGTAAGCCATAAGCTTAAAGCTTAGAGCTTACAGCTTATAGTCTATTTTTCTATAAAAGCACGATCTATTTCCCGTATGGCAGGCAACGCCTGACTGGCGCACCTTAATCAGCAACGCATCCATATCGCAATCGTAAGCCACTGACTTGACAAGCTGGTAATTACCCGACGTTGCGCCTTTAATCCAGTAAACTTTGCGCGAGCGCGACCAGAAGCAGGTCTTGCCTGTTTTCAACGTCCTCTTTAGAGAAAATATATTCATATAAGCGAGCATGAGCACTTCACCGCTTCTATAGTCCTGTATTATCGCGGGGATTAACCCCTGTTTATCCAGCTTTAATTTTTTTAAACTAAATCCTTTTTTCATTTTTATAGGCGCACGCATACCCCTTTTTCTTTCAGATATTCCTTTACCTGCCTGACGGTATATTCCTGGTAATGAAAGATGGAGGCTGCCAAGCTTGCAGAAGCCTCTGTTTTAGCCAGGACATCATAAAAATGCTCCGGTTTTCCTGCCCCACCGGAAGCTATCACCGGAATGTTCACCTTTTGCGCGACAGCCCTGGTTAAAGGTAAATCGTAACCGTCTTTGGTGCCGTCATAGTCCATACTTGTCAGGAGTATCTCACCTGCACCCAGTTCCTCTGCTTTTTTTGCCCACTCCAGGGCATCTAATTCCGCAGAGGTCCTGCCACCGTTAATATAAACCTGCCAGCTATTGTCCTGTTTCTTTGCGTCTATCGCTACCACGATACACTGACTGCCGAATTTTCTGGAAGCATCGCTGATTAAATCCGGGCATTTTACCGCCGCGGTATTTATGGAAACTTTATCCGCGCCTGCATTTAAAAGGTCGCGGATATCTTCAATATCCCTGATTCCGCCGCCTACGGTAAAAGGCATAAATATATTCTCGGCGATCTTCTCGACCAAACCAATAAGCGTCTTCCTGTTCTCAAAACTGGCAGTAATATCTAAAAATACTAGCTCATCTGCCTGCTGCTGGTCGTAAATCTTAGCTACTTCAACAGGGTCGCCCGCGTCCTTTAAGGCCACAAACCTCATACCTTTAACCACCCTGTTTTCTTTGATATCCAGGCAGGGGATAATACGTTTCGTTAACATTTATTTTGCTTTAAGTTGTAAGCTATAAGCTGTAAGCTTAAAGCATAAAGCTTATAGCTATTTAACTTTCTTATCCAAATACCCTTTCAGCAAGTCCCAGGTTTTATTACCCATTTTACCATCTGGACTGAGATTATTTGCTTTCTGAAAAGCCCTTATTGCTTCACGGGTCTGCTTACCCATACGGCCATCAACAGATCCGGGATTATAGCCGGCATTAGTTAAAGCAACCTGTATCTGTTTTATAGTTGGCCGTGATTTTGTTTCTTGGCTGACCTTCTTTTTACCTGTTGCTTTTACCAGGCTTTCTTTCTGCTCAACAGTACTAGTTAAGGTGTCCCTTAGGCCGCCGATCTCTTGGTCTTTGGCTTCAATTTCTGCCTGTAAAACCGAAATCTGATTTTTTAATCCCTGAATTTCCAAATCCTTATCTTTGCGGCCGGTAGCGCATCCACCCAGAGAAATTAGAAAAATAGAACAGACGAAAAAAATAACTACCCTTTTAAACATACCTGCCTCCTTTTTTTACCTCTTATAATATTTTTATGGCCTCAGCTAAAGTAAATTTTCCTTCATATAAGGCCTTGCCTATAATTACACCTACTAATTCTTTTTTATCCAGCAGCCTAAGTTTAGATATATCAGCCAGAGAAGAAATCCCGCCTGAAGCAATCACCCCTAAGCCTGTTTCCTTAATTATACTCTTTATGCCTTTTATATTAGGTCCCTTTAAAGTCCCGTCCTTGAGGATATCAGTATAAATTACCTGCTTAAACCCTATTTGTTTTAAGCGGCATGCCAACTTTAAGATATCTACGCTTGCGGAATTACTCTGCCAACCCTTGGCTAAGACACGGTTAGCCTTAGCATCAAGGCTAACGATAATCTTATCTTTAAATTTCTTAAAGGATTTTTCCAGAAAACCCTTATCTTCTACTGCCTTAGTGCCCAAAATTATACGCCAGATACCGCAATCAAGCAATGTTTTTATTATTATTTCATTTCTTACGCCGCCGCCGAATTGAACGGGTACGTCTATCTCTTTTACTATCTTTTTTACTATATCCAGGTTTTTCGGCTTACCGCTTATCGCGCCGTCTAAGTCTACTATATGGATTAACCTTGCTCCCTGTTTCTGCCAGTGCCGGGCAGTCTTTAGGGGGTCGCGGGAATAAACCTTTTTGTCAAATCTTCCCTGCGTGTATCTGACTACACACCCATCTTTTAAATCTATAGCGGGAATGATTAGCATAATTCTACAAAATTTTTCAGTATTTTTAAACCGGTTTCCTGGCTTTTCTCAGGATGAAACTGCACGCCGTATATATTCTCCCGCCAAAGAACCGGGCTAAAGCTAATCCCGTATTCAGTAGTAGCAGCGATGATATCTTTATCCTTGGGTTGCGGATAATAGGAATGGCAGAAATATACGTAAGCATTATCCGGTATATCTTTTAACAGGGGGCATTCCTTTGACACCTTGACACCCTGACACCTTGATACTATTTTCAACTGGTTCCAGCCCATATGCGGGACCTTCAAATTGCCTTTAATTTTAAATTTCTTTACCTCGCCTTTTAATATCCCTAATCCTTTTATCCCTTTTGCTTCATCGCTTCTCTCAAAGAGAAGCTGCATCCCTAAACAGATACCCAGAAATATCTTTTTTGCCTTAATATGCTCCTTTAGCGCCGTCAACAGATCCTGTTTCTTTAATTCTGCTACAGCATCGGCGAATGCCCCTACCCCCGGCAATACTACCTTATCACAAACCTTGATATCTGCGGGCTTGTTGGTAACTATTGTCTTTGCGCCCATAGACTCTAAGGCCTTTTGCACGCTATGAATATTTCCCATGCCGTAGTCAATTATGGCAATCATCTAGTCAATTACGCCTTTCGTTGAGGGGATACCTTTTCTGCGGGGATCAATTTGAGTAGCTTCATCTAACGCCTTGCCTAAGGCCTTAAAGACGGGTTCAATAGTAGCATGCAAATCGTCATTGGGATTTTCAACCGATATATTCAGGTTCATTCCTAGTTGTTTAGCAAAAGCATCTAGGAAATGCTCTGCGCAATTAAGCTCGTAGCCATCTTTGTCAGCAACTGTTGTTGGAGCTATGTTAAATCTTGACGACCCCCTCCCGCTTATATCAACTGACACACTTGCAGTCACATCTTCCATCGGGACAGATGCAGAACCAAGCCTTTTAATTCCTTCCTTATCCCCCAAGGCTTCTTTGAACGTTTGTCCCAAAAGAATCCCCGTATCCTCATTTGTATGGTGTATATCGATTTTAAAATCGCCTTTGTTAACCTTTATTTTTAAATCAAAATGCCCCCAAAAAGCAAATAATTCAAGCATATGATCCAAAAAACCTATGCCCGTATCTATTTCGTATTCCCCGGCACCATCGATATTTAATTCGACGATTATGTCAGTCTCTTTAGTTTTTCTTTCTTTCTTTGCTATTCTTTCTTTCATATGCGCTCGCTTTTTATCAAAACCTTATCTTCACCGAATCCAAATGTTTATCCAAGCCTTCAATACCGGCCATCTTTTCCAGGGGCTCTTTAATTTTCTCGAGGGCCTTACGCGAGTAACCGATGATGTGGCTGCTCTTCATAAAATCCAGCACCGAGAGCCCGGAAAAGAACCTGGCAGTGCCGCCTGTAGGTAAAACGTGGCTCGGGCCTGCTACATAGTCGCCTACTGCAGTCGGGCTATGCGGGCCTAAAAATATAGCCCCGGCATTCCTGATTCCTTTTAATAATCTTTGTGGATTCTTGACCAGAATCTCCAGGTGTTCGGGTGCAATCTTGTTGGCAATATCAACTGCCTGTTCCAGGTTTTTTGTCAGAATAATAAAACCCGGGTTATCCGCGCATTGAGATTTTATTTCTCTCGCCAGGCTCTTAGAATTGGTAATCAATACCGCTAAACCTCCGGCGTGTTCAGTCTGTGCCCTAAGGTCAGCGACAATAAATTTAGGGTCGCTGAAACGGTTGGCAATAATCACCAGCTCCGTAGGCCCGGCGATCATATCAATATCCACTGACCCGAATACCTGCCTTTTCGCTTCGCTTACATAAATATTGCCTGGCCCGACTATTTTGTCTACCCGCGGAATAGTCTTTGTCCCATACGCTAAAGCAGCAATGCCTTGCGCGCCTCCTACGCGATAAATTTCATCTACCTTAAGCAGGTCTGCTACTACAAGTATGTGGGGATTTATAAGCCCTTGTTTATCCGGGGGGCTAGCCAGGGTTATCTTCTTTACCCCGGCCATTTTTGCGGGAAGCACTGTCATATAAACAGTAGAAACCAGTGGCGCTGTGCCCGCGGGGATATATATGCCTACCCTGTCTAAAGCAGTATAATTCTCGCCTAAAATAGCGCCATCCCCGGCTTTCATCCTCCAGGATTTCTTTATGGTCCTGCGGTAAAAACGGTTGATATTTTCAATGATAACCTTGAGGCTGGAAACAAAATTAGGGCTGATATTCTGATATGCGCCGCTGATTTCAATTTCAGAAACTTTTAGCTGTCTGGGTAGCATTTTAACGCCGTCAAATTTACGCGTATACTTTAAGAGCGCTTCATCACCGAGAAGGCGCACATCATCAATAATCTGCCTGACTTTTTCTTCAACTCGCCTGGATTTAATAAACCCGCGGTTATAAATCTTCTCTAACTTTTTGCTGCTAAAGCGTATGATTTTCATTTTAGTTCCCTGATAATCTCTTTAAGTTTCTTGAATGCCTGCGGAAAATTCTCCGGTTTATTTCCCCCTGCCTGGGCAAAATCCTTCCTGCCTCCGCCGCTACCGCCGATTTCCGGGGCGATTGCTTTTATTATCTTAGCGCTATCAATATCTAAAATTTGCGTATTTAAATTTGTACCCGTAACCAACAGGGCCCCTCCAACGGAAGTAGTTGTCCCTAAGGCAACGATAACGCTTTTTTCCTTCGCTTTGATTAAATCCACGGCCTTTCTTAAGGCGTCCATATCCTGGCCTTCAATAAAACGGGCGATAACATTAATACCGTTAATAATTTCTCCCTCTTTAATATAATTATCTATTGAGGCTCTAAGCATATCCGTCTTGCGGTAACTTAGCTTTTTTTCCAGTTCTTTTATCTGAAATAGCTTCTTCTCTAATTCCTGGGTTATCTTTTGGCTAGGGACATTTAAAAGAGAAGAAATATCAGCCAGGATATTCTCTTCTTCCTTAAGCGCCTTATAGGCACAATCTCCTGTAAGCGCTTCTATCCTTCTTATCCCGCTGGCTATCGACCCCTCGTTAACTATCTTAAAGAGCCCGATTTGGCCGGTGCATTCAAGGTGTGTTCCGCCGCAGAGTTCTTTAGAGAAATCTCCGATTGCTACCATACGCACCTTTTCTGCGTATTTCTCCGTAAAGAATGCCAATGCCCCTTGTCTTTTAGCCTCTGCGAGGGTCAGCGTCTTTGCCTTCAAGCACGTATTATTTACTATGTAGTTATTGACTAATCCTTCTATTCTATCCAACTGTTCCCTAGTCACATCCTTAAAATGCGTAAAGTCAAAACGTAATCTATCTTCGGCTACTAATGAACCTTGCTGTTGCACATGCGCTCCCAAAATTACGCGTAATGCTGCCTGCAATAGGTGTGTGGCAGTATGATTTCTGGCTATGGATAGCCTGCGTTTAATATCCACACAGGACATTAACTCATCTGTGGTTCTAAAACTTCCGGTTTTTACCCTTCCTTTATGCACAATAACATTATCAAATTTACGGGTACCGGTTATCTGAAAGACATTCTTCCCTTTTATCAATTCACCCGTATCGCCTACCTGGCCGCCGGATTCAGGGTAAAGAACGGTTTTATCTAAAATTATCCGGGCCTCTTCGCCCGCGCTTATTTTTTTTACCGGAGTATTATCTTTAATAATCTTGATAACCTTTGCCTTTGTCTCGTATTTGGAGTAACCCAGAAAACTAGTCTTAGCGCCTGCTAAATGCAATTCTTTAATATCAAAGACATCGCCTTTCATCCGACTCTGTAATTTAGAACGGTTTTTCTGCTCTCCTAATTCCTTATCAAATGCCTCCTGCGAGAAATTTATGCCGGCTTTCTCCAGCCAACCCCTGGTTAACTCTAAAGGTATCCCGTAGGTATCGTACAACTGAAAGGCAAGCCTGCCGGCCCTTTGCGCGTCCTGCTTATTACTAAAACCCTTAAATTTTTCTTCAAACAAAACGCTGCTAGAATCTAAAGTAGAAATAAAATTATTCTCTTCAGCCAGAATAATCTGGGAGATATTTTCTTTACGTTTATCCAACTCTGGATATGGCAACTTCATAATATCGGATAAAAGAGGGGTTAATTTATAAAGAAAAGGTTTAGCTATCCCTAACGCCCTTAAATGCAGCATGCTTTTACGGATTATTTTTCTTACTACATACCCGCGGCCTTCATTAGAAGGCAATACGCCATCATAAATAGCAAAAACAATGGCACGTATATGGTCACTAACAGCATAAATAAATTCCTTATCTGACACTTTGACACTTTGACACTTTGACACTATCTCTTTCACTATGGGTTGGAATAAATCCGTTTCAAAATTATTCGGCACCCCCTGCATAACCGCTGCCAATCTTTCCAGCCCCATACCCGTGTCAATATTCTTTTTGGGTAAAGGTTCTAATTTTCCGTCTGCTTTGCGGTTAAATTGTGTAAACACTAAATTCCATATTTCCGGGAACCTGCCGCAACTGCAAGCCGGGCCGCAGCCAGGCTTCCCGCAACCTGCGCCCTGGTCAAAGAATATCTCAGAACATGGCCCGCATGGCCCATTTGGGCCGTTAGCTTTGGCTTCTGATGGCCAGAAATTTTCTTTATCGCCTAATTTTACGATTTTATTTACCGGAACCTTTATTTTATCTTTCCATATGTTATACGATTCATCATCGTCTTTATATACAGAAACCCAGAGTTTATCTTCTTTAATCTTAAGCTCTTCGGTCAGGAACTCCCACGCCCAGGTAATTGCCTCTTCCTTAAAATAGTCCCCGAAAGAAAAATTTCCCAGCATCTCAAAAAAGGTATGGTGAGACGGGGTCTTGCCTACCTTATCTAAATCATCGGTGCGCAGGCAGCGCTGGCTGCTGGCAGCGCGGCTAAAACCGGTTAAATGCCCCAGGAATTGCCTCTTGAATTGGTTCATTCCGGCAGGAGTAAATAATACGGTAGGGTCGTCCTTGGGGATAAGCGAATCGCTTTCTACGATTTTATGCTTTTTAGCTTTAAAAAAGATGGGGAATTTTTCTCTTAATAAATCCGCTTTCATTATTGATTCAATGCCTCTAAAATTATACCGGGAGAAAAACCGCGGCGTAAAAGGCATGCATAGATACGCCTTTTTATTTTTTGGGGATCGCTGCCTTTTGCTTTATTGAGTTTATCTTGGATAATCCGCGTAACTATCTCCTTTTCAGGATAGTTTTTTTTGATTTCGTTTATCTGGTTCTCAATGATTTCTTTATCAACGCCTTTTACCTGTAATTCCTGCCTTAGCCTCCTTATCCCTAACGGCCTTTTTATGCGCGATTCAATCCAGGCCCTGGCAAAATGATTATCGTCAATAAAGGCCTTGTCTTTTAAAAAAGAAAGGGTTTCTTCTATAATCCCGGGGGTGAATTTTTTCTTTTTCAGCCGTTGGCGAATCTCCTGCTCGCTACGCGGCCTGAATTTAAGCAGCAAAAAGGCGTAATTTTTTGCCTTTTCCAATAAACCTTTATCCTTATCCACCCGCTTTTATCAGAAAGAATCCCCTGTCGGTTTTTACCAGGCAATCGCCTTTTAAGCCTTTGGTTAGCTTCTGGTAATCCGCAAGGTTATTGACTTCTTGTCTATTCAGCTCTAAAATTACATCCCCGGGAATTATACCTGCTTCATCTACCGGGCTGTTTGATTCCACATCTATCACTACTACGCCTCTCTTCTCCTCAATCCCAAAGCGCTTGATGTTTTCCGGGTTTAAATCTTCTACGGCTAAGCCGCGCCATTTATCCTGCGCTTTTTCAACGGCGGCCTCTTCCTTTTCCTCTAAGTCCTGGGGCCTTTCGCCTATGACTACCTCTAAAGATACGGGATGCTTATCCCGGATAACGTTTAATTTTACCTTCTGGCCGACTTCTTCTTTTCCGACGATACTCAACAACTCCCTTACGTTATTAACCCGCTTATTATCGAATTCTTTGATAATATCGCCTTCTTTTATGCCGCCTTTCTCTGCCGGGCTATTCTCCAGGGTCTTGGCTACTAAAACACCGTTTTTATCGGCTAACCCGAAATGTTTAGCCAGGTCTTCGGTTAAATCCTGCACAGTTACGCCTAACCAGCCATACATTATCTTTTTACCTTCAATCAGCCGCGAAATGATTCTTTTAGCGCTATTAATGGGTATGGCAAAACCTATGCCCTGATAACCGCCGCTTGTAGAGAATATAGCCACATTAATGCCCACTATTTCGCCTTTAAGATTGACTAAGGGCCCTCCTGAATTACCGGGATTTATGGCAGTGTCGGTCTGGATCAGGTCATTATAATCCCGCTCGCGGGAAACAGTCCTGCCTAAGGAGCGGTGCAGTGCGCTGATGACTCCTACGGTTACCGTAGGCTCGGAATTCTGCATGGCAAAGCCAAAAGGGTTACCGATAGCCACTACCCACTGCCCGATTTTTAAATTATCCGAATCCCCTAAAGATGCTATGGGTAAATTACGCGCGTTTATTTTGATGACGGCTAAATCCGAACGCAAATCCTTGCCCTTTAATTCGCCCTTAAACTCTCTCCCGTCGGGTAAAATCACGTTTATTTTATCGGCATCATTAACCACATGCTCATTAGTCAGAATGTAGCCTTCGGCATCAATGATTACGCCGGAACCCAGGCCCATTTGTTTATATTCTTTCTGCGGCATCTCGCCAAAAAATTCATCAAAGAACCGGCGGAAAAACTCGTCTTCCCCAAAAGGCGCTTCTTGTCCAAAGGGAGAATTAAAATAAAACCTCTTGCCTCCCCCGATCTTTGCCGTATGCTCTGTGCTGATAGATACTACTGCCTTACCGGCAATATTCGCCACATTAACTACCGCATCTTCCATCCCGGAACCTTCAAGAGAAGGGTTTTTTGCTTCCTGGCTCTCTGCGGGCGAAAAAAGATTCAACTTAGCGGTAGAAATGACCCCCATAGTTAAGCCCAGTAATAAAGTTATCGCGAAGAATATTATTTTTTTCTTCATCCCACGCCCCTTTTTTAAGTTTATGCTAAGGAGATTTTCTTACGGATTTCTTTTTCTATCTCTTCCTGTAATTTTGGTTTTTCTCTCAGCGCCTTTACTGCCTGGTCTCTTCCTTGGCCAAGCTTCTCGCCTCCAAAAGAAAGCCAGGTCCCGGTTTTCTCGATAATTTCTAAATTCACCGCGGCATCTATAACGCTGCCGGGCTTGACAATGCCTTCATTATGCATGATTTCAAATTCTGCCTCGCGAAAAGGAGGGGCTACTTTGTTTTTAACTACCCTGGCCCTGACCCGGTTGCCGATAACCATATCGCCGGATTTTAGGGTAGCAATCCTTCTTAAATCCAGCCTTACAGAGGCATAAAATTTTAGTGCCCGTCCCCCGGGCGTGGTTTCCGGCGAACCAAACATTACGCCGATTTTTTCCCTGATCTGATTAATAAAAATCACGCAGGTGCGCGACTTGCTGATGGCCGCGGTAAGTTTACGCAGTGCCTGCGACATCAGCCGGGCCTGCAAACCCATATGCGAATCTCCCATCTCGCCTTCTATTTCCGCGCGGGGAGTAAGCGCGGCTACGGAATCAATCACCACCATATCTACGGCATTTGAACGCACTAATGTCTCGGCAATCTCCAGCGCCTGTTCTCCGGTGTCCGGCTGAGAAATCAAAAGTTCGTCTAAATTTACCCCGATAATCTTAGCATAAGTAGAATCAAAGGCGTGTTCGGCATCAATAAAAGCAGCAACTCCGCCTTTCTTCTGAATTTCCTTGATTACGCTTAAGGTGAGCGTAGTCTTACCTGAAGCCTCTGGACCGAAAATCTCGATTACCCTGCCGCGGGGAAGGCCGCCTACGCCTAAGGCAACATCCAAAGTAAGCGCGCCCGTAGGGATGGCCTCTACGTCTACTTTTATGTCCCCGCCCAGCTTCATAATTGAACCTTTACCGAATTGTTTTTCTATCTGGGAGAGCGCCAATTCCAGTGCTTTTTGACGGTCAGAAATGTCCTTTGCGCCTTCTTTCTTTATGTCTTTGGTAACCATGATAACCTCCTTTTTTTCTGCAAATTAGATTTTAATTATATCTTAACACCCCTTGCCTGTCAATACATATTGACCCATACTTAACATTTAACGGGTGGCTTGGTTTGGTTTCGCACAGCAGTTTTAAAGGGGACCCCGCGAGTGGGTGTGGGCGAGGAAAATTTGACGAGTACACACCCTAAAAGCAGGGGATATTTTTAATCCCTGTGGGAAGCAAAACAAGACAGCCGCAATAAAAATCCCTCCTTTCTACTCCTAATAGACGCAGGAGTAAGAAAAATCTAACAGTCAGTCCTCCTGGCTTGACAATAAGCTGAAAATATGTTAGATTTATAACATTATGGAAGAGATAAATAAAATCAAACAAGAAATCGAGCGCACCAAAACCGAACTGGCTATCCTTTATGAAATATCCAATGCCATGCGTACCACTCTTAAGCTGGATGAAATACTCTACATTATCCTGACCGGGGTCACCGCGCATATAGGATTGGGGTTTAACCGCGCCATCCTCTTTTTAGTCAACGAAAAAAATAGTGTTATCGAAGGTAAAATGGGTATTGGCCCGGGAGACGGCGAAGAAGCTAATCAAATCTGGACCAGGGTAGAACGCGAGCAGATGGATTTAGACGACCTGATTAATGCTTATAAGGTTTCTAAGGATATCCTGGAATCCAGCTTCAACCAGCAGATACGCGCCCTGAAGATGCCCTTAAAAGAACAAAATGGCGGATTACTGGCTTTGGGGGTACTGGAGGGCATGCCTTTGCATCTAACCGCTGAAACCATACAAAACTATAGTAAGGATCCTATTATACGGATATTAAAGGCTGATGAGTTGGTAGTAATCCCCCTGAAAGCAAAGGATAAAGTAAACGGAATAATTTTAGCAGATAATTTTATTACTAAAAAGCCTATTACCAAAGATGATATACGCATGCTGATTATGCTGGCTAACCAGGCGGGTCTAGCCGTTGAGAATTCACAACTTTACGAAAAAGCCGTTATCCGCGCCCATACTGACTTGCTTACCGAACTTTATAATCATGGGCATTTCCAGTACCTTTTATCTACAGAGATAGAGAAGGCAAAGGCGAGTTCCCTTCCTTTAAGCCTGATTATGCTGGATATCGATAATTTTAAGGTCTATAACGATGCGCTCGGGCATCAGGCCGGGGATAAAATCTTAAAGGCGCTGGCGTTGCTGCTAAAGAACCAATCCCGCAAAATGGATTATGTCTGCCGTTACGGCGGGGAGGAATTTACCATTATCCTGCCGCAGACGGAAAAAAAAGAGGCGTTCTTAATCGCTGAACGCCTGAGGATGGATATTGAAAAATACACCTTTATCAATGAAGAAATCCTGCCTAATAAAAAATTAACCGTGAGTATGGGTTTGGGTTCTTACCCGGAAAACGGGGCTACTGCCTCTGATTTAATCACCAGTTCTGACCAAGCCCTCTATCAGGCCAAGCATAAAGGAAAAAATAATACCTGCTGTTGTTAAGCCCCGGCAGGTTCAACTACGGCTACATCCGCCTCTTTATCTTTTACGGCTTTACTCCCCCCGAACTTCACGGAAACAATCTTAGAAACCCCGGATTCCTCCATAGTGATCCCGTACATCACGTCCGCGTTGGCAATGGTTTTCTTGTTGTGGGTAATCACGATAAACTGGGAGGTCCTAATAAACTCCTGCAGCATGCGGCCGAACCTGTCCACATTGGCTTCATCCAAGGCAGCGTCTATCTCATCCAATACGCAGAAAGGCGAAGGCTTAACTTTAAATATGGCAAAAATAAGCGCTATCGCAGACATGGATTTTTCTCCGCCGGAGAGTAAAAGCACATTCTGTAATTTTTTGCCCGGAGGCCGGCAGATAATTTCAATCCCCGATTCCAGCGGGTCCTGTTCATCAACTAAAAAAACCTGGGCATCGCCGCCGTTAAAGAGCAGCCGGAAATAATTCTTAAACTCCAGGCGCACCTTTTCAAAGGTCTCTAAAAACATTTTTTTAGTGGTGCGGTTAATCTTTAAGATCGCCTCATGCACTGATTCGCGCGCCGTTACCAGATCATTCTGCTGCTGGGTCAGGAAATCATAGCGTTTCTTTAATTCGTCATATTCTTCTATGGCTACCAGGTTAACCGTGCCATAGGAATCTAACCTGTCTTTTAATTTTTCTATTTCCTGGGAAAGCGTATCCTTATCTATTGCCTCCTGGAGGCTATTACAGGGCATATCCAAATCCGCCTTATAGGACTGCAGGATCCTCTCTTTAAGGCTAGTGATTTTAAAATCTACGTCTTTATTTTGCATCTGTAGCTCGTATAATTTATTTTTTATGTTGTCCAATTCTTTCCTGTCTGCCTCTACCTTGCCTACGGCATCGCTTACACCTTCATTAATCCCGCGGTATTTATCTTCTGTTTCTTTGAGGAGATTATTTTGCTCCTGAATATCCAACTGCGCCTGCTCAATCCTGCCCTCTGAATTTTTAATCTCCAAGGCCAGTTGTTGTTGTTTATCCGCATTTTCTTTGACTTGCTCCTCAAAATTCAGGAGGCTCTCCTTATCCTGTTGACAGGTATCTTCCAAAATTTTAAGCGTAGCTCCTTCAGAATCTATGCGCTTACTTAAACCCTCCAGCTCTGTTTTAGCCTGGGTAATCGCCACTAACGTCTGCTCTTTAAGGCTATGATTTGCATTAATGTTATTCTGTTCTTTAAGGATCAGCTCTTCATGTCCCTTTTGCTCTTTATCCAGCTCTGCTGCCTGGGTTTGTAGGCCCACTAGCGTATTCTCAAGACTGGATAAATCCTGCCCCACTTCAGATAATTCTAAAACTATTACCTCCTCTTCATCCCTTATTTTATTAAACTGCTCCAGGACTGCCTGATGAGATGCTTTTTTATTGGCTAAGGTTATTTCCTGGTTACGTAAGGCCTCCTGAAGATGAAAGATAGCCTGATTTAATTCTGCGATACGCGCCTGGCTTGCTGTCTTAGCGCCCTCCATGGCCCTTAGGCTGTCTTCAAGTATAGATAATTTCTGGTTAATTTTCTGCGCATCCAAATCAATGGGTTTAGCTTCTCCGTATAATTTAAATTTTGCGCCTTCGATAAGTCGGCCATCCAACGTCGAGCCGGATGGATCTTTTATTTTTATTACTAAAGCGGTTATTTTATCCGATGGCTGCCTGTCTAAATAAATCTGCGCATTCATGGATTCACTGATATCTTCGTATTTTGTCTTTAGCTTATCCAGGAATTCTTTGTGGGACAACAAACCCGACTTTTCTCTTTCTAAATTAGAGATGTCTGTATTTAAGTTATTCAGGCCCTGGGTTTCCCGCTGTAATTTATCCTTAGCATCGGATATCTTCGAACTTAAATCCTGGAAGTCTTTTTCCAGCTCTTTTAGTTCTTGGTTGAGATTATCCAGATTATCCTGAATCTTCGCCTTTTCTTCATTGACCTTTATCTTTTCGATTTCCAGCCTCTTTTTACGCGCTGAATAAATGTGCTGCTTGCCGGTTAAATCAGCAATCTCATTTTTAACCTGCGTAAATTTAGTAACCAGCCCAAGAATGCTTCTATTGGTTTTAGCAATAGCCTCCAGGGAATTTTTAGTGGATAAGGTTATATTGCTCAGCCGCCCTTCTTTATCCTGCAGGAAGAGCCTTTTTTCTTCAATGGTTTGGTTTATCGCATTGCGTTCGTTCTTTAAATTATTTAATTTTTCTTCATCCAGCGAGAGCCTCTTCTTGGTCTGCTCAATCTGCCCCTCTAGGTGCTTCTGGCTTACGTCTAATTCCTTTATCTTTTCTTGGTTAAAATTGACGCGCTCTTTATTGGCTAAAATAGAGTTCTCCAGGGTCATGATTTGATTTTTTATGGCCATGATCGCCTCTTCCATGGCTTTTAGTTCACCGCGTTGGTCGCTATTCTTTGATTCATGCCCCTGGATGATGCTTAAAAGCCGGTCTTCTGCTACCTGCAATTCCTTCAGCTGGTTTATGATATTATCTTTTTCTAAGGCCAATTGGTTCTTATCCCATAGGGCCAGGCTGATTTCTTTTTGTTTTAATTCCTCAAAGGCTTCTTTATACCGGCGCGCCTTATTGGCCTGGCGCTCTAAAGAGCCGATCTGGCGTTTTACTTCCGTAATGATATCATTGACCCTTAAAAGGTTCTGTTGGGTTTCTTCTAATTTCCTCATTGCCTCTCTTTTTTGAACCTTATATTTAGTAATCCCTGCGGCCTCATCAAAAACCAGGCGCCTGTCTTCCGGCCGGGAACTTAAGACTAAATCTATCTTTCCCTGCTCTACCAGAGAATAACTTTCAGCCCCAATGCCGGTACCCATCAGCAAATCCAGGATATCCTTAAGCCGCACCTGGGTTTTATTTAACAGGTATTCGCTCTCGCCTGACCTGAAGATCCTTCTAGTAATGGTCACCTCATCATGATCAATACTGAAATATTTCTGGTCATTATCAAAGGTGAGGCTGACTTCTGCCATGCTTAAGGGCTCTTTAATATCCGTGCCGTTAAAAATCACATCCTGCATATCCGAGCCGCGTAGCGACTTTACTGACTGCTCGCCCAGAACCCAGCGTATAGAATCAAAGATATTGGATTTCCCGCAGCCGTTTGGGCCGACTACCGCAGTAACCCCGGGTTCAAAATGTAAAACGGTTTTATTCAAAAATGACTTGAAACCCACTATCTCCAGTTTTTTGAAATACATCGCCTCTCCTTGTTATGAATGTACTTTGGTTTCTAACCAGGCATCAATTTTATCTTTTTTAAAACGCCACTGGCCGACAAGCTTTACTGCCGGGATCTTATTATTTTTGAGCCAGTCATAAATGGTCCTGCGGGTTACTTTTAAGTAACCGGCTAAATCTTCAATAGTCATTAATGCACTGTTATTCATCATAACTTGCCTCATAGTATTGTTTTAATTATAAAGAAAAAAACAAAATTTGTCAAGGAAAATCTTTACATTCTTTTACATATATATCCAAAAGGGATAGTTTTAGTGCTAAAAGGTATGAAAATAGGAAGAATTTCTAAAATAACGGTTTAGCGGGTGACGAGGCATGTTTTAAGCAGCATCTTGAAGATGCGAGCGGGCAGGGTTCACCTGCTCTTAGAAACCAGTGAGAGCGAGCAGCTTCACCGAAGCGAGAAAATTCCACGCTGGGGAATTTCGAGCGGTGCTGCGAAAACATGACTCGGCAGGACCCGCTACCTCGTAAGAGAAAAGATCGATAGCGCTATAAAAAAATATGCAAGGCAGGACCCGCTCTAAATGGATGGGAAAATTATTTCCTGAGGGTTTGTTGGAATTGTTTGGTTAAGACAGGAACTATTTGGAAGAGGTCACCGACAATACCATAGGTCGCTACTTTAAAGATAGGCGCATCGGGATCTTTATTGATGGCGATGATGATTTTTGAGGACTGCATGCCTACGAGATGCTGGATCTGGCCGGAGATGCCGCAGGCAATATAAATTTTAGGCGATACTGTTCTTCCGGTCTGGCCTACCTGATGCGAATAAGGCATCCACCCGGAATCTACTGCTGCGCGCGAAGCACCCACTGCGGCACCTAAAACATGTGCGAGCT
Source organism: Candidatus Omnitrophota bacterium (assembly GCA_028717245.1). Classification (NCBI taxonomy): domain Bacteria; kingdom Pseudomonadati; phylum Candidatus Omnitrophota; species Candidatus Omnitrophota bacterium. The sequence goes on from JAQUOD010000001.1 coordinate 143,250, forward strand.
CTTCTAAAATTTTAAAGTTCTCCGGTCCTCCCATCCCCCGGCCGCCTGAAACAATAATATCCGCCTCTGATAAATTTATCAGGGCCTCTACTTCTTCTACTATATCCAGGAGTTTTGCGCGCGAAGCGTAGAGAGAATTATCAAAAGTTTCCCGGATAATTTTACCCTTTCTCTTTTTATCCGGCTCCATCGGTTGCATTACCTTATGCCGGACAGTGGCCATCTGCGGCCGGTAGTTTGGGCTGATGATAGTAGCCATGATGTTTCCGCCGAATGCCGGCCGGGTCTGCAGGAGTATTTTCTTTTCCTGGTCAATATCCAGGCCCGTGCAATCCGCAGTCAGGCCTGTTTTTATTTTAACGGCCACGCGCGAGATTAAAGAACGGCCGATAGCCGTTGCCCCGCAGAGCACGATCTCGGGCTTATGTTTCTTGACTAACTCAACTAAGATATTAGTGTAAGGTTCATCCTGAAAATTAGCTAATTCCGGGGCCTCTATTAGATAAATATTATCCGCCCCGCGCCAAGCCAACTCATCCAATTGGTCATCTAGATTGTGGCCGATTAAAATACCGCTTACCTGACAATTAAGTTTTTGGGATAATTCCCGGGCCTTGCCTAAGAGTTCATAGGAGACAGACTGGACTTTACCTTTCTTCTGTTCGATGAATACCCAGATCCCTTTATAATCTTTTATATCCGGTAAAACGCAGGCAGTAACCTCTTTTTCTAAAAACACTGCCTTAAATTTACAGGCAGGAACGCAAGCGCCGCAGAGATTACATTTATGTAAGTCAATCACTGCCTTCTTGTCCATTATGCGGATTGCGTCAAAAGGGCAAGCCTTAACGCAAAGCGTGCATCCCGTGCATTTTTCTATAATTATTTGTATACCCATATCTTTTTTGGCACCTGGTGCAAATTCAATCGGGTACCTGGTGCGAATTTAAGATTGTACCTGTCCCCAGCGCTATACCTGGACCTGCAATAGCTCTACTAATTGCGCGGCAATCTCAGGAATCTCACCCTTAAGTATCTGGCCACCGGTTCTCTGAGGAGGAGTAAAAATCTTCACTACTTGCGTAGGAGAACCGCATAATCCGATCTGTTGGGGATCTAAATTTAGTTCTTTCTGCGTCCAGAGGGTAATTTTAGCCTGCTTAGCGCGCATCATCCCTTTTAAAGAGGGCAGCCGCGGTTCATTTATCTCTTTGACCACAGTTAAAAGCGCCGGCAGGGGTACTTCAATTATCTCAAAACCCTCTTCCATTAATCTCTCTACGCGCAGAGTTTTTTCTTTTATCTCTTCTATCTTTTTGACATAAGTAACCTGGGGTATGTCTAAATGCGTGGATATCCCCGGCCCAACCTGGGCAGTGTCGCCGTCAGAGGCCTGCTTACCGCAGATAATTAAATCAAACCCCCCTATTTTTTTGATGGCAGCGGATAAGGTATAACTGGTGGCCCAGGTATCGCTTCCGGCAAAGGCGCGGTCGCAAACCAGGATACCTTCATCTATGCCCATGGAAATCGCTTCTCTTAAGGCCGCTTCTGCCTGCGGAGGACCCATAGTAATCACCGTGACCTTGCCGCCGGTTTTTTCTTTCAGCCGCACTGCCTCTTCAATAGCATACATGTCAAAGGGATTAATAATGGACTTTACCCCTTCGCGGATTAAGGTATTCGTTTCCGGGTTAATTTTTACTTCGGTGGTTTCCGGGACCTGTTTGATGCAGACGATGATATTCATTTTCAGCCTTAAGCTTATTTAGCCATTTCTTTGATTAACTGCAATGCGATAATGTTACGCTGAATCTGGTTTGTACCTTCGTAAATTTGGGTAATCTTGGCATCGCGCATATATTTTTCCGCGGGATAATCCCTCATATAACCGTAACCGCCGAGTATCTGTACGGCATCAGTAGTAACTTTCATGGCTACGTCTGAGGCATACATCTTGGCCATGGCCGAATCCTTGCCTACGTCTTTACACCCGCCATCTATTTCCCTGGCGCAGGAATAAACTAAGGCCCGGGCAGCTTCAATTTCCGTAGCCATATCTGCCAACATCCATTGTATACCCTGAAAGCTAGCTATGGTTTTACCAAACTGCTGCCTCTCTTTAGCATATTTTACCGCCACATCCAGCGCCCCCTGGGCAATACCTAAGGCTTGAGCAGCTACTCCCGGCCGCGACATATCAAAGGTCTTCATAGTCACGATAAAACCCATGCCTTCTCTGGATAAAAGATTTTCTTTGGGGATTTTGCAATCAGTGAAAATAAGTTCACGCGTTGAAGAAGCGCGGATGCCTAATTTTTCTTCTTTTTTACCAAAGGTAAAACCAGGCGTGCCCTTTTCTACTATAAATGCCGAAGCACCCCGAGCCCCCTTAGTCTTATCCGTCATGGCAATAACCGTATAGACATCGGCATCCCCGCCGTTAGTAATAAAGTGTTTAAGGCCATTTAAGATATAATGGTCCCCGTCTTTACGCGCAGTAGTCTTAATGCCGGAGGCATCAGAACCTGCTTCCGGTTCAGTAATGCCGAAGGCAGCGATTTTTTTGCCTTTTGCCAGCTCCGGCAGGTATTTTTTCTTCTGCTCGTCATTGCCGAATAAGACAATCGGAAATGTCCCTAAGGCCGAGGCAGCATAGCATACCGCGATACCTCCGCAGGCACGCGATAATTCTTCGGTAGCAATACACAAGTTTAATACGCTGTTAGCCATACCGCCATACTCAGCAGGAATAAATAAACCGAATAAATCCGCATCCGCAATGATCTTGATAATTTCCCAAGGGAATTCTTCGGTTTGATCGTGTTTGGCCGCTACCGGGCGGATCTTCTCGTCGGCGATTTTACGCGCCAGTTCCTGAATCATCTTTTGTTCGTCACTTAGCAGGTAATCCATCCCTTCCTCCTAAAAATTAACACCTGGTGCAAAGTCAATCGGGCACCTGGTGCGAAACTAATCTTGTACCTGTCCCTTTAAATAAATCTTAAGAATTATACCATACTGAAATTATTTTACAAGGTTTTTAGAAGGGCGATTTCCTGGCAATTGGGGAATTTGCAGCAGTTAATGCATTCTGCCCAAATTTTATGGGGGAGAGCAGAATTCTTTACTCTTTTGAACCCGAATTTCTTAAAATACCCGGGCTGATAGGTAAGCACAAATATCCTCCTGGCTGCTAAGGCCCTGGCTTCATTTAAACATGCCAGGATTAATTCCCTGCCTATACCCTTGCCTTGTTTTTGTTTGGCTACGGCCAGGGATTTTATCTCCGCCAGGTCCTCCCAGGAGATATGTAAAGCACAACAACCGATAATTTTCCCGCCTTCTTCAATTACCCAGAAATCCCGCAAGTTTTCATATAATTCATTAAGCGAGCGCGGTAACATCAGGTCCTGTTTGGCAAAAAAATTAATCAAACCCTGTATTTGTTTTATATCTTTTATCTTTGCTTTTCTAATCATCTTCTTCGGCTTATAGCTTACAACTTATGGCTTACGGCTATTTAATTTCTGCCCCCTTCTCCACTACCACGATGCCCGATTTGGTAACATAAAACCTTTTTCTATCCTCTTCAAGATCATAGCCGATTACCATACCTTGCGGGATATGCACATCCTTATCAATAATGGCCTTTTTTATCTTGGCGTATCTGGCTACATTGACGCCTTCCATAATTATAGAATCATAAACCTCTGAATAGCTGTGGATTCTTACATCCGGAGAAAGTATAGAACGCTGAACTTTGCCTCCGCTGACAATGCATCCTCCGGCAATCAGTGAATCCAGCACCAGCCCGACGCGGCCGGTGATCTGATCCCCGGAAAAGACTGTCTTAGCCAGGGGAAACTGCTCTTGATAGGTCCTGATCGACCAGTCTTTATCGTAAAGATTAAATACCGGGTCAACCTGCACTAAATCCATATTTGCTTCATAATAAGCATCAATAGTTCCGATATCCCGCCAATACTGCGCCTCTTTTTTATTCTCATCAACAAAATTAAAAGCAACGACCTTAAGGCCTTTTTTGAGCATCTGCGGGATGATGTCTTTGCCGAAATCATGGGTAGAATTGTGTTTCTTAGCGTCCTGCTGCAGTTCCTCTTCCAGGACCGGATGTTTAAAAACATAGATGCCCATAGAGGCATAGACCTTATCCTGATTCTGGGGTATGGTCTTGGGCCTTGCCGGCTTCTCCTGAAAACCGCTCACCCTGCCTATTGCGTCTACCTCTACTACGCCTAAATGCGGGGCTTTATTTTTATCCATCTCTACCACCCCGACGGTCAAATCCGCATCAGCCTGACGATGAAAATCTATCAGGGTATAATAATTCATTTTATAGATGTGGTCTCCGGCCAGGATTAAAACTTCATCCGGATTATCAATTTCCAGGGTATAGAGGTTTTGATAAATGGCATCGGCAGTGCCTAAATACCAGGAATCCCCTACTCTTTGTTGTGCCGGTAATAATTCGATAAACTGGCCTAACTCAGAAGGCAGGATATTCCATCCCAAACGGATGTGCCTCTGTAAAGATGCGGACTTATATTGCGTGAGGACATAAATTTTGCGCAGCCCCGAATTGATGCAATTACTCAGGGTAAAATCAATAATCCGGTATATCCCGCCAAAAGGCACTGCGGGTTTGGTGCGGTCTTTGGTCAGGGGCAATAGCCGCTCGCCCTTACCGCCTGCCATGATAAAAGTTAAAACGCGTTTCCTCATTTGAATAAGATACCGGTTAACCCGCGCCTGACCATCATTACGCCGATGGCTGCCAGTAAGATATACATCACCTTAGAAAATGCCCTTGTCCCGCCCTGCCCCATAATTTTCATAAAAAATTCTGCCTTTACCAGGGCGATCCAGACAATCAGCATATTCAGCACCAGAGAAACAAAAGTAGGCACAACGCCGAAAGTATCCAGCATGATTAAGGTAGTAGTTAAGACTGCCGGCCCGGTAATCAAGGGTGTACCTAAGGGAAACACACCAGCATCTTTATCATGGCCATCGGATAAAATAATCTTGCGCGCACCGGGTAACAATAGGCGCACAGAAATTACAAAGAGGAGCGCGCCGCCGGCAATCTGAAAATCAGGGATACTAATACCGATGAGGCGAAATACCCATTTACCGACAAACATAAAAAGGATTGCCAATACCGTGGCTGTGGTTACGGATTCGGTAATCGTCCTTTTCTTCTGGTGTTTACTGATTCCTTCTACCAGAGAAATAAATAACGGGATAGTGCCGATAACATCCACGGCCACAAAAATGGGGATAAAGGTAAGTATATACGGCTCTAATATCTTTAACATAATTTTATATTATACCGAAGAGTTGCCTAAAAGGCAAGAAAGAAACTCATTCTATTTTCTTAATTAAAAACAGGCATAAGAAACTAGTCAGGGAAGATAAAACGATGAGCCATTTTAATCCCAGAATAGGCAGTAAAAAAGCCCCTGATAAATTACTTGTTACGAGTGCCAGGTTACTTATGCTGCATAAAAGCGCAAAGGAAGTGGCCTCTAGTCCTGGTATGGTATTTCTAGCCATAAAGTCCATAACCATGATAAATATAAACATACCTATCAGGCTATAGAGCGTATCATAAATCACCGCGGTAACGGGCGTATAATAAAGGTAGCTTAAAGAAGTCAAGGCCCCTAAAAATACCGATATATATAGCCATTTCTTAATATTAATCTTTTGGCTGATTTTATAATAGACCAATGACCCAACAATCCCAAAAACCGTGCTGATTGTCCCCAATCCCCCTATCCATATTTTACTCCACTTAAAACTATCTCTCTGTATAAAGAAAAGCGGCGTCCCGAAAGACGGAGAGTATCTGTATAAAAATATAAATAACCCTACAATGAGCAGCTTTTTATGGGAAAATAATTTTTTTAAGTCTAGAAGCAGTGTTGTGGATGGCTTATTCTGTGAAGCATTATCTTCCTTATAGAAATACGCGGGGATCCCTACTAACACATAAACAGGAACCAGGCACAAGAATGCCGCGCGATACCCCCATTTCTCTGCGATATATCCTCCCAATATCCCCGTAAGTAACCCTGCTATGGAAATAGATATCCACTGAATACTCTGGATCCTGCCTGTAGCATTATATTTTTTTCCTTCTACGCACATAATCCCGTCTACGGCGACATCCCGGAAGGCGGCATTAGCAGAATTAATAATTAATATAGCGATAAGGATAACAAGCGGTAACTGAGTTAACCCCAAAAATAAAACCAGGATTATATCTAAAGCCAAGGCGATAAGAATCCAGGCCTTCTTATTGAAAAAATTATCTATAACATAACCTATTACCGGTTTTACCAGCCAGGCAAACATAGTAAAGCTGCTTAAGAACATTATTTTTTCGGGGCTAAACTTTAGGGTTTCTTTCAGATAATAGAATAAACCCTGGGAGGGAAGGCCTTCTATGCCTTGCGTAAAGTAAACAGCGCTGCTTAATACAAAGGCCCAGAATAGCTTTTTATTCAGCACTTGATTTATCGAGCTTTTGGAACTTCGGGGGATGAAGCGGTAGCAGACTTTTCTGTCGGTTTAGGCAGCTCTTGCTGGGCCTGTTCTATAGGATTATTAACGGGGGCTGCCGCAGTTGCCGGTGCTGGTGGGGCGGTTGGTTTTGCGTCCTGCATTAAAGACCGGCTCTGCCTTACGGATAAAACTGCTAGGCTTAAACAGGTGACAAAAAATACAGCGGATAATACAGTGGTGGTGCGGCTTAAGAAAGCATTGGTTTTTGTGCCAAACATGGATTCTACGCCGGAGAAACTCTCAGCCAGGCCTCCGCCGCGGCCTCTTTGAATTAAAATGATGGTGATTAATAAAGTACAGGCAACCACATGTATAGTAATGATTAAAAATGTCATTTCACCACCTCGCTTGCTTTCAATACAATCTCAGCAAAACTATCCACGGTCAGGCTCGCTCCGCCTACTAAGGCTCCGTCAATATCCGGTTGACGCATCAATTCTGTAATGTTTTCCGGCTTTACGCTTCCGCCGTATTGTATCCTTAGGGCATCGGCAATTTCTTTATTATACATCTTACGCAACAAACCGCGAATATAAATTTGCGCCTCCTGGGCTTGGGCAGGTGTGGCAGTCCTACCTGTGCCTATGGCCCAAACCGGCTCATAGGCAATCACTATTTTTGCCACCTCGCTATCACTTATATCTTTAAGGCCGTTATGAATATGGTCATCCAATACCTGAAAAGTCTTACCGTCTTCCCTTTCTTTAAGGGTTTCGCCTACGCAAACAATGGGCGTAAGGCCATGCTTTAAGGCGGCTTTTATCTTTTTATTTACGGATTCATTGGTTTCGCCGAAATACTGCCGGCGTTCAGAGTGGCCGATAATCACAAACTTGCATCCTATATCTTTGAGCATTATTGGAGAAACCTCTCCGGTAAAAGCGCCCTCATCCTGCCAATGCATATTTTGGGCGCCCAAGTGAATATTAGAATCCAGGATTATTTCGGAAACTTCGCTTAAGGCAGCATAGGGCGGACAAATTACAATATCTACCCCCTGATCATTTAATTTAAAAAGCGCCCTCTTTAAGCCATTGGCTAGTTCTATGGCCTCAACGATGGTTTTATACATCTTCCAGTTTCCGGCAATAATAGTTTTTCTCATATTATTTATCCGTGAGGGCAGCAATACCTGGTAGAATTTTTCCCTCTAAGAATTCCAAACTTGCCCCGCCGCCGGTGGAAATATGCGTCATTTTATCTTCCAGTTTAAACTTAGCCACAGCCGCAGCAGTATCTCCGCCGCCGATAATCGTGGTGGCTTTAAGGGTACTTAGAAACTTGGCAATCTCTTCTGTTCCATGGCTAAAAGCATCCATCTCGAATATACCCAAGGGCCCGTTCCAAACTATTGTCCCGGCTTCTTTGAGGCTCTCCTTAAAAAATGCTACTGTCTTTGGCCCGATATCTACCGCAATCTTGCCTTCAGGGATATCCTCGCCTACAATTTCTGATTTAGCCTGCGGGTCAATATTATCTACCACTAAGTTATCTATGGGTAATAAAATTTCTTTTTTGAGATTTTTGGCCTGATCTAAAATATTTCTGGCTAAATCCAGCTTATCCTTCTCCAGTTTAGAATTGCCGATAGATTTTCCCTGCGCCTTCAAAAAGGTATAAGCCATGCCCCCGCCTATGATAATAGCGTCGGCCTTAGGAAGCAGGTTTTCAATCACGTCTATCTTATCTGAAACCTTTGCCCCTCCCAGGATAACCATAAAAGGCCTTTGCGGTTTTGCTACGGCATTTCCCAGGTACTCGATTTCTTTTTCTAAAAGAAACCCCGCTGCGGATTTAAGATAGTGCGTAACCCCTTCGGTAGAGGCGTGTGCGCGGTGGGCCGTGCCAAAGGCGTCATTGACAAAGATATCGGCTAAATCCGCTAATTCTTTGGCGAAACCTGCGTCATTTGCTTCCTCTTCAGCGTGAAACCTTAAGTTTTCCAAAAGGACGACTTTTTCCGGCACCTGTGCAATTCTTTCTTTAATATTATCGCCTACACAATCATTCAGGAAAGCCACAGGCACACCTAATAACTCTTGAAGCCTCACAGCCGCCGGATTAAGGCTGTATTTAGCCACTACCTTACCATCAGGCCTGCCTAAATGGCTCATCAGAATAATCTTCCTGGCGCCTGCCTGCAATATGTATTTTAGCGTAGGTAACGTTGCCTTGATACGCGTATCATCAGTAATATTTAAAGCGGCATCCTGCGGCACGTTAAAATCCACGCGCACCAGGACAACCTTGTCTTTTAAGTCAAGATCCTTTAAGGTCATTTTATTCATATAACAGCTCCTTAATTTTAGAGTATTTAATATATATTAAATAACCGTATTTGTCAACCCCGTTAGATAACTTTATTTTAATATAGCGGCTTATCTAACGGGGGCAATCTTTTAGAAAAAATTGCTAATAATAGCAAACTGCTCAATTTTAAGAATATGATTATCATACAAGCGCCGAATAAACCTAAGACAGGTAAAAGTATGGCTGCGCCGACAATCCCGGCTAACCAGCCTCCCATGAGGTCAGAAAAATAAAGCAATCCCGAAGTAGAACCTACCTGTGTTTTATCTTTTAGATACATCTTATTAGCCAGCGGAAACTCAAGGCCCACGAGTAAGCCCGAAATAAAAAACATGATGATAAATAGCATTAATGAAAATTTCGTATAGTTAAAAAATCCGGTAATTATCCAGGCGCTAAGATAAGAGAATAGAACTATTGCGGCTTCTAACTTAATGAATAGGCTCAAGCTATCTTTAATCTTCCCGATGTGAGATGTCATAAAAATACTTCCCAGGGTAATCCCGGCCATAAATATACCCGTAAGCAGGCCTATCTTATGGTAAAGGTAACCGTAAACTACCTGAAAGGTGAATATAAGGGTTAGATTTATGAGCATACCAAAAAAACCGGTAGTAGCCATACTATAAGCAATATTTAATTTAGGCTTACGGCAAAATATAAAAAATAACATCAAAGTTATCGCAAAAATTAACAGCAGGATAACTTTAAAATTTAAATTTCCCAAACTTTGTAGAATATATGCAAAAATCGGAGAAAATTGTTTGTTCCAAAGGACTGAAATCTGAAATACCGCAAAAGGCATAAAATCCCGGTTGATTTTTCTGGTAGCGCCCATCAAGGAACGGATAAACCATTCCAGGTGTTCCTTATCTAATCTGTAATCAAGATACGCGGGTACCAGCATATCGGTTTTAATATTACCCCGCTTTATTCTTTGCGTGATTATTCTAGAATCTATAGCCATGATATCAGTGGAATCGGACGCCAGAAACATATTATAATCTCCCGGAATAATGCGTATATAAGGGTATGCTTTTTTTAAGGCGTTTAATATGCAGGCATTAAGGTCTCGCAATTCGCTGCTTAGATAAGCTAAAGAGCCCGGCAGACAGAATACCAGGATTCCTCCGGCATTTAATCTTTTTTTAATCAGCCCGAAAAACTCCTGGGTGAAAAAACGGCCGGTTGATAAATCGGCGGGCCCGGATAAACCAATCAACACAATATCATAGCGATTAAAGGTATTCTTAACAAAGAACCTGGCGTCTTGATTTATTACCTTTACCCTTTCATCTTGGAGCTCTCTTTTAGTCAAATCAGAGGGATATTTTTTCAGCATATCTATAATCAACGGGTCAAGCTCTGCATAATCAATTTTTATAACGGGGTGTTTCCGGATTTCGTTTATTAACCCGCCGGCGCCGGCGCTTAAAATAAGGACCTCCCTTGGCTGGGGATGGAATAACAAAGGGATATTTCCGAAATCCTGCACAAAGGCGATATCCGGGTAGGGCGTAGTGATTATAGGCAGGCCGTTATAAAAAAAGGTATGCTGCTGTTCTTTTTTAACGACTACGACATTACCATAAACAGAATTACGGTAATCCAAAACATCCTGCGTATTCCATTGTTTTTTAATAGCGTAATCTTGTATTTTATTTAAAGCGCCGCTTGAGGATAGATATATCATTAAGAAAATCAAGAATAAGACAACATATTTGAACATTTTTGGGATATTTTTAAAGAAGAGGAGGCAAAGAATAAGATTAAACACAGCTATAATAGTTACTGTCTGGAAAGAATTAAAATATGGTATGAAAAAATAAGTAACAGCTACGCCACCGATAATCGTGCCGATTGTCTCTAAGGTATACGCTTTGCCTATAGAATGAGCTGATTCTTTTATATACGAAGAATATATCTTACAAGCGCAACTGAATAATGCGCCGTGGCAAAAACCTACGGGCAACATTATCAAAAACGAAGAATAAAATATCATAGGTAACCCTATCGCTTCCCCAAAAGGAATTCCCAATATCGGCTTTAAGGTGCGTGATAAATACACGGATAACCCCAGCATAGAGGCAAAGGCTATCTGCAGGATGATAAATACATTTATTTTATTTTTAGCCCTGTCAATAAATCCTCCGATAATATAAACGCCGGCTGCTTCAGAAATAACCCAATTGGCTAAGATCACCCCTAAGGTCAGCTCATTACCATAGAAACTCACCAATAATTCCCGTAAAAGCGTAATCTGCGCTACTATCCCGCTTAGCCCTACCACGATAATAGATAACGTAAGTATATAACTCATAGGTTACTAAATAAAAAATGCGGCTTTTCGCCGCACATCAAACCGCTATCTACCATACAATACGGTTATCCTATCTTTGTGTCAGTTTCTAGCTTAATATTATTCATTGCCGCAGCCCCTAAGCCGAGCAGTATCCAGAACAATAATCCTAAATCAAGGGAATAAAAAATTGTATCTACGGCCATCTGCACGGAATACCCCAGTAGCGCAGCAAGGCTGGCCAATAAAATATACCAGGAAAATGTTTTTTGCTGTTCAATCACTGTTTTAATCCCATTATAGAAAAATAATACTAAGATAGCCAAAAACGAAACGAGCCCTATTATCCCTATCTCCGAAAGTATCTGCAGATAACAATTGTGGGCGTAAGACGGCCCGTATTGATAACTCTCTACTACAAACCTCTTAAAATTAAACATGAATGTCCCTAACCCTAATCCTATCCAGGGGTTGTACATAAACATCTTCCATCCTGCCTGCCAGAAAATTTTTCTTTCTATACTGCCGACATCGCCTAAAAGGGTAATATCAAAAACGAGAAGAAAATTATTCAAGCGGTTTTTTATTAAAGTAGGGTAAAACGGCTGTGTTACAATTATAAAAAGGCCCAGGAGCAAAAGAAATATGCCCACAGGATAAATCCAGACGCCGATGAATAGTGCCGAGGCCATAAAACCGAACCACGCCCCCCGGGAAACCGTCAATATCAAGCAGATAAAAAGCAGGGCAAATAATCCTGATAGAAAAAACCTGGCTGTTTTAGCGCGGGATCTAGCAAAAAAAACAGTGATTAAAAATGGGATTATAGCGTTTAAATAACAACCAAAATCGTTAGGAGTAGGGAAGGTTGCATAGATTCTGTCTACAAAGATGGTAGGGCGGTGGCGTATAAAATCCTTGCGGGTGAAATTCTGATATATCCCGTCGATCCCCAGGACTGCTGAAGAAAAAAAGAAAATATAAATAAAATTCTTCAGTCTTTTTTCGTTATTCAGGGTATCCACAAGCACGAAAAAGAATAATATATCCTGAATAGTTTTACCGAAGAACGTCCTGGTGCTTATCTTGGGATTGGAGCTGATAAAAATTGAAATAAAACAGATAGCTAAATACGTAAGAATGGCTAAATTAAGGGGAGTTACAGAAATACCTTTGCGTTGGGTAATTTTTTTGACTATATAGCATAGAATAGCTAAAGTACTGAATACCTCAATTGCAGCCTTAGAAACAGGAAAAAGAAGAGCTATGGCATATAATGAGGATAAGGCTACTTTATCGCAAATATCAACTATTCTTGATTTTTCCCAAGTCATCTATCATTTCCTCTTTATCCAAAAGCCCCCGTATCTTTCTATAATGGACCCCGCAGCCCTTGCAGATTTTGACTATGTCATAAAAAACGCCTGCGTCTACCGAGGGAATAGCAATAATAACTTCTTTGATATTTTCCGTTTCTACCAATTCTTTAATCTGCTCCCTCGTTCCTAAAACGGGCACCCCCTGTATTTTATAACCGAGCTTAGCAGGGTCATCGTCAATAAGCCCGATAGGGTTATAGTTTAAAGCATTATTTCTCTTTATTTCTCTAATGACCAGTTCGCCGGCATCTCCTGCCCCGAAAATTAATACGTTTTTCCCTTCTTTATGCACCACATGGCTGAATAATTCGCCCAAGACTCTGAACAATACCCTGTATCCGGAGGCTAAGAATAATAACAAGAGCCAATCTATGAAAAATACTGCCCGGGAAAACTCCTGGAACCGGAATAAGAAGGTAAAGATAATAACGGAGAAGGCAGACCCTAAGGTAACGGCCTTAAATATCGTAATCAAATCAGATATGCTGATATATTTCCAGACTCCCCGATACAGGCCAAAGATATAAAAGACCGATATCTTTATTAAAATCAGCCACAACAAGGATTTTTCCACTAATCGCAGATTAGTGCTTAATAATGACCCTTCGAATCTTAAGAAATAGGCAAAATAATAAGCCAGGCAAATAAAGACCAAATCCAGCAATACCTCTAATATCCTGCGTTTATACAACAATATATTATTCAAAATAGTCTTATTGTTTTTGAGCTCCTGCCATTTCTTATGATCGATAAATTCACCGTTATAGGAAAATGTTTCCGATAGAAAAACCCCGAAAAATAACAATATGACGATAGCCAGAAAGGCTATAATCGAAATAGCAAATATATCCAGTTTAGAATACGAAAGCGCGATTAATCCAAAGGCTATACTTATAATATATAATAAAAAAACTGTTTTCTTCGGGGATAACCCCAAGGCGACCAAACGGTGCGAGGTATGGTCTGTCCCTCCTTCAAAAATCTTTTTCCCCTGTAATTTTCTGATAATCATCACGAATATAGTATCGAAGATGGGGACGCTTAAAATAAATACCGGAATAAGTATTGTGGCAAAAAGATGCGAGATGTTACGCGTTGTCCCGCTTATTGAAATGAACGCTAGGGAATATCCCAGAAACATACTGCCGGAATCGCCCATAAAAATTTTAGCCGGATTCAGATTATAAGGCAAAAAACCTAGAGTTGCACCAGCTAAAACCAGGCCAAATACCCCTAATATATTACTCCCGAATATCAGCGAAGAGCAGAATATCATTAATGAAGATATGGCGGCTATCCCCGCAGCTAATCCATCAATATTATCTAAAAGATTGAACGAATTCGTAACCCCCACTATCCATATCAAGGTCAGGGGTATAATCAAAATTTCATTTATCGGTAATCCTATAGCGGCTCCAAAAAAAACAGCAATACAGGCAGCGATAATTTGTAGGAATAACTTAGTATAAGGCCTGATATGATATTTATCGTCAAGTAGCCCCACAACAAACAGGAAGGTCGCCCCGATAAATAATCCTAATGTATCTTTATTTATAATTCCCAGCGCAAAGGCAGAAATCATAGAAGCAAGATATATGCTTATACCCCCGAGGATTGCGGTAGGATATTTGTGCCAGCGGTCTGAACGCGGTTGGACCACCAGGCCATTTTTAATAGCGATGTGGCGCACCGTTGGCGTAAGAACCAGGCTAAGAATAAAGGGTATGAGGAAAAGTGTAAGATATTGCATACTTTAAGCTTTAAAATCAGTGCGTTATACTTTTTGTCTATTATTATAACATAAAAGCCCTATTTTGCTTTCAATATTTTTTTAGCGATGGTGACTGCGATTTTAACAAAATGGATAAGATACTCTTCGGGTTGCGGTCCAATGATATTAAACTTAACGATTATTTTTGTCCTAAATTTAAACCAAAATCCCGTCCATTGTAAACCCGGTACCCGTTTGGCCATATTGGTGCTTTTTACTACATTAACGCTTTTCATCAACCATTTTGCATATTTGGCATCTATGAATGGTAAGCATGTTTTTTCGTCCCAGTCAAATCTTGCCCAGCTTTCAAGTGTCTGGGGGGCTTTAAATCCCATTTCAATACACTTATAATATAAAGGCGTACCTGGATATGGTGTATATACAGACGGCCCCAAAAAATTAGCCCTGGGGTATTGTTCGTATAATTTTAACATAACCTTATAGGTCTGGAGCAAATCTTCTTTAGTCTCTTCAGGAAAACCGGCCATAAAGTGATAGCTAACACCCAAGCCGTATTTTCTTAATTTTTCATTTACCCTGAAGACTTCATCCAATTTAATATCTTTGTGTATTAAGTCTAAAATTCTGGGTGATCCGCTTTCAATGCCAAAAGTTAAAACATTACAACCGCTTTTTTTTAATAAAGCTATGAAGGAATCTTCATATTTGGCAAAATAATCTATTCTGCAATCGGCATGCCAGGCAATCCTGATGCCTCTTCTGATGATCTCAGTACAAATGTCAACAACCCTTTTTCTATCTACGAATAAATTGTCCCCGACAAAATTAATGCCGTCTAAGGAGAATTTTTTGGCGAGATATTCAATCTGCTCAACTATGCTGAAAGCTGCAAGGCCTCTCCATTTGCATTGATTGACGTTAATATTATAGCAAAATCCACACCTGTGGGGACAACCTCTATCTGTATGCAAGTCAAAGATGCGTTTACAATTCGGGTGAGAACTGCGTTTAGCTCTAATATATGTCTCGCAATCCAATAAATGATACGGTAGCGAAGAAACACTATTTAGGTCGATGAACCGATCCTTCGGATTAGAATAGATTTTGCCGTTTTCTTTCCACCAGACATTCGGGATATCTGAAAGAGTGCTACCGCGCCTTAAAGCGGTGACTATCTTTAAAAAAGATTCCTCTCCCTCGCCTCTGACTACAATATCAACCAGGTCATCCCTGACTGTTTCTTCCGGAAGTATGCTTGCATGCAGGCCTCCCCAGACTATCGGTATGCCAGATCTACCCTTGATAATTTTGGCAAATCTTAGCCCTCCTAAAATTTGATTACCCGTCATTGATGAGATACCTACGCAAACAGTAGAATCATTAAGTTCCCTGTCTAGATCATCAAGCCAGTGAAGATTGGTTTCTTCGTCTATAATCTTAACCTTGTAATTATTTTTCAGCAAAATCTGGCAGATAAATAATAATCCCAAGGGGAGCCTCGGGCTTAATGACCTGGCTTCTCCTTTAGAAATCTTGGGCCGGAATAAAATTATATCTGCCATTTTAATGATACTTTATAGCTAACCTATAATTATATAGGATGAGAGGTTTATCTTAGTTTAAGCGAATAGGCTATCGTATAAATTTTGCGTATCCCTTATTAATCTCTCTCTGGCAAATTTAGTTTTTACGAAATCCCTGGCGCGTATACCTATATCTCGCCTTAAGGCATGATCCTGCGATATAAACGTTAGGGCGGCAGCAAAAGTAATGGGATCTGGCAGCTTAACCAGTATGCCCCTTTCCAAAACCCCAAAATTATCCTTAGAATTATCTGCAAGGTGGGCATTATCTCCCAGTAAGTCTTTGACTCCGCCAGCATCTGTTGCCACAACCGTCTTCCCCGAAGCCATAGCCTCAATTAAAGATACGGGTGTTCCTTCATTTAAAGAAGTCAAAACAACAATATCAAGGCCGTTATAAACATTTACTAAATCTCTCTGCCAGCCCAAAAAGGCTACCCGGCTATTAACATTAAGCCTGCACGCGTAAGCTTCTAAATCTTTTTTTAATTCTCCGTCTCCGATAATCTTGAATTTTAGCTGCGTCATAGGATTACTGGCGATAACCAGGGCTATTGTCTCTAAAAATAACCGGTGATTCTTAATCGGCACAAGCCTGCCTACAATACCAATATTCGAAACAATATTATCCCTGATGGGTATCTCTAAAAATTTGTCTAATTCAAGACCTAAGGGAATAACTTCAATTTTATCTTTTCTGCAGATGTGCAGGGCAAGCAGTTCGTTTTTAACGGAATCGCTTACAGTTATAATCCTAGAGCTGAATACGGCCAAGAACCGTTCGATAAAAATAAATACCCTGGTTTGAACTTTATTGAAATACCCTTCAAAGATATGCCCGTGAAAGGTATGGATAAATTTAATTTGTTTCTTTTTTAAAAGATGAAGTAAATTATAGGATATCCCGGCTAATCTGCCGAGGGTACCGGCTTTAGCCGTATGCGTATGAATTATATCGGGCTGTTCGATTTTTATAATATTGTATATTTTCTTAAATGCCTGCAGATCGCAGAAAAAACTCAATTCCCTTTTTAATTCGGGGATAAAAATAAGCTTTATATGTTTCTGGGACGCGTAATAAGACATATCACCCTCATTTTTACTTACGCTGCCGTAAACGAGTAAAGAATCAAATTTCGTTTTATCCAAACCCTCTGTCAGAATAACCGTATTGATAGCGGGGCCGCCGATATTAAGCCTGGCAATAATTCTCAATATTTTTATTCTTTTCATTTTATTCTATTAAGATAACCCGGGGAAGGATTTTTATGCTGGGCTTTTATTTTTCAAGTAACTGACGATATCTTTAATTATCCCGGACAAGGCATACGTGGGTTTGAATCCTATCAATTTATTAATTTTGGTTATATCGGGAACTCTGCGTTGCATATCCTCAAAACCTTCCTCATAGGCTTTTTCATAAGGGATATATTCTATTTTTGAATTACTTTGAGTGATTTTGATTATTTCCCTTGCTAACTGCTCAATGGTAACTTCTTCCTGGCTGCCGATATTGAATACTTCACCTATTGCTTTCGGTTCATTTATCAGTTTAGTCAGTGCCCTAACTGTGTCTTTAACGTGCAAGAAACACCTGGATTGGTTACCCATGCCATACACGGTAATGGGCTCGTTTTTTAATGCCTGCGAGATAAAACGCGGCATAACCATACCATAAGCACCGGTCTGGCGGGGCCCGACAGTATTAAAAAGGCGCACTATGAACGCGGGCAACTTCTTTTCCCGCCAATAAATATACGCTAACATTTCATCAACTGCCTTAGCTGTAGAATAGCTCCAGCGGGCCTTTAAAGGAGAACCTAAAATTCTATCGTCATTTTCCTTTAGCGGCCCGTTAACATTCTTGCCGTATATTTCAGAGGTAGAGGCAATCAGAATTTTTTTGCGATACCTAAGCGCTGCATCCAGCACAACCTCGCTCCCCTTAATATTAGTAGTCAATGACTCCAGCGGCTTTTTTACTATTAAATCAACTCCGACTGCCGCAGCCAAATGAAAAACACAGTCTATTTTCTCGACTAATTTATCTACCAGATTCGCATCTAAAATATCCCCTTCGACAAATTCAAAAGTTCTATTCTTCAACAGGTGCTCGATGTTTTCGTATCTTCCAGTAGAAAGATTGTCTAAAGCAATAACCTCATTGTTGCCGATAAGTAATGCTTCAGTTAAATGCGAACCGATAAATCCCGCGCCACCCGTGATCAATGCCTTCATTTTTCCTCCACATCCAATCGTTTATAATGATTTATCAATTTCAAGAATAAACTTGTACTTGCCAGGGTTTTTGGCCCTACCTCACAAAATAATCCAGCCAATCCCGTAGACAATAACATACCTCTAATAATCCAGCCCGTCAATACCATATCTTTATTAACTAATACAGAAAAAATGGTGTTTGTTAAAATAACGACAACCATAATGATGCTTGCTGTTTTTACGGGTGAAAGATACGCATTTCTTCTGACGGCGACCAACAGACCTATAGTTGCACTTGTGCTTTTATAATCCATGGTTCTTAATTGCCATGCCTTAAATAAATTCCGCAAGCATTTAGCAAATTCGCTATTATCCAAAATTACCATATTGCATTCTCTATCTAACTCAGTAATCTTTTCCCAAAGAATATATTTAAAACTTGCTATTATTTTGGTCCAGAATGTATTGAACGATCTGTATATTCGGTTATTCTTATACGCCTTATACAGCCGTCGTTCAATAGAACAAAAGGCTTCTGATGTCTTCTTTAATACCGATATAAAAAGGCTATTCCTTATTATGATTGCTAACATTATTTTTTTATTAAAGCATGGGTTATTTTACACAGCCCAACATTAACAGAGCCAAAATTATTCCTGTGGCTATATTGGTATAGTTTTATATTTATAAAGATTAGTTTTAAAAAGAAACGCTGAGCCAAGTTTAATATCTTGATTATTATAATATAAATCGGCGCCCCTAACCTCTACCTTAAGCTTAAGTCTTACAGCAATTTGTTTTAATTCCGGGTCTTTTATCCATATTTTTTTCAATTCTCCATATTCATCATTCCCTAAATTATAACTATATTTAAATGGTTCAGGCTTCCCAACTACAGCGATTATTTCTCCCAGCACTTCGCCTTTTGTGCCGATTTCTTTCTCTCCTGCCTTTACATATGGTAAAAGATATGCCGGGACTTCAATAAAATTGCAAAGAATTTCAACCTCTAAAGATTTCTTTGGTACATGTTGCGCCTGTAGTGATTCTTTATTCTGTATTTGCTGCGCTTGCGATGCTTGTTGTGCCTGTAGCGCTTGTTGTGCCTGTAGCGCTTGTTGTGCCTGTAGCGCTTGTTGTTCAAGCTGCTTTGAAGTAGATAACTTATAACCAAAATAAAAGATAGGGGTTAAGCTTAATAAGAAGCTAATCACCAAAAAATCAATTACATTAATTTTACCGAACAATCTGCCTTTTTCATCTATCACCTTCATACTACTCCTCCCTCTGGCTTTAACTGTTTATGTTGTGTTTTTTTAACCTCGCAAGGACTACCGCACGCAACTACAGAATCCGGAATATCGCTCACTACCACACTGCCGGCTCCAATAACAGAATTGTCGCCGATATTTGCTCCGGGGCATATCACCGCATGCGCGCCAATCCAAACATTAGAACCGATTTTTACCATCTTTGGTATATGCCCGACGAATATCCGCGGTAAACCATTTGTTGTTTCAACCGCATGATTTGAAGATCCTATAAACACATGCGGGCCGATTAACACATTATCGCCTATCTCAATGCCGCCTCGGCCATCAATAAAAGCGCCGCTATTAATGGCTAAGCAATTTCCTGCGGAAATATTATAGGTATGAGTAAGGTATGCATTGGAAAAAATTATCGATTTTTTACCTATTTTCTTGAACAACATTTTGTAAAGCGCGCGCCTTAAAATCATACCTTCGTATCCAGGCCAGAAACGAAATAATAATCCAATATATTCTTCCATGACAAGGCGGACTATTTGCCTAAGAGTATGTCGTCTCAAAAAAGAAAGAAGCATAAGTTTTAATCCAAGTCGTTAAAACCCCGCCAACTCGCCTTAAGAAAATAAAGCGTATCTTTAAAAAGCTTCATTTTCGACTTGCCGGCAATCCTGGCTTTATAATGAATAGGCATTTCGATGATTTTCATTTTCAACTTAGAAGCTCCGAATAGTAGATCAAAATCGCCCCACTTGCACCGGCCCATTTTAATATACGGTATATAGCTTCTAAGAAGCGACTTTGTCCCGCAGAGTACGTCGGTATTTCTCTGCCCAATCATAATACTTAAAATAATACCGAATATTTTGTTTCCAATAAATCTCAAAAAACTCATCGCGCCTTCTTCAATTGGATACACCATGCGGGTACCGTTTATAAACTCGGCCCTGCCTCTTGTGATTGGTTCAATAAATCTGTGTAGCTCGACCGGAGATACGGACATATCCGCATCTAATATAATTATCACATCCCCGCCACATTCTTTAAATCCTCTTTCTAAGGCAATCCCTTTTCCTTGATTAGGCTTATAGGATAATAGTTTTATCGTGTGGCCCGACGACCTTTTTAGCTGCTCCACTACTTTGGCTGTGCCATCGGTTGAACCATCATCGACAACAATAATTTCGGTATTCGGCACTAACCGAGGAATCGACTCTATACACTCTTTAATATTTTCGACTTCATTAAAACAAGGCACCACAATAGAACAGGAAAGATCTTTATACGCAATTTTCGGCTTTGCAACAATAAATTGTAAACTACACAAATTATTAATCCCGGGGACGCGGCTGAATATTTTATTCGCAAGATAAGAAAAAAAAGGGATATAAAAAGGCAATAACAACCTATAACCCGCTTCAATTATATCATAATCCAAAAGATTAAGCATATTTATGACATCGCGGTTAGTAACGAAATTCCTGATTTTATCGCTTTCTTTTAACCGCAGAATCTCTAAGAGCTTTATTATCGGTTGCCAAAGCGGATTTACCGTCGTAATGATTATTTTTGAATCTGGCTTAAGATAAAGCTTAAGGGTAGAAAATAAGTCAATTATATCATCGGAATAATCTAATAAGTTAGACAGAACTATATAGTCAAATTTATCGCAGCCCCTTAGTCCGGAAATGTCTGCCACTTGAAACATTAACTCGGCATGCTTTTCTTTAGCTAAACAGATCATCTCTTCGCTTATATCAATGCCAAACCCCCTGGTTGGCATAAGGGCACTCAACAAATCTCCGGTTGCGCAGCCTATTTCTAATATACCTTTGCCTTGCGGGATGATGGATGAATAAAATCTCTGAATCGTCCTATGATAATAGGCATACCGTTTTCTGTGCTTATCATAGGAAGGCGCTATTTTATTAAAATATTCTTTAACAATTAATTTATTCATGCCTCATTCCTAAATTTACCTACAAAGTATAATGCGTTATCTAACCCGAAGATTTTAGGGTACAAAATCGAACGTTCTAACGCTAATTTCTTTTTCGCATTCGTCAATATCTCCTTGTGCCCCGAAGGGTGTATCTCTTTATCATCATAACCCAATATCGCAAATAATGCTTTGCTTAGTTTATTTCGAATCGGAAAACCAATGATAGCACTACTGCCTTTTTTGAGAACGCGGCTAATTTCATTAACTGCCAGCTCTAAATCCTTTATATGTTCCAAAACGCTCTGGCAGACTACAAGATTAAAGGCCTTATCTTTAAATGGCATATTACGTATATCCCCAAAAAATAATTGAATATTTTTTACCCCGCACTCTTTCATTACCAGCCCAACTTTATCCACGTCATTATGTATATCAATACCGTACAGCATAGAACATCTGCCTGCCAAAGTAGGCAAAAGAGCCCCCGGGCCAAATCCAATTTCCAGGATATTATCGTATTTATTGTCTAAAAGGCCTCTTACCATTTCAAACCTATGCCTGTAAAATAGGCCGATTAAAGGATGATACAGATACTCAGTAAAATCGTTTAATTCCTTAGTCCTAAACTGTATCCTTTTTATTGCCGCGGGTAAATTCATTTTATGGCATTACAGAGCATCTTTTTTTTAGTTTTAGTTATAGATATTTTATATCTTCTCTAACACCACGGTAGCCTTAAAGGCGCTTATATATTTCAAGAAAGCAAATTTATCTTCAATGCTTAAAAACAAATTAAGCAGTATACGGGGAATCATGCTGGGATAATTAAAACCGCCTGATAACGGATACACTAAAAAATCATGGATTTCTTGTCTTAAGATAGAAAACTCATTCGCGAATAAATCATTTTGTTTACGATTTTTAAAAAATATTCCTGTTACCATTCCATTTTGTTGTATATTTTCAAAATGAAATAGCCTTAAAACCAAATAGGAAATAATAGAAATATACATATCGATAATAATTACTCTGCCCCCCTGTTTTAGAATCCTCGATGCCTCTTTAAAAAAAACAGTCAAATCCTTTAAGTGGTGAAAAACGTCAATACACACAAGGTTAACAAAGGAATGGTCTCTGAATGGAAAAATAAGATTCGCATCAAACACTAAATCAACCCCCCTTACACCTATGATATCACTCGTAACGCAAGATGGAAAAAAGCGCTTAAAATCTCCGAATCCGCTTCCGATTTCCAGCGTTTTTCCTCCGGCATTAAGATTTTTCGCGATTTGCTTATACCACCTGTAATACACAAGCTGCAATACCTTTTTTTTCTCAAAAATTAACCTGCGTTGCCCGATATCTTTTTCGTCTATCTTAATAATCATTGAAAGCAAGCCCGTTTTTTAAAGTAAGTTCGAAGTTTTAGAAAAACTGAGGCGATCCCAAAAGAAGCCAAAATGAGAATTAACGCTTCTACGCTCCAGCGATGCCTGCCTTCGGCGTAATAAAAACTTTGCAATATAGAAAGCGCAAATAAAAAAAATACTAATAATAGGACGAATTTTCTAAGAGGATATTTTATAAAAGCGAGCCAAAACCCGATTGAGGCAAAAATTATCATGATTGTATAATACGCTTTATATAACCCTAGCCACCTGGATGGATACAGGATCCCGCTTTGTGGGGAAAACCACCAGAAATAGAATATCTTTTTTGAAGTTAGAATTAAAAATTTTAAAGGATTTTCTTTGATAAAACCGATTGCGGTATCTTTAAATAAATCCATTTGCCCCATCTCATCAAGCGTATATAGCTTTTGTTTAAATTCCGCCGGGCTGGTTTCAAAAACTGCAGTTCCGTTAGGTAAATATAACGTTCCGGTGGCATGGGGATTGTTGCCAATCCAAAGGCCTTCCCACTGGTTAGTCTGAATCAAAAAAAATTGCTTATACCTTAATAAATTTCTGATGGACCAAGGCAACAAGAATATTGCAACGATGCACACCGAATACAGCATTATCTTAAGGGTTTCCTTTCTGTTTTGTTGATAGTAATAAAACCATAGGAATATTACGGGAAGAAAGGCAAGAAGCGTAGGGCGTTCTAAAGCTCCTAACCCCAAACATACGCCCAATATAATTTTATTTTTTAAGGACGCCCTATTGTAATTCTTTATTACCATCCACACTATGGCGCTTATTAATAAGGCATACAGGCTAAGCGAATGTACCTTAAGGGTAGAATAGACTATCAACCCGGGATGCAATGCTACTAATAGCATTGAGAGCAACCCAACCTTTTTATCAAAAATAGTCTTGCCGATACAAAAAATAATGTAGCACATTAAGACATTAAAGATTATCTGGAGCCAAATGATATATGCAATTTCGTGACCAAACAATAGGTATACTAACGCACAAAGGTAGGGAAAAAGCGGGGCAATGGCTGAATAGTGCGGCGCATTATACCGGGGCAAAAGAAAACCTTTACCCTGAATCAGGTTGGTTGCGATTTCTTCATATTCGTAGACTTCAATAGAATGATGATGCGCCCCCCAGATAAAGACTACGGCCCTGACTAATGTCGCAATGAATAGAATGCTGACTATTAGCACAAAAACCCGGTTTATTTTGATGCGGGCCATCGTATTAGAGACCTCCTTTCCACCAATAATACGCAATCGCTAAATACTCGTGGATTATGCCTTTTATTTGTTTTAAGTCTATCCTCTTCGATATTTTCTTTGCCGGGCTAATGTCATGGCTATAGAAGCGGCTCTTAATCGGAGTATAAATAACGGTTATGCCGGGGGCATTTTTTCTAATTACTAAAGCGGCTCTACGCATATGGTAAGGAGAACTAATCAATAATACTTTTTTCCAGTTTCTTTTTAACAGGATCTCTTCTACAAACTTAATATTTTCATAGGTGTTCGCTGAGTTTTCCTCTAAAACGATGGCCTCATTAGGCACGCCTAAACTTATAGCCAAAGATTTCATTAGCTGGGCCTCCTTAAACACATACCCGTATCCTGTAGAGAATATTAAATGGCCGGCGTAGCCTTCATTGTACAATTTTACTGCATAGTCAACCCTTTCTTCATAACCCTGCCCTGCCTTGCCGGATTCGCCCACCCCTCCCCCCAAAACAACAATCGCATCTGCCTTTTGAGGCTTATTTACTATTTTAAGCGGTTCGGCCAAATACCAAATAACAGGTGTATAAAATATTAACAACCATAGGGCAAGAAAAATAAATGCGGACCCAAGAAACCTTCTTCTTGCTGTCCTGTAAATACGTTTGAATATTTCCTGCCAATCGGAATAACCGGTTATTTCTTTTTTTCTGATAGCGCCTTCTATTAAATTGCTCATCTCTTCGATACGTTTATCCCAGCTATGCCCTTTCGCTAACCTTATCCTCTCGCTAATCAAATTACTATCCCTCTCTTCCAAGGCATTATTGATTTTCTTTATGAATTCTTCCTTTGTCCTGGCAATTAACACGAGATTCCCGTTTTCTCGGTTGAAAGCCATGATTTCCGGTATGTCGGTAGAAACTACCGGTTTGCCAAAAGCGTGGTATTCATTTAACTTTGTGGGATAAACGGTATTAGTATATTCGCTTTTTAAATAGGGTATAATACAGACGTCGAACTCTTTAATATAACCGGGTAACAGATGGAAATCTTTCTGCCCCAAGAAAATGATATTCGGTATTCCCCTTAAAGATGATACGTCTGTCTGTATGGGCCCTACTAAAACGAAAGACCAATCAGGGTTAGCCTTTGCTACATACATCAACAAATTAAAATTTATATGGCGATGTATGCCTCCGATATAACCGATTATCGGTTTTTTTATATTCTTTATATCTACATAATTATATCCCGCCGGTAATTCTTTTTCGCTGTTAAATATATTTATATTTACGCCGAATGGAAAAACATAAACATTATTATTAAGGCTCCTGCATTTTTCTGCCAAAACAGGCCCCTGGACAAATACCAAATCACACATTTTGATCAACTCATCTTCGGTTTTCTTTAAATTTTTAGGATTGTTTACTAATTTATAAAAGTCTGCTATGCAGTAATATACTAATAACTTCTTCTCTATACTATTTATAATATCTAAGGCTATCCCCGTAGGCAGGAATGTCCATATAATAGGGGCGTGAAAATCTACTATATCCTTCCATTTTTTTAGCGGCTTAAGCAGCAGATGTTTATTAATCCATCGCGCAAACAAAGAATATTGGAAAGGCAAGATAACCGGTGAAAATATATACAGATTTTCCATCTCATTCCTGAAACCCCTGGTACCCTTAAACCAATTAATAATTCTTTTCCGTAAACGGGGGATATCCCTGAATTTGGGGCTTCTTACTCCTGTGTTTTCTATAAAGAGCACCTTATTACCGTTTTTAGTAAAAATAGACATTATTTCTTGATGACCTTGCCAGACAAAATCCCAATCTATGCTTGATATACAAATAATATTATGGTTTTTTAACATTTATTCACCTTGCTTATAACCCCAGGCTACCCAACCCGCCGTAGCTTTAATCTTCGTTATTTGGATATTATAAAAATTAAATTCATCAAATATCCTATATAGCTCATCGCGGCTGAATCTGTGCTCTACCGGAGCGGAAAATCTATCGTAAATATCTCCCCTCAAAGAGAATAAGGAACGGCCGAAATTGAAGGGTATTTTTTCATAGAGCGTATAAGTAATCCTGTATCTTTTAAAAAATCTAGCCGGATAGGAGAATATTATCACAAATACGGGGGATATCAAGCAGGAAAAAAGATAAAGTATACGCGGCGGAATCTTAAGGGTAAACTTGCGAATAATATTGATTAACTTAATGCCAAGGTATTTTATTAGATTTTGCGCATGGTCCTCATATAGATAGAGAAAACACGGGCTGCCTTTTTTCAATACCCTGCCTATTTCTAAAAAGGCCTTTTTATAATCAGGTATATGGTGCAGGACGCCAAAAGAATAAACAAAGTCGCAAACCCCGTTTCTTAAAGGAATGTCTACTGCGGACCCTTTTATAATATTAACGTTATTCAGCTTACGGCTAAGCTTCGCGGCAACGTAAACGCCATCACTGATATCCATGCCAATAACATGCAACATAGGATTATTTTTGGCCATAGCGAATGCATCCCATCCGCATCCGCAACCAATTTCTAACCCGCATGAGCCTCTGGTTATTTTTTCCGGTATCGTTTCTTGCATGAAATCCAGATGGTATTTTTTTGGGGGCGGCATATTATCACAGGTTGACCATAAGAAACCATACCTGAAACCGGTGTCCTTGGTAATAACGCGGCTATCCTTTTTTGATTTTAGTTTATTTTGTAACTGTAATTTATACTTTATGAAATATTTGGGGTCATATATCAATTTCAGTAATATTTTGTAAAACACCTTAAACGGATGTCTAATTAAATATCGCATCTGGATCATTAATCTCTGGCGCATGACAAGAGAATATAGTCCATCTGTAGAAAAATTTTCAGTTGAAAAACTTGGATAGTCTGCCTTAAGGTCTTTATAGTTAAATTCACTGGGAATTAATTTTTTCTCTTTGCATAATTCCAGTAACCGCGTCCCTGGCAAGGGGGTAGCAAAAAAGAAGTTAACATTATCTGCCTGGAGTTTTTTCGCAAGTTTAAAAGTATTATTAAGGTGTTCGCGCGTTTCTCCCGGTAACCCCACTACAAAAAAAACCGCTGTTTCTATCTTTAATTTCTCTGCCTTATTTATTATGGGCTTTACCTGAGAAAGCATCAGGGGTTTTTTGATTATATTTTTTAAAACATGCTCATCTCCGGATTCGATTCCGATGCTTATCCTATAACAACCGCTCTGCTTCATCAGTTCCAGCATTCCATCGTCTAACGTCTGAAGAGCCACCCCGTTGGGTACGCTCCATAAGAGATTAAATCCCTGCCTTATCATTTCTTTAAATATGGATTCTGCCCGATTTTTATCGAGAGTGAGGTTGTCATCTTCAAAGAGAAGCTCTTTAACGCCGAATTTATGGAAAAGATAGCTTATTTCCGACACTACCTGTCCTGCCGACCTTTTTCTATAATTCCTTCCCCATAGGTTATGGATAGAACAGAATATACATTCAAAGGGGCACCCACGAGAGGTAATCATGGGTAGAAAAGGTGTTTTTTTTGCCGGGCTGCCATGGGGATTGTTAATCCTGAAATATTCCTCTAAGGGGAATATTTCCCAGTAAGGAAACGGTAGGCTGTCTAGATTTTCCAGATAATTTATTCTTGGGTTAATCTTTACGGAATCGTTATACCTAAAGCCAATCCCTTCTATATCCCGGATAGACCTTTTATTCTGAAGATGCTCCAAGAGTACTTTCAGGGTTATCTCGCCTTCTCCGATAACTATAAAATCTACATTTTCATCCCTTAGGACATCTGCGGGAACCGCAGAGCAGTGCGCCCCGCCTAAAATGGTCACAATCCTTTTATCTATTTCCTTAACTATTTTACATATCGCATGGACATTCTCTGATTGAGATGAAAATAAACAGGATATGCCCACGGCATCCGGAGAAAAGTCTTTTACTCTTTTACCGATATCTTCAAAGGATAATCCGTATCTTAAGCATTCCATATCCACGCTGGCTTCTTTCTCGTAACCTTCGGCTAATGCATCTAAAACCGCAACTTGATAAGCATCTTTTAATACAGCAGCTAGATATGCAAGGCCAAGAGGCGGATGACATTTCTTGGCCTCAGTTTTAAAAATAGTAAAAGGCGGCTGAATTAATAATATTTTCATTATCTATACATAATACGTAATTTAAGTAATGCGGCTAAATACCCGATTACTGCTTTATAATTAAAAGGATATTCGCATATCGACTTCTTATACCATTCTTTACTTTCTTCAAAATTATTTTTATGATGGAATGCCCTTCCGGCAGCACACATAACCGAAGACCTGCGTTTTCTTATCCTCTCCAGAAGGTCTTTATCTTGATGGCCGAATTTGGAAAAATGCGAATCTAAAAGAGAAAGCATATTTAAGGCATTTACTTCTGTACTCCGTAAAAAAGCACCTGTTTCCGTCACCCTATAGTACCCCAATACATCGAGTATAAAATAGAACCGGAATCTCATAGCTAATCTCAACCAGTACTCGTAGTCTTCGATCGTAAAAAGATTCTTTTCTTCGCAAAACCTGAGGGCATCATCAAAAAAAATACTTCTGCGAATAACTACTGCGGAGGTATGCAAACAGTTACCGTCCAGTAAAAGCTTTTTGTACATCTGGTCTACATGCGGGCCGTAAGATGTGTATCTTAGGATTTTATTACCGTGTATTATAGCCTCATTATGACAAACTAAACCTACCTGCGGCATATCGTTTAATATCTGCCTGCATTTATCCAGTTTATCCTTATGCCAAAAATCATCCCCGTCCAAAAGGGCTATATATCTGCCCTTAGATAGTGAAATTCCTTTATTCCTTGCGCATGCGGGCAGGCCGCTATTTTCCTGATAAAAATATTTAACCCTGCTATCGGGAAAGGATAATACGATTTCGTGAATATTATCGGTAGAACCGTCATCAAGCACTATTATTTCAAAATCTTGATATGTCTGCTGTAAAACAGACTCTATGGCCATAGCGATGTATTTAGCATGATTGTATGCTACGATCACAACGCTAAATTCCGGAGTTTCTTTAGTTGCCATCTCTTCTTAAACCCTTCATCCTGATAAGTCCATCCCTTAATCCTAAAGGAATAAATCCTAATTCTTTTTCTAATTTCAAAGTCAGATATGATGTGTTTTTGGGCCTGGGCGCTATATGGGGAAAAAAACTGCTATCTACCGGCCTGATTAAGTCTTTATCCAGGCCAAAAATATCTGCAATAATTATCGCGTATTCGTAACGGTTGACTATATCTTTGCCTGCGATATGATAAATGCCATGCTTATCTTTATCTATAAGGGACAGGATAACGTCAGCGCAATGGTATGCCGAGAGAGGGTTCTCATACACATCATTTACCATATTCACCCTTTCTTTTTTATTCAGTTTGTCCAGAAGGAAAGTAACTAAATTTTTTCTCTCATTAGGATTATTCCAGCCATACATCAATATCGGACGGACTATTATGTATTTATTAAAAGTTTCTCTTATTCTCTTCTCGCACTCTAATTTTATTCTCCCATAATTATTTATAGGGTTAGGCTCATCTTCTTCTCTATAAGGGGCGTTTTCTCCGTCAAAGACTGCGTTGGTTGATACATATAATAACCGTGCACCAGTCTCTTTACATAATTCTATGATATTTTGAGTCCCGATAACATTAGAGCGATATGCCTCTTCGTAATGCTGCTGGCAAAAATCGACATCAGCTATGCCGGTAGTATGAATAACAACTTCTATATTATTATTTTCATTAAATATTTTCTGCATAGCGTTTTTATCTTGAATATCAGAACAATAATACTTTAGATTTTTAGTGTTTGCCATCTTATATTTCCCCAGGTATATACCTGTTATATTATGAGAAAATACATTCATTTCTACGAGTGATTTACCTAATAAACCAGTTACGCCAGTTATTAAAATATTCATTTTAAAAGAGATAACCAGGCCTCTTCCCTGGTTGGTTCAGTAATAATATCGCCTGCCGGAAACGAAATATCCCCGTTGAAATTTATCAAATCTAAGTCAATCTCTTGTTTCTCCGTTATTTTATACGGCTTAAGACCCAGATCTTCAAGAATATCCAAATCTATCAATTCAGTATCTATTTTATAAACAGGTATCCCTTTATTTAAAGCTTCTAAGGCTGCGGTTGTTGAGGAGTAAACGACCACATCAATCTCTTTTAAAATTTCATCTAACGGGCTCAAATTAACTATTGCTGCCTTAGCCGCCTTTCTTATCGCCTTTCTTAATTTATTATTGAATAATTCTGGGCGGGGTTTAACATATAACTTAAAGCTATGATTTTTTGAAACCACATTTCCCAAGTAATAAATAAGTTCCAGGCTGCGGGAAAGAGGTACCTGTAAGATAAATAATACGTTCTTTTCTGATTGATTTCCTCTCTTGACAAAACCGTCTTTTTCCGTTTTCTTTGCATATCTAATTGAGCCGCCGTTTATTATTTTTGTTTCCTCAAAACCCGCCGAATTCAAAACCTTTTCATAATGGGAACTATTTGTGATTATGTAGTCTGGACAGGGAGTAAATTTATATTCTTGCGGGCTTAAGAAATGGTTTATTTCCATTGAAGATAATGTTGAATGCTGGTAACCCGCGCTTACAATACTATGATTAGCATTCTGAATAGCCAGAAGAATCATTTTCTCCCAAGGCTGGTTCTCAAAGGGATAGGTAACAAGTTTAAGCTGCTTATTCTCGTTAAAATAATTTTTGTAAGCGTAATATAAACACAGCCTGACCCAAAAAGAAGTCGAAGCTGATTCCTGGAGATATTCTCTAAAGAATAATGTGCTGTAGTCAGTACTTTGTAAAATTTGCGCCCTTTTATCAGATGGCATAATGGGATGTGTGAAAATTGTTCTCAGCCAATCCCCTATCTTTAAATAAAAATTAGGCAAAAAATAATTTCCTTTCACCTTCAAGATTATATTTTCAAGAAGACCGGAAAAGTCAATCTGTGAGCCCATTATTACTTTATGACCTTTTTTTTCATAAATATCCCCGATAAGCGCAAGTTTATAAATATCCCTGAAGGCGCCTTCTTTAAAAGAGCGCTTATCAAAAAAAGTAAATACCATTACTTCAGCAGCAGAATCATTTATTGATTTAAGCCTTTTAAAGAATTTTATTTTCAGATATCCTTCAAACAAAAAAAGAATAATTTTACGCCACAAGAATAAAGCAGTAGCTAACCTGGCTTTTATCCGATAATAGATAATTGAAACTAACATCCTAAGACAGACCCCTTTTATAAGAACAGAATTTATCCCTGTTTTATGGACTCCTGTTTCCAAAAGCCGATGCAAATAGGGATCTTCAATTATCACCAATAATGGAATTGTACGTAAAGATTTATCAAGCGCCCAACCTTGTATCAGGTTAAAATAGCAGAACAAAAGAAAGAAATCGGTTTGAAACGGAGATTTAGAAGCGAGCCTCGCTGCCCACCAGCGCAAATCATCCTTATATTGCAGATTAATCTTAGCAATCCAATCTAAAAAAGGTTCCTTTAAATCACGCGATAATTTATATAATTCTTTGGCGTAGCAGTACCTTTTGGTTCTAGAAAATAGAGTTTCAATCTTCTGTTTGCGTTCAATGTCAATCCCAAAATAACACCATCTCCATTCAGCTCCAATGGGAAAATCTCTTGCGTAATTTATAATCTGCCCTGCAGAACCTATTACTATTTTTTTTGATGTATCATACATACTACAGTTTTTGGCTTATTTTTTTAAGTATTTTTTAATCCACTCTTCTGTTTTTTTAAAATCCTCTTCCTTATGGACATCACAACATTCATCTATAATAAACGGTTTTATATTGTTACCCATAAAAGCCCAGGGCTGCTGGCCGTTTTTTGAAAATATTGTTTTTTTTACATTTAGTACCCAGAAATTATGACAGAGAAAATATGACGGTTCCAACTCTTGCCTGTTTGTAGATATCGTTTTATTCTTAAAATCAAAAAAAGGCTCCAAAAATCCCTTCTTATTAATCCTTTTCGCCCTAAAAGGATGGCGATCTAAATCTAAACAAACAGGAACAACTGCAGAAACCGATTTATTTGTTAAGATTTCTTTAATACAAATATCTATCCATTCTGTCTTTATCACTGCGGAATTTGCCAAGAGCACAATTAAGATGTCCGGTTTAAGTTTATCTAGCCTTTCTATTTCTCTCAAGGCATGCCTTATGGCTTCAACGTGTTTTGAATTGGGCCTCGCCAGATATTCCGGCCTTAATATTTTTTTATATCCTATCCTACCCACAATTTCCAAAATCTTCTCGCTGTCACTACTGGCATAAAAATAGGAAATATATTTTGAGCGCCTGGCTGCTCTAGCGGGATAGCTAACCAAAGGTTTATTAAAAAGGGGTAGAATATTTTTATCTGCCAAGGTACTGCTGGCTTTTCCTGTTAATAATGCTGTTATTTTCATCGCGGTCTCCTGATAAAACGCTAAATTTGGAGCTCCTTTTTAAAGAATAGAGAAATTAAGTCGCTGGCTATAGTCAGGTCTGTGATGTCTTTAATCTCCATAGAAGCCAGCATATCGATTTCGTATAAATACGGCCTTATGCCGAAGTAGTTTTTATATTTTATATATATATCCTTTCTGGCTATGAAACAACCGTTAGTAATTTTATAAACCGGTTTAAGAGAATTTCTGTTTACAACCTTAGTCATCTCGAAATTAAGGGCCTGGTTTTTAAAAATAATGTATTCCTGTAACCTGGAAACCGAAATGAGGCTGTCGTATCCTGAACCCAATTTTAAGAATTTCTTCAGCATATTATTAAAATCAATTACGCTGACAAAAGGCGAAGTCACATGCGTCCAGATAATAATTTCTTTATCTATTTCCTTTACGCATTCGATAATAGCTTTTGACATATCGATTTTATGCCTTTTGATTATATTAACACCATAGGCTTTAGCTATTTTCGCAATCTTAGACGAAGGGGTAGAGATAAAAATATTTTCTCCCCTGATAAGGTTTTTCACCTGAGCAATCTTCCATTCCAATAAAGTTAAATCACCGAACCTGACTAAATCGCCGTCTTCGCTATACCTGTTTTTTTCTAAAGCCGGGATAACTACTGCTGCATTTTTATACATTTTAATCACAATCTCCTTTCCAACTGCGTAAGCCTGGCTATTTCTGCTTCTATAAACAGATCATTTATCTCTTTTTTCGAGAGTATATATAACTCTTCAAATTTTAAGGCCGCCCTTAAGGCATTGGGATTATTCAGTATTATCTGCGCGGGTAAAATTACTTTTCTCGTTTCGATCTTATCGAATAATCTAAGGATCTTCTTATGCTTCCTAAATATCTCCAGGCTCCTTGCGCTGATACCACCTCCGATGCATGCCTGTAAATTATAATGTTTGATCTTACGTCCGACATTTTCTAAAATATTAAGAATAAAATTAGTATCGGGATGAATATTTTCATCAAAATAAGACTCGCTTAAATCAGTCCGGCCTATCGTAATACCGTCAATCTTATCCTTTGCGTATCCCAATATCTCATCAATTTGGTTTACGGCGCTTTTTGTTTCTATATTTAAAATTAGCTGCAGCTTTGTCTTTTTATAAATATTTTTAGATGCCTGGACAAATTTCCTGACCCCGAATTTGCTTTCTACCATAGGCGCGATCAAACCATCTACCCCGATATCCACTGAATTTTTTATATCGGTTACCGCCTCCACTCCGCCGATTTTCAAGAATAATTTAACCCCTATCCTCGATGTCAATCTCCTTAACTTCACCGCATCCCTGAATGAAGATCCTTCTGCTTCAAATTCCGCTTTAATTCCCTTAAGGCCGTATTGTTGTTTTAATTTTTCCAGCTGCTCAAATAATTTATTCTCCAGTCCGTACATTTTAAGCTCCTAAGATTTTTTTTATTTTATAAATGGCTTCTTTTTCGCATTCCGAATTATTATCTGTTAACACGTATCCCCATCCAGCATGGATCCTTACCAGACCCGTAATTCCGCCGCAAGAACATAAATGGTCTCTAGAGTCATCTATGATAAGGGACTTGCGCACCCGGTATTTATCTATTATAAATTTAACGACCCCGCCCTTTGAATTGAACCTTTTGTAATATTTCCCGTCATATATATTATCGCTGGAAAAATTAACCTTATGGACTTTTAGCAGCTGTAAAACTGTATCCTTATCTTTTGTGGTGATAATAAAAAAAGGGGGCTTTGCCTCCTTAATTATTTCCGAAATCTTATATAAAAAATTATATGGGGTATTTAAAGAAAGCCAAAATTTAGGGTATTTTACCCTGATATATCTTCTGGCTTTTAAAAAACGTTTTTCAAAAATCTGCTTTTCTAGAGAATCTATATTACAATGTAACCTAAAGTCCCGCGCAATATCAATGCTCCTATCTTCTGACTTTTTATCTATCGCTTTAAGTAAATCATAATAATCTGTGGCGCAATTGATAAGGAACCTGTATTTCTTGAAGATTTTAAAATGTTCGGATTCAAAGTTAATGCTACCGATAGAGCGTTTATTCGTAGTGGCAAGCGTACTTACGCAATAAGCCTCTTTTAGGGTATCGAAGAGTACTCCATCTAAGTCCAAAAAGATTGCCTTATCAATTACTTTGCTCTTATTTGCCAATTATCTTCTCCAGATTTTAATAAATGTTTGCCAAAATCGTTGCATATATGCTTTATTGCCGATGGTGACCCGAATATAGTCATTTAAAAAACCCTGTCTAAATCTGCCGTTTACCAGGATACCGTCCTTTGCCAGACTATTTATAATCTCATCTACCCGCTTCCCGCACTTAATCAATATAAAGTTCGCATGCCCCCGGAGGTATTCTATTGCCTCTATGTCGAGTTTTTGTGCTAGATATTGTTTACCCTCATGCGCATCTTTAATTAAATCGTTAATAACGGCGGGGTTATCCAGCAGCTTTTGGCCAACTAATACCGCTAATCCATTTACGTCAAAAGTGGGCTTTACTTTTCTTAAATACTCTATTATTTTGTTTGATGCCGCGGCATAACCTAATCTTAGCGCAGCCATACCCAGTAGCTTAGAGAATGTCCTCAGCACAATAAGATTGGGATAAATTTTTACCTTTTCTATTACGGAATGAGGATAAAAATAAAAATATGCCTCATCCACCACTATAAGCACATCATTATTTGCTGCTTTTTTGATAATTTCAATTAAATCCCCTTTTTCTAAAACGCTTCCCGTAGGATTATTAGGGTTTACCACTACCGCAAGGCGTATGTCCCTGGAAAGCACATTCATGAATTCTTTAACGGGGAAAGACATATCGTTCTTATAATCTAATATTACGGGTTTAGCTTCAAACATCTGACAATATACCGGATACATGGCAAAGGTAGGATTGGTTAGTAAAACCCTGTCCCCCTTCGATACGTATGCATCAAAGATATATTTTATGGCTGCGTCTGAGCCATTTGTCAAACAGATATTTCCCGGTTTAAGGTTACTATGTTCGGCTACCTTCTTTTGCAGCAGCTTGTATTCAGGATAAGTAGATAGAGACCCAGGATCAACGCCGGAAAAAATCTTTTTTAAAAAAGTATCCGGCAGACCCGGAATTCCCTCGTTCATATCTAAATGCAAAAGTCCCTTGCGTCCTTCTTCTAATTTAGCCCTATATAGCCGCGCCAGATGAAGCTTAGTTTTTATCATGGATTGGTTTTTTAATCTGCGCTGTCCGCCACGGACAACCATTGCAGGCTTTGACTTCATGAGAACGACCTTTATGATGTAATGCGCGTGCCTGATTGACCCTATCATCATGCCAAGAGTCATAAATGCTTCTAGTTTTTACATTTCCAATATCAAGCAGGTGCAGGTCATCATTATTACAAGGCATAATCGTTCCATCCCATTCAATGGTCATACGTTGCCATAACTGAGGGCAGGCCCAGTTGTTGATTAAATCTTCTTTTCGATTTATGCTATCCTTGTAATCAACCGCAGCTACCTCATCACAGCGGTTTTTCCAAAAAGATTTGTAAGTTTCGAGGTCTAAATCAGAAAAATAAACAGTCTGAATTCTTATTCGAGGAAAATTCACCCCTCTTTTACGACGCAGGTCTAATAATGCGTCTATATTTTTTATAATGGTATTGAATTTTGCCCCGATCCTCTGCTTCTCAAAAATTTCAGGGTCTACCCCATCAATAGAAATTGAAATGCGGTCTAATCCGGCACCTATCATTTCTTCGCTCTTTTCTTTAGTCAGCAGCACGCCATTAGTATTAAAATAAACATCTAAAATACCTTTTTTCTTTGCATAAGAAACCATCTTTGCTATTTCCTCGTGCAATAATGGTTCACCGCGATAACTTAATTTTATTGCCCAAAGCCTATTTTCCGAACCCTCGTCTATAATCCTTTTATATAAATCTATATCCATATCGCTTAGTTTGGTATTTTTAAGTAGATGCAACTTGTCGCAGAATGTGCATTTAATATTACAGCGATTGGTTATCTCAATATCCAAATGCATGGGGAAATCCCTAACGATAAAATTAGTGGGATATTCTACCCAACATCTACGGTATTCTTTATACTCCCCTGACTGTTCTTCAGAAAAAGATGTGCCAGCGAGAGAATAAAAATTCGAGTTTGGTTTTATATAGGCCATTTTATTTATATCTATTCATCATATAAAAAATTTTAACTACGTTTAGGCAGCATTATATTACCGCCCAATTTAGCTATCTTTCTAAATCTCCTGAAGAACGGCCCTAAAAATATATTACGCTCCAACCTCTCATAGTTACTTATCCAAAGAACCCGCCTTGCTCTTAATAGGTCGATGTCTTTATAGACCAGATATTGAAATCTTTTGTATAATTTCATAAGTTTGGCATTCTTAATAGTGGGTAAAGTAAGCCTTGACTGTCGCCTATCAAAAAATTTACATGGGTTATTCTTCCTTAATAAACCTTTCTCTCGGCAGTAATCCCCCAGCTCCGTACCTTCGTAAGGGCTAAATATATTTACTCCAGTTACCGTAGGATTCATTTTTCTATTAAAATTTATTGTCTCTAAAATAGTTTCCTCTGTTTCGTTAGGAACCCCGATAATATTTACTGACTGCGTCTCAAGACCCGCCTCTTTTGCCCACGTAAATACA
Source organism: Candidatus Omnitrophota bacterium (assembly GCA_028717245.1). Classification (NCBI taxonomy): domain Bacteria; kingdom Pseudomonadati; phylum Candidatus Omnitrophota; species Candidatus Omnitrophota bacterium. Next base: position 180,493 of record JAQUOD010000001.1, read on the forward strand.
TTCTCCAATTGTGCCTTTGTAATATCCCTTTTAAAAACAACATTCCTGATATAATCGTTAGCGGATTCTACGGCTAAGAAAATCCTATAGCATCCGGCATCTTTAAGCCTAAAAAGAATATCTTTAGTGCAGACATCCGGCCTGATGTGACACATAAAGGAAAGTTTAAATCTTTTCTTGTAATTAGGTAAGAAATCATCTAGCCAATTTCTATTTAAGATAAAAAGGTCATCGATAAAATATAGTTTGTCGAATGTATATTTGGTTTTTAGCACATCTATCTCTTCAAGGCTCTTTTCTACGCTATTATATCTTATAATATTATTTTCTTCTCCGTAAACGCGCGCAATCGCATAATTAGAACAATAGGTACAATGAAAAGGGCATCCGCGGCTGGTCATTATTGTCGCCATGCTGTTATTTTCGTTTATAATGGACTGGTAATCATAAATATCCCTGTCCGGAAAAGGCAAATCCTCGAGATTTTTAACCCTGGGCCTTAATTTGTTCTTTACTAATCTATTTGTATCTACATAGCAAAAATTATCCGTATCCTGATAGCGGGCACCTGCCCGGACATTCGAAACGAAATCTACGAATGAAGACTCGCTCTCTCCTATAAAAAACCCGTCAAATAAGAAAGAAGAAAAAAGAGATTCAGGGAATATGGTCGGATGTACACCGCCGCATACAATAATACCTTTATGAATCCGCTTTATCATTTTTGCCAATTCGCAAATAAATACAAACTGCGAAGAAACTGCCGAAAAACCGATAACTTTAGGCCTCTCCTCTAAAACAGCTTTTAATACCTTTTTATAATCCTTTTTAGACCGAACAATAATCAGTTTTGGCTGAAAACCGCTATTCTTAAGAACGCTGGATAAATATCCTATTCCAAAACTATAAACATCAGAGTGAAACCCATTTATATTGGTGTAAACAAATAAAACATCCGCCCCCTTAGACACTTTCCTCTCTCCCATAACGTCTTTAACTTATGTTACCTACTTCCTCTTGATGTATAAATTTTCTAAAAATATCGGAATTTTGTAATAGCGCCTTAAAACTGCCCTGGTCAATAATCCTGCCGGCATGCATGACATAAATATGGTCGGCCTGCTCAAGGGTACTGGCGCGGTGCGCCACAAATATAACGGTTAAATCTTTCTTAAAATCCTTAAGCGCCGCATATAGCCTTGCCTCGGTATGGCCGTCTAAGGCAGAGGTAGCTTCATCAAGAATGAGGATCTGCGGGTCCCTGTATAAAGCCCTGGCTATGCCGATTCTCTGCCTCTGCCCTCCGGATAGTCTGATACCTTTTTCGCCTACCACGGTTTTAGTTGCCTGCGGTAAATCCTTAATTACAGACTCCAACTGCGCTATCTCAGTTGCCTGTTTAAGTTTCGCAAAATCAATCTTATCTGCGGCAATACCAAAGGCGATATTCGCCTCTATAGTATCGTCTATAAGAAAAATATGCTGCGGGACATAGCTTATATTTTTACGGTATTCCAGGATATTCCCCGGGTTGACTGCTGCACGGCCATAATACAAAGTGCCTTTTGCTGGAGTTAACAAGCCCATTACGACATCTATTAACGTACTCTTTCCTGCCCCTGTTTCGCCTGCAAAGGCAATAAATTTATGCTTTGGAATGATAAGGCTGAATTCCTTAAGAATAGGTAAAGCGGCTGTTTTATACTGGAAGGTGATATTTTCTAAACGGATATCCTCGGGCCCTTGTGGGAACTCCATATTAATAGAAACATCTTCGTTAATTCTCTCTTCGGCAGTATCTTCTTTTAAGATTTCATAAACAATATCCAGGTTATAAGAATAATATTTAATGCTATTGTAATTATTGTAGATGTTCTGTACGCAGGGTAAGACCTTCAGTGCCGCCAATCCAAAAACCATCATCATCGGGATTAAGTCTGCCGGATTTCTATGAAAATACGCACTTACCAACAGCATCATCAGTGTAAAGGCCAGTAAAACCATATCTAAAACATTGCGCGGCAAAGTGGAAATAACGTTAAATTTTACCTCGCTGTCAGATGCCGTCATAGATGCCCGGGCATATCTCTCTACAAAAAAGGGCTGTTTATTATATACCTTGATCTCTTTGACTGCCTGCAGGGACTCAAGCCCAAATTTAAACAGCTGTTCTGAGGCCTTCATTAACTGGAAAGAATAAACTACAATCCTTTTTCTAAGAAAAAGGTTTGTAGTTAGTAAGGTAAGTGTAAACATAAGCCCCAGGAATAACGTTAAGAATGGATACATAGCAAGGAGTAAGCAAGAAATTGCCAGGAGAATAAAGGTGTCGGTAACCATTGATAAGAGGGCCAAGAGAAAATAACTGGAAAATTGGCTTACCGCGGTAGTTGCATTCTTAAATAATATTGCGCTGTTATTTTGCAAATGAAATGGGTATGGCCTGCTCAAATAAGAGGCCAGGACTTTGGTTGTCAAACGGATGAAAATATTTCCTGCCATCTTTTTTTGTATATACCGCACAAAAATATTATATAGTGACTTAAAAACAAACAAACCAAAAGCAACGGCTATTAAAAAGGTAAGAAAAGTATTGTTATCTTTAGCCCCGGATAATTGATAAAGCCGCAGGAGATTTTTCGAAGTCTGAATCTTATCCTGGTTCACGAATAGATGCATTATAGGCATGATAATACCGATACCGAATGATTCTAAAGCCGCAAGGAGTAATGTCCCGAAAAAAACAAATATTATTTTCTTCTTTTCTGATTTTGTAAGGATAAATCTGAGTTTATCTAACATGGCCTTTCTTATCGGCTATTGGAAAAAGCAGTAGATGATTATATATATGTTGGATTTCTTCATAATGTTCAGAAGGGGGCGTGCCTGTAGAACTCACCAAATCATCCATTCTTATTTGGCATGCAGGAAATAATTTTCTATATAATAACCTTATTCCCCCATACATCCAACTAGTTATCCTAAAATGATTTAAAATATCTTTTATTTCGCATATTAAGAGCTTCTTTTTTGCAGATTTTATTCCTTTCATATAATTAGCTAAATAAATGGACATGGCATCATCAATCGCTGTCTTTAATTCTTCTATATCTAATGCATCCGATTGATATTTTTTACTTAGATGTATTAATAAGCCTTCCTTAAATTTAGAATATTTTTCCTTAAAACAACCTTTCTTAATAAAATCATTTAGCCAAAAGACTTGCCTATTAGATTTTATATTGCCCCCCTTATCTCTGGCTGTATAAAACACATCTAAACATTTCATTTTTCCATAAATTAAAGTAAGCATAGATAGAAATAACTCACCGAATACGGGATCGCTTGTGAATTCTTTTAATTCTTTAAAGATCGTTCTTAAAAAATCACTTCTGTGTACCCCATAGAAAGTAGGCACATAATTCAACAAATGATAAATTAACCTTTCTTTTGGTTCAGAAAAGGTAACTGAGGAATGCTGAATTATACGCCCGCGATAAAAATGCTGTTTGTTTTCTTGGGCGTGTTTTAGCCAAAAGGCAAAACCTAAACCATATACAACTGTGAAATCATCGTTCTTCTTAAGAAAACTTATAGACTGTTCTATGCCTTGCGGGGTTATAAAATCATCATCTGCGCATATTACGCAATATTCACTTTTTATATGGCATAATACACTGCATATTTTACTAAGCATGTTAATATCGGCCGGGTATTCATTAAGATATAATATGCCTAAGCCGGGAAATTGTTCTATAATTTTTTTATTTTGTTTTTTATTTTCACAGGAGCTAGAATCTGCGATTATTATTTTATATTTATTACGATCTAAATATTCATTATAATAACTCAGTAGTCTTTTTAAGTAATAAGACCTGTTATAAGTAGGTATCACTATGGTACATCCACCGTTATCGTCTCTCTTTTTAATTTTCATTCTCACTCGTTAATCTTATCGGAAGCCCTTATTTTATCCCTTAGTATTTCCTCGACTAAATACTCTGCAATACGTTTACTAAAATCAGCGGTATAATGGCATGAATCTAAGTATTCATAGCCTTTAATTTGCAGTTTATGTAAATCTAGATATTTGAAAGAATTCAATATATCTGCTTGTAACAATAATCGATAACCTTTACTAGCAGCCATATAATACGCCCTTTCTTCTTTTAGGGCCGCCTTGTCTAAAAATAAGTTTTTCTCTAGCGGATAATCGTATACAGGAATCGGTTGAAGTACAAATATGCATTTAATATCGTACTGATTACATATTCCTTTAATGGCTCTCCAGTTAAATATCAATTCCTTACTAGCCTGTTCTATTGATTTCTCATCGTATTGTAATAAATGATTACCGATTTTATGATTAACTCCTAATAATTTTGATAATTCACCTTTCCAGAAAATATACGGCTCAAATACATATTTTTTAAATATTTTTTCATAAGTTAATAATCTTTTATTGCTTTCCTCGGGCCACCTTAGCGCAACTCGACAAAAATCATTCAACCCATCAATAAAAATTACGTAATCTGGAGTTCTGCCATGCATAATGAGTCTCTCAAGATACCTCTTTTCATATTTAGAATAACCAGAACAGATAGCGTAATTAAAAACATTATATAAAAATCCTTTATCTTTTTTATTAAGCCCGTCTTGGACATATGAGGCGATAGTTTCATTATCGGGAAGCCTATATCCCCAAGTTGTAGAACCCCCAAAAATAAATATATTTTTCTGCTTCTTATCTTGTGAATATCCTCTTTGATTTGCGATTATCCTGTATCCTTCTTTTGAAACATTAACATACCTTGAACGATAAGATGCCTGGTATTCTCTTGTCGGTTCTATGGGGTATCCCTCTGAATCTTTCAGGATATCCTTAATTTCACCGATGCCTTTTCCTGGATAAACTCTTAATAATTGTTGCTTGATACTATTATCCTGCTCTAAATTATTATCCTGAAATATTTTTATTATTTTTGCTTTTCCAGATTGAAAATAATTATAAGGTTTAATAAATAAATTCATAAGTAAAATAAAAATCAGGAAGATAAAAATTACTGATCCTACAATATAAGAAGCCCATAAATAAAAACTTAATATTTTCTTTATCATAAAGCTATTTTATTCTTTTAAGATAACCGTTAGGGCTTGTTGATATATAAAGTTTATTAAAGTCTTTATCTATGATAAAGTCTCTATTTTTCTTTAAAAAATCAGATATGGCTTCCATCGGACCGTTTTTTCTGTAATTTTCGCCACAAACTCCACTCTTAACTAATGTGGATGTTATAGTATCAAAAACTACGATATACGAACCTACATTAACAAACTGTTTGTATAATAATAATTCTTTTAATACGTGTTTTCTATGATGGTTTGAATCCAAACACACTATCGCCCTGGATTCTTTTTTAACAAATACCCGTATTGCCTCCATCACCTCATCTGAAGTCGAATCTCCTTGAATAATTTTAATTCTCTTAAATAAAGGATGCGCCTCAATAACTTTTCTATTATGTTTTCTAAAATCTATGTCAATACCTATAACTCTTCCTTTCCCCAAAAGCTCAAGCAAAGATGCATAAAAGATTAATCCGCCGCCATGGGCAATTCCTGTTTCGATAACGAAATCTGGTTTCGCTTTAAATATCAATTCCTGCATGAGCACCATATCAGCGGGAGTCTGGATAACAGGTATGCCAAACCATTCGACCTCATAATCAATTTTATTTTTAGTTGAGGCCTTAAGCCATTCTAACGCTGCTTTCCGCAGATATTTTTCGTCTTTATTCTCACATCTAGCAACATGTTTTCTTAAAGACAACATATCCCAATTAATCATTTGTGTAATAAGGTTTCCCCGCTTGTAGGGGATAAACTAATATGGTATTTTTCCAATAACACCCGCGAATCTTCCGACTCATCCGCTAATTTACATAACTTTTTAATGGCCCCCTTAGCTTCTCTTGCTTTCCTTTGCCCCTTCAGCGCCTGCCATAAACCCCATTGAGCAAACAGATGATTAGGAAAATTTCTGAGTAGACCTCGAAAAGTCAGCTCTGCTTCTTCATATTTTTTCTCTTTTAAAAATTTATTATTAATAAAATTTATACGGATATTAGCATCATACTGAATATCTTTTACCTGTTCAGGATTAAAATCGGGGGTCATAACTGAAGAACGGCCATATACATGGTCGCTCATATCTCCTGCTAAGTAGCCTTTTTCATTGGCTAAGTCGTACATCTCGCTACCTACCAAGGGTGTAAAAATCTTTACTTCTGACCAATCGATGTTTAAATCAACAGCAAATTGTACAGTATCACGCATCATCTCTATCGTCTCACCAATAAACCCCACAATATAAAATGCTCTAACGCTAATACCATGCTTCTTTAATAACCCGATTTTTTCTTTTACTAAATTCAGATCTAAATTCTTCTTTAAGATATGTTTTTGGATGTATTTATTTCCACTCTCAATAGCTATAGTACATGATTTCATGCCCGCCATTTTTAGATTTACGATTGACTCTTCATCTAATTTCCAGATAGCCAGGCCGTTTGGAAATTCTAAATTAAAACGGTCGCGATATTTTTCAAAAAGTGTCTTACAAAACTGAATTGTCCTGTTGGTTGAAAAATTAAACATATCGTCTTGAATGAGAAGATTATTTATATCATACTTATCAACAAGCCAATCTATATGATTGATTATATATCCTATTGAATGGGCACGGATTCTTTTCCCATGTGTACCGTGGGCAGCACAAAAAGTGCAACTCATAGGGCAACCGCGAGTTGTAAAAATTGAGGCCGATCTCGCAGACTTTTTATTCGTTAAAGAACCTACTCTCTCGGCATCAATAGAATTACCAGTATAATCATCTACCTGGGGCAATAAATCCCATGCCGGCATGGGTAAACTATCCAAATCCTCAATAATAGCAGCTTTTTTATTTGGTTTATCGAGGCATATTAAATCAACAATATGAGGGTTATTGGCAACTTTCTGGTCTACGGTATGAGCTTTAATTACATTAAGCAACCAAACAAGCTCTTTCTCGGCTTCGCCTAATATAATATAATCGCAGATACCTGCTTTTAAAATATCGCGATACATAATTGTAGGATAACTCCCACCTAAAATAATTTTAGTATAAGGATAAATCTGTTTACACCTAATACACATTTTCTCTACGGTGCTCGAGGATACATTAAACAAGCCACTGATTCCTAAAATATCAATCTCGTTACTTTTTAAAACAGTGTCAAAATAGTCTTTAAAGAAATTTGATAAATCATTTTTTTTAAAATAATTTTCCCCTCTGCATTTGTAAAATTCCCTATGAAGATCATATATCTGAACTTTATGACCCGCTTCTCTTAATGCACCTGCAAGATATAATATACCCAGAGGTGCGGCGGGCCTCCAATCTACGCTTTTAGTAAAATCGCAATAACCTTTCTTGATTTTATCAATCTCCTCTTCGAGTATTTTTATTGAAAAATTTGGTGATACAACCAATAAGATTTTCATCTGTGCTTTACCTATTGAAACAGCTATATAATTTAAGTTCCTTAGATAAAAGTTTTCCTTCTAAATACCTATCGAGCATACCTTTATTAATCAATTGATATATAATTTTTAAATGCGCGGGGGTAAATTCACCACGTAGAAATAATTTTCCTGTTATTGGTGAAATATACGGCTTTAATGGAATATTTCTTATTAGTGAATCAATCAATTTCAATGCAGGCTGGGCAGCTTGGATAACTGTTTTACAAAATATATCATGTATGGAATCCCCTTTCGCAAAGACTGTTTTTTGTTGATGATAAATAGCGCCATGATCTACTTGCTGGTCTATCTGGTGTAAAGTTATCCCTATATGGTTGGGATTTTGTAAATAGAGGGGCCAAAGGAGGGTATCTGAACTTCTGTAGTAAGGGGATAGACCTAGATGTAAATTAATAGCTATACAATCTGTTAAAGCATCCAATACCTTTTTTCCTATCATCCCAATCCCAAAAGAAAAGGTTACGGAAGGCCAAACTTTATTTATAAATCTTACTGTTTTGTCAGAGCTTAATGTTTCTGAATTAACATATAAAACGTCATTACAGTTATCTAAATGGAACACGTCTTCTTTATAATATTCTGACTCCACTTCATCTCTTGTTTTCAAATGCTTATTTATTAGTTCGATTGCCTCTTTATCCAATTTATTATTATCATCGTCATACTTTCCAATATAATCCCCCTTGGTAATTTCTTGTATAATTAAACTAGAATTTGGATATTTATCCAAAAGCTTATTCACAATATACTTATATCTCCTGTTGAGACCTGAAAATATTAGTAATTTTTTAGCTGTTTTTTTCATTTTAGAATCTTTATCATACACTTTTGCTGCTGGGATAATAATTTCATCCTGGCGAAACCACTATGAATGTATCTTCATTATATTACCTATCCATATATCATCTTTTATTTTTATCAAATTCAAGAATTGCGTCTATCACATACTGTATCTGGCGATCGGTTAACTCAACAAAGAAAGGTAACACCACATACTCCTGCCATATCCGCATAGCAATAGGGATTTGCACTTTGTAATTCTTATAAAGCGGATGCAGGGGTACTGGCATTGTATGAACACCCGTTGCTATGCCTTTGCGCTGCATAAAAATAATAAATTCGTCTCTTTTATTAACCCGGACCATAAAGTCATAATAGGGGGTTGCTAAATCATACGGAAAGGCTGGTTTAACGCTGCTACAATCTTTGATGCCTTCTAAATACTGCTTAATAATCTCTATCCTCCTATAATTCATATAATCCAGCTTCTTTAGCTGCGCCAAACCAATTGCAGCCGCGACATCATTCATATTGTATTTATATCCAAGGTCTTTAATTTCATAATACCAGTGATAGGCATCGGTTTTATCCTTATCCTGGACTTCTTTAAACCGCTGCCAAGTACCTGAACTCATACCGACCTGACGATTACCTCTGATTTTTTCTATCAATTCCTCGTTGTCCGAAGAAACCATTCCACCATCTCCGGTAGTCAGGCATTTTTTTTCTTCGAAACTAAAACAGTTTACATCTGCCCAGGTACCGAGCTTCTTACCCTTGTATTGACCTCCAGCGCAGTGTGCGCAGTCAGAAATAACTTTAAGATTGCGACTTCTGGCCCAAGGCATTAATTCATCCATAGGAACGGGATGGCCTCCAAAATGTACAGGAATAATCGCTACACAATCATCGCTATATTTCCTTTTCATATCTTCAAGGTCCATCTGGAGGGTCTCTTCTTCAACATCTACAAATAGAGGTATAAGATTATTATAAAGAGCGGCATTTGCAGTCGAAATAAAGGTCATAGCGGGAACAAACACTTTTTTACCTTTGGGAAATTTATAAGCCCAGAGCGCTAAGTGTAACGCGGCCGTACCTGAATTTACGGCAACAGAAGCCCTGCAGCCAAGGTATTTACTCCAAGCTATTTCAAATTCTGCTACTTTAGGGCCATTACCCAACCACGCCCTCTTAAAAATATCTTTGATGTTCTGTAATTCTTGTCTGCCAACGTATGGTTTTACCAGTCTGATTTTCATAGTAACCTTATCTGTTTACTATATTAACTTATTGCATCTTTAGAGACTTATTGATCCATAGGTTTTAATAAATTCTTTAAAACTCTTTGCAGCTGTGTCTCTTTCGGATATAATATGGTTTCTATTTAAAGGCCAATCGATATCTAAATCCAGATCATTCCATTTAATAATACCTTGGCTTTCAGGATTATGGTAATTATCCATTTTATATAAAACAACGCAACGGTTAGTTAATGAACACATCCCGAGAGCAAAGCCCCGCGGAACATACAACATTTTCTTATTATCTGCTGAAAGAATTATGCCTTCCCATTCGCCAAAAGTAGAAGATTTTTTTCTTAAATCCACAAATACCTTAAACACTTTTCCCTGCACAACTCGAATAAGCTTGGTCTCTGAATACGGAGGAAATTGAAAATGCAGTCCTCTTATCGTACCTTTTTTCTTAGAATAAGAATGATTTTCCTGAACCCACTTTCGTTGTAACCCATATTTCTTAAACACCTTTTCATCATATGTCCTCATAAAGAACCCCCGCCGGTCTTTTTGAGGTTCTAGTTCAATTTCAAACACTCCCTTGATTTCTTTTTCTTTTATCAACATATTATTAGCTATTATCTTACAGATTAATCATTAACATAAATTATCTTACTCCCTTGCGGTTCAAATGCAAAAGAGACTTCTTTTAAATTTGATAAAGCCTTTCGGACGTTATCCTGCTTATCTTCTTCGCAATAAAATAATAAGAAGCCGCCCCCACCAGAACCCAGAATTTTTCCACCCTCGGCTCCAGCATCTATCGCTTCTTCATAATAAGAATTTATTAAAGGATTTGTAATATTGCTTGCTAACTTTTTTTTAAGCCCCCATCCCTTATTTAAAATATTTCCGAATTCCGAAAGGCGATTACTCTCCAATGCCGCTCGTAGTTCCTTAGACAACCCCACCATTTCCCTTAGGATATGGGAATTATTCTTAATATTTCTTTTCTGCTCTGTTAATACGCTATCCGACCGGCTATTAATAGCTGTATAGAATAAAAGTAAGTTTTTATTGAGCTCCACTTTTGTCTCATTTTTGAAAATAATCGGATCTATAAATACGCTTTGATCAGTATTAAATTGTATATGATTAAAACCGCCATAGGCAGCAGCATACTGGTCCTGTTTTCCAATGGGATGGCCGAGAACATCTATTTCAATCTCGCACGCCTCCCTAGCTAACGTCTCAGCAGATACATGCTCTCCCTTGTAAGCGTGAAGTGCATTCAAGGTCCCAACAGTCAGGCTACTCGATGCCCCTAAACCTGACCCCTCGTGAGCAGGTAACATATCGGACATATAAACAATATCTATACCCTTGGTAATTCCGACCAATCGTAAGGCCTCCCTCACAAGGTTATGCTCAATTTTGTCTATATTATCGACGTACTCAATTTTTGAATAACCGACTCGAATACCATCATCAAATTTTTTATTTACTGTTATGTATATATACTTATTTATGGCCGTACTCACTACGGCACCGGAATTCTGCTGATAATATTCCTTGAAGTCGGAGCCGCCTCCCACAAAACTCATTCTTAATGGCGTTCTAGAAATAATCATTTTAAGAATTATTTAATTAACTTTTAATAAATATGGCTTTTTGGGAAAAGGGATCAAATAATCCCTCTTATATCCATTTAGCTGGCAATCTGCAATTATTTCATCTTTAAAATTCCAGGCTAATATAAATAGCAGATCGGGTTTGATTCTAAGCCCCTCCTCTATTGACAGTATCGGGATTGAAGAACCGGGGGAATAAAGCCCTTGTTTTAATCTATTGTTATCAATTATTGCTCGAATATCAGAATTTGTAAAACCGCAAAAGTTTAAATAAGTAGCGCTTCTCGCCGAAGCCCCGAAACCTACTATTGCTTTACCGCGAAATGCTTTTATTATCTTCCTCGATTCTTTTCTGTGCTTTTTGCATTTGTCTGCAAAGTTTTGCCAAGATTTTAATTTATTTACCGATAGTCTCTTTTCTTTATCCACCAACTGATTATATCTTAAACTCTTTTTCCGCTTATTCTTTGAGAAATACATCACATAGGAACCGCCGCTGATAGGACTGAGGTCAATACGAAACGGAAATAAATTGAATTTATTAAGTAAATACTCCATAGTCTTAATTGAAAAATAACACAGGTGTTCATGGTATATTGAATCGTAATGTAAATCCTGCAGGATTTTTCCAGCGTAATGAAACTCAATAATGCCTATCCCGTCTTTTGCCAGACATCTGTGGATACTGCGAATCACATCAGTAAGGTCGCTGACATGCGGAATAACATTCCTGGCAATAACTACTTTTGCTTCGCCGTAATTAGATTTTATTTGACCCGCCATCTTATGATCCCAATATCTATTTAGTGTTTCTATCCCGGACTTTTTAGATAACCCGGCAATATTTTTTGCGGGCTCAATCCCTAATACCCTATATCCTCCTTTTACAAAAGGCTTAAGAAAAGTGCCATCGTTAGAGGCAATCTCTACAATTAGCTCCTCTGGTTTAGCTTTTGTTAACCCAATTGTTCTTTTATAAAAAGTTTCTGCGTACTTTTGGGTTGTTTCAGATATTCCGGTAACCCAAACATAATTATTAAACAAAATTTCCTTCTTCAGTGTTTCTTTTAATTGAACCAATGAACAGTTTGGACAAAAAACTAATGTTAAAGGATATCTCCTTTCTAAATCGCTAATCCTTTTTTTAAATGAATTAGCCAAGGGTTGATTACCCAAAAAAAGCAAAGGAACAATATCTTTAGACCCGCAAATCCTACAATTCTTAATCCGCTTGTATTCTTTATCTAGAGCCATTTAACCAGTTTAAATTCTTATCTATCTTTTTTTCTCTAAGAAGATATTCCATCTGCTTAAGCCTATTACAGGCTTTTCCTCTGAATTGCTGCTCGCTAAAATTATTTTTCTTAAAAAACTCAATGAGCTCCTTGCCTCCTTTATCTAAATCGCATTCTGGATAAAAATATTCGCCTAAGACATTAAATATTTTCTTAAAACTTATTTTATAAGTTCGCGCATCCGTTCCGTGCTCACCGGTGAATACCAGGGTACTACCGGGAACAACCTGTTGCGCTGCCTCAGCGAGCTGACGGATAGTAAAGTTGCCGTTCTTAATCCCGATATTAAAGGACTCGCCTGAGATTAAATGCTGGGGTGCCCTTAACCCAGCGATGAATGCCTGTGACGCATCCCTTACGTGAATGACAGGCCGCCAAGGGGTCCCGTCACTTTTAATTTCAATTTTACCCGTAGTATATGCGCAGGCAACCAGGTTATTGAATACGATATCGCAACGAAACCTGGGGCTAGGGCCAAATACAGTAGAAGGGCGCATGCAAACTACCGTAAAATCACTGGAATTCAAATTTTTTAATTCACATTCGGCATCCCATTTGGTTCTGGCATAAGCAGTTAAAGGGTTCTTCGTACTTTTATCCTCATCTAACTCTTCATCCGTATTAGAGATACCATACATACTCTGAGATGAAGCATAGACAAACCTTTTAATGCCTGCTTTTTTTGCGTAATTAGCTAATTTCATTGTCCCTTTAAAATTTATCTCTTCTGTCAGGTACGGATCCAACTGGCCCAGGGGGTCATTAGAAAGTGCTGCTAAATGGATTATCGCATCTATCCCATCTAAATCTTCAGTGCTTACATCCCGGATATCCTTTTTTTTCTGTTTTATCGGCTGATGCAATGCGCAGATTTCAGAGCCGGCATAATAATCCGTATCATATCCGGTAACGTTATATCCAAGCCCCAATAGCATTTCTGTTAATACTGCTCCGATATAGCCCCTATTACCGGTTACCAAGATATTCATCTACAAGCTCCCCCCCCATTAGAAACATTATTTTATTTATAGTCTTTTGCTATAGCTATTTTTTCAACTACAGCAGTCAACCAGATATTATGAACCGACTCTACGATATTATAAACCTTACTATCAACCCAGAAATTAATATCCCCCATCTTTCTCAAGGGATTATCGGCATTAAACCCGGATAAGGTAATCAGGTTAGCTCCCAGTTTTTTAGCTTTCTGCGCCGCATTAATAATATTCTGGGATTCTCCGCTGCTACTTATCAAAATTACGGCGTCGTCCTTATCCGCGTAACATTCAATAGCCCGCTCCAGCCATTTCTCGTACCCATAATCATTGGCAAAACAAGTAATCAAATCCGCCTCATTAAAGTTTACTGAACGCACCTTGGCATTTTTAGTCAAATCAACGGATATGTGGCTGGCTATCGCTGCGCTCGCCCCGTTACCGGATATTATTACTTTCTTTCCTCTTTTATTTACGCTTAATATTAAATCAACGGTCTTATTTAAAAGCCCGGTATCTACACTATTTAATCCCTGGTTAATTTGATTAAAATAATCCTTAAAAAAGTCCATCTGCTCACCGTCCTTTAAAATAATTATTGGGAATAGACTCAAAGCCTCTTTCGGCAACTGCCGATTCAAAATTTTTAAGGCTATCAAGATTAGTAATATAGTAGTATTGTTTATCGGTAAGATAGGCCGTAAGCTGCTTTTTTAAAATCAGCCGGGGAAGGATATGCTCTTCAAAGGATATATTTTCATTTATGCCAAGGTTTAAAATATTTTTATTCACAATAAAATAACCGATATCAACACCATTGAGGCCGCTGGATTTTCTGCTCTTATTATAAGCCCTGACAAGTTTATCTTTTCCTACGCTGATATTATTTTCATAACCGTATTCTCCGGTTCCTCTTTTATTGGTAAATACGGTTGTCAGGACTTTGGTCTTTTTTTCATCGTATAAATTCAACATCTGCTTCAATTCCATCGGCCAATAATTATCACCGTAAAGAAGTAAAAAATAATTATCCAATAAGCGGCGGGCGTTCAATAGCCTCCTGCCGGTCTGGTCTTCGGCTCTTCCGGGAAAACATTCGATTTCTATTCCTTCATGGGCCAATTTCTCGTATCTTTTAATAATAGCCTCTCCCTTATAACCCGTTAATATCAAAATATGCTTAATCCCGGCCTGGATTACGGAATTAATCAGGTAATCCAAAAACGGGGCTCCATTAACAGCAACTAAAGGCTTGGGGATTTCATCCGTTAACGGCCTTAATCTTTCTCCTCTGCCGCCGGCTAATACAACAGCTTGATTTAACTTAATCATATCCCTTAAAAAATTCTGCCAGCTTAAGATGAAAATTATCATCAATGTCTATGGACCTTTCTTTAGGCATTACATAAGCAAAGGTCTTGTTTCCCATAAACCCTTTTTGGCGTATTATATAATCACAAAAACCCACATAAACTGCTCCATTAAGCCGATAAAATAACGGTAATTCCTGCCTATTCTTATTTCTAGCCTTGGGATTAATAAAGCCTTTCATGCATCCATTCTTTGGTAATGTATTTGTCCAGTTTAGAGGGTAATCTATTCCGCATACCGAAACTATGGCTTTTGCGTTCTTTGAAAAAAGAAACCTTATCGCTCCATCGATATCTTTGGTTGACCTTAAGGGAGATGTCGGCTGCAACAGAATAAGCAAGTCATAAACTTTCTGGCCATTCTTTTTTAACCATTTCAATGTATGTAGAATATAATCAATGGCTTTGCTGTTATCTACTGCGAACTTTCCGGGCCTGAAGAACGGCACCTCGGCTCCGTATTTTTTAGAGATATCAGCTATTTCTTTATCTTCAGTTGAAACAATAATTCTATCTATGTATTTGCTTTTTCTTGCTTCTTCTATCGTCCACGCAATCAAGGGCTTTCCGGATAGAGGTTTTATATTTTTTCGCAAAACCCCCTTACTTGCGCCTCTAGCAGGAATTAAAGCCAATATTTTCTTTCCTTTATACATTTGCCTAAAATTTCCTATTCTATAATTTTTAACTTCTCAATTGCCTTTTTATATTCTTCCCAATGCCCGATATCGATATATTCGCTTTCGTTGACCGGATAAGTTATAACCTTCTTATTATTTTCAATTAAAGTTTTTATTAAATCAGTCATATCAAAATATGAATTTTTAGGAATAAACCGCAGGGATTCTTTATTTAATATATAAACTCCCGTATTAATCGTGAAGGTATACTCCGGTTTCTCAATGGTTTCCGTAACCTCTCCCCCCTCTTTAAATCTTATCACGCCATATGGGACCTTATAATGTTGTATGGAGGATAAGATTGTCAGTAGCGCTTTTTGTTCTTTATGCAAATTCAATACTTCTTCGAAGTTCGCTTCAACGATTACATCACAATTTGAAAGAATAAAATTATCGCAGATCTTTCCTTCCATAAGTTTCAGGCTGGCTGCGGTCCCCGAATATTCGCTGTCCCAGACATAATGCACGGCATAATCTTTTTCTATGCTGTCAAAATACGATTCTATCATTTTGCCTTTATAATTTAAGGTCAGGTAATATTCATTAATCCCACTCCTGCGGAATTTATCTATGATAATCTCAATAATCGGTTTCTCGCCGATAGGAATCAGGGCCTTAGGGAAAATATTGCTAAACGGCTCCAGCCGCGTACCCTTGCCTCCGGCCATAATCACTGCGGGGACGCTGACTTTACCGATATTGAAAAGCCCCTGGCTGCCGTCAGAGAACGCCTTATCCCAGGTTATAAAATCTATTACCCGCTCTGCCTTATCTGTTATCGGGATAAGATCTATTTTATTTTTGATGAACATTTCCCTCGCTTCTTCTATGGAGAAGGCATCTTGATTTATAAATATCGGCTTCTTATTATAGATATCCCTGATATTTCCTTCCAGGCTTTTGCCCTTTAATATATACCGCCTGATATCACCATCGGTGATTGTGCCCAGCAGCTTGTCTTTCTTGTCTACTACCGACAGGACTTTCGTTGCAGTCTTATCTAATTTCTTTAAGGCATCTTTTATAGACTCATCCTCTTGGATTAAGATATTTTTCGTTAACATACGCATCTCCTCTATTAAAGGTGCCGAAAGCCCCTAAAATTAACGTCTCTGTCTATATGCAGTTTCCTATTTTGCTCCATTGCCTCGCTAAGTTTCTTTTGGAAATAAAACTCTAATAACCTGTTATTCGCCTCATATAAACAGCGGTAAAATTCATCGTCGCTCATATCCGTAAAATTTACCGCTAATAAGTCCGTATTGAGATGCTTATTTTCGTAAAAATCTTCGCAGTCCTTAATCAGGCCTTTTTCAATGGCATAATAATAGAGGGGGCTGCCCGGATAAGGCGTTACCGGACGGATAGTCCGCATTTGAGCCCCGTCGCTATATTTCAATAAAAATTCAACTCCCTTTTTTAAGGTTTCCTGATTATCGCCGATATTACCAAAAATTATATTTAAGCCTGGGCTTATCCCGGATTTTAGCGTAGCCTCAACCCCCCTGATTATCTGGTCAGTCGTCAATCCCTTATGCATATTCTTTAAAACATCATTATCCATCGCTTCGATACCATAGTTTATGAATACGCACCCGGCTCTTTTCATTAAATTCAGCACTTCGGGTGTGGCATAATTTAACCTGCCGTTACAAGACCACTTTACTCCCACATTATCCCTTATGAAATCTTCGCATAAGCGCATTGTCCTTTCTTTAGAGGACATGAGCAGTTCGTCGGAAAACGCAATATAAGTTATGCCGTACATTCTTTTTAAAAACATGATTTCATCAATAATGCCTTTGCTGCTGCGCGACCTGAATCCCGTATCCATGCGGTAACAAAATGTGCATTTAAAAGTGCATCCCCTGCCGGATAGTACAGATATAACAAAATCCGTTCTGGAGGCATTGGGCATTCTCGCCAAACGGTAATAATCCATGGGAAAAAGCTCATAGGCCGGAAAGGGTATTTTATCTATATCTTCTATCAGGGGCCTCCTCTCATTAATCACCGCCTTATCCCCGTCTAAATACGCTATCCCCTTAATCTTGGATAAAGACTGTTGATGCCTAACTGCATCAAGCAACTCCACAACGGTTATTTCTCCCTCGCCGATAACAACGGCATCCGCCTTGGTTTTCTTAAGGTAAAATTCCGGCTCAGGCGAGGGGCCGTGGCCGCCGATAATGTAAAATGGCCGGTTTACCGAGTTGTTTATTGCCTGCGAAAGGCCTAAAAGTTTCCTATACTGGTAATATCCGCCTACAATACCCAAGCCGATGATATCAAATTTATTCTGGTCCAAGTATTCGGTAAGGTGGCTGTCCGGATAATGGAATTTATCCTGGTTGTATATTTTAACTTCGTGCCCTTCTTTTATGAGTACCGCGGCAATATAAGCTAAGCCTTGCGGCAGCCTATGCATATATGAATCGTCATCGTAAGCTACTAATAATACTTTCATAACCCTTGCCTCTCTTTATTTTTAACAGGGATATCGTAAAACTCTTTCTTGATGATATTTTTCAGGCCGTAATTCTTAAGGATCTTCTTAATCCTAGGTGCTGTTTTTCCGTCGCCATAGGGATTAGCAACTCCCCTAAGCATACTTTGGAATTTTCTGCTGTATAACTTCCTTATGGCATTAGTTATCTCTTTTTTTATGGGCCGACAATCTATGATACTTTTGGCCTTAATTCTGCCTTTCTGCCTATCCCCTATATTTATGGTCCCGATTTTAAAACTGGGGGCCTCTATGATACCGCTTGAGGAATTACCCACTATGGCATCGACAAATTGCATTGTGGATAGATACAGGCGTTGCCCCATTGAGGTAAATGCAACAGCCTTAGAGGAATTCTTTGCTACATATTCATCAATCAGCTTATTAATTATTCTTCCATCCATATCAGCATTTGCCTTAGTAAAGATAAGGGCTGTCTCCCTCAATTCATCCAAAGATTGAAGCAAACTACGAAATTGTGCTCCTGAAGTATTATTTTCCAGAGTAACCGGATGATAAGTAATTAATAAATTATGTTTATTAAATTTAAAATGCAGTTCTTGTTCTATCGCCTTTTTTGACAAAAGCCTCAGTTTTTTTAGATTATCTAATCCCAGTGCCCCTACCTTAAAGACCCTCACAGGGTATTCGCCCAATTGGATAACCCTTCTTCTATATTCTTCGGCAGAAGTAAAATGTAAATGGCTCATTTTGGTTATCGCATGCCTGAATGCCTCATCAATGACGCCGAATGTCGCTTCTCCGCCATGAATATGGGCAATAGGGATTCTCAATACCAGAGCTGCAACCGCAGCAGAAAAGGCCTCAAACCTATCCCCAACAATAACGATTATATCCGGCCCTAAGGCCTTAAATGCCTTAGAAAAACTGATCAGCCCTGCCCCCACGGCCCTGCTCAATCCGAATGGGGTATCAGAATTAAGCGAAATACCTACTTTTTTATCTATCTTAAAACCGTCCTTTTCGATTTCTTTATAGGTTGATCCGAACTCTGGCAATAAATGCATGCCGGAAACAACAAGCTGCAGCTTTAAGGCAGGATCGTTCTTTATAACAATTAGTAAAGGCCTTAAAATACCGTATTCTGCCCTTGTTCCGGTAAAAACGCAGATTTTTCTTTTCATAATTCTATTAATGAATCCTTTTTAAAAAAAAATTTTGCCATCCTGCCGATTACATCATCCCATTTCATCGGATTTAAACCAGAGGCAGGCCTTTTAGTTGTAATATTAGCTGCAGTAAAATATTCTCCCTTACTGATATTTCTTGCTGCGACTATGCTTTTACGGGCTATTATTTTATTCTTGCGTTCTGAGCAAGATGCTTTTTTGATTCCGTTACCAAGGGCCTTTTCTATATTTCTTATCCCATTTATCATTGCCTTAAGTTCTTTCGGTTCCAAAGATGCCTTATGGTCAGGACCTTTCATATTTCTATCCAGGGTAAAATGTTTCTCTATCACAAATGCGCCCAGGGCTACTGCGGCTATAGGAACCTCAATACCGATAGTATGGTCGGAATAGCCTACCCTAACCTTAAAAGCCTCTTTTATCGTGAGCATAGCGCGTAGATTGGCATCTTCAAAGGGAGTCGGATATTCGGTATTACAATGGAGTAATGTTATTTTTTCTTTTGCCGTCCCCGCCTCAGTAAGCACATCCAGCGCGTTTTTTATCTCGCGTAGGTCCGACATACCGGTTGAAAGTATAATTTTTTTCTTCAATCTCCCGATCTTTCTCAAATATGGAAGATTGGTAATTTCCCCCGAGGGGATCTTAAACATATTAATACCGAGCTTATCCAATAGTTCAATGCTTTCTAAATCAAAAGGTGATGATAAAAATATAATCTTTTTTCTTTTACAGTAATGCATAAGCTCTTTATGGGCATCGAACGTTAATTCTAATTTCTTTATCATTTCAAATTGAGATTCTTCCTTATCAGTGGTTTTCTTTTGGTATTCAGCCTTAGGGGCAAGCTTGGTCAGTAATCTATCGGCTTTAAATGTCTGGAATTTTACCGCATCGGCCCCTGCTTCTACAGCTATATCAATCATTCTTTTAGCTGTTTTAATGCTCCCGTTATGGTTTACGCCTGCCTCTGCAATAATAAAAGTTTTACCCATAATAAGTCTTATCTATTAGCATTATATTCAAACTTATGGCCATACAATTCTATGTACGCCCCGGGCATACCAGGATAGGCAGTCGCCTTTACGCGTTTTTTTATCTCTTCCTGCGGCATAGCCGCTTCTATTCGGCATAATTCCTCTAATTCTGAGCGAGTATAGGGCTTCCTCTTCCATGTTTCGTTAGAAAAAGGAATGATATTTTTAGTGAGAATAGAGTCCATAATTTCATAAAATAAAGTGTACATACATTCGTAACTTTTTATACTTAGGGTATATACGGAATCATTTCTTAACATTGAGAATCTTTTAACCGCGATTATTTTACCGCTATCGACATTCTTTTCCATTAAATGGGCGGTAATGCCGTAATACTTTTCTTGATTGTATATGGCAAAATTAAAACAGCCTATACCCGGATACTCTGGCGGGCCAGGATGAAAGTTTATACTCCATAATGCTGTTTTATTTAAAATTTGCTCCGGAATTAGCCACGGAGACAAATAAGAGATTAATATATCCTGAGAGCCGTTGAGCGCCTCTAGAGGAATAGATTCTCCTCTTTCCCCTTCATAGATAGCTACAGTATCAAAGTTTTTCTTTAAGTATTCTTTCACTTCATTAACTGTGGGTTTATCCGGTTTAGTAAACAGAGCGATTTTCATATTAATATTAAAGCGATTCTTTTATAATCTTACATATATAGCGTATATCGTTTTCAGAATTTAGCGTCGAACTCGGCAAGCATAAGCCTTTTTCGTAAATATAGCGAGAATTATCGTAACGTCCTTGTCTATATTTTTTATATGGAGGGAACTCTGTCACGGGCATAAAGATCCTACGCGTGGGAATTCCCTTTACACTTAATTTTCTCCTTAATATTACTATGTCAACTTTATCACCGAAAGTAATGCAGGTGAGCCAAGAAGAGCTATCTGCCCCCTCGTACTCGTCTTGAAAACGGATATTTCTGATTCCCTTCATTTCATTTCGGTAAATAGCCTTAAATCTCTTTTTCTTGGCAAGGAACCCATTCAATCTCTTTAATTGCGCCAGGCCTAAAACCGCTTCTATATTAGTCATTCTGTAATTGAAGCCGACTTCAGGATAGAAATACCCCCTTGACTCATCCCGAGCTTGGTTTACTAAAAACTTTATGTGTCCTAATCTCTTTTTGCTATTCCCCACTACCATACCGCCGCCACCCGTAGTTATTATTTTATTTCCGTTAAAGCTAAAACAACCCAAATCTCCATATGTCCCTGTATATTTTCCTTTATATTTTGCCCCGAGGCTCTCGGTAGCATCTTCTATCACATAAATATTGTATTTGCGTGCGATTTTCATTATTTCATCCATATTACAGGGATTACCGTAAAAATGGACAGGTATTATTGCTCTGGTCTTTTTGGTTATTTTTTTTTCAATCTTTTCAGGAGATATGTTCCAGGTTCTTATATCCACATCTACAAAAACCGGCTTTGCCCCTACATATATAACAGGGTTTACTGTAGCGATGAAGGTCAGATTCGGAACAATTACTTCGTCTCCTTTACCTATCCTAAGCTCATATAAGGCGATATGCAGGGCAGCTGTACCGCTCTGCGTTGAAACGGCTTTTTTTGTCTCCAAATATTTAGCAAATTTTTCTTCAAATTCTGAAACATAAGGCCCGTATGTGGAAATGAATCCTTTATCAATAGTTGTATTAATATAATTTTTCTCCAAGCGGCCAATATTAGGGGCGTCTAGTTCAATAAACACTCTTTCTCTCCTAAGTCTGGCGAAGTATTGTAGTACTTTTTATCCTCGGGGTTATTAATTAGGCCTGACTTCAATAAATTAAGAACTTCCTTTACTCCGTCTACAACTGTGAATTCCTTTCTAATGTTTAATAACCTTCGAAGCTTTGAAAAATCTACCTTATAATCCCTTAAATCATACCCACTTTTAACTAATTCTATTTTAGTTTCCGGCATAAATGTTTTAACAATTTGGGCGATCTGTATCTTCTGATAATTCTCTTCATTGAAACCCAGGTTAAAAACATTATTCTTGACCCTTTCAAAATCTTTAACCATTTGGATAATTATCTTGGCGGCATCAACCACATGAATATAGGGCCTTTGACTGTAAGGAAGAAAAATATCCAAATATTTCTTGGTGTGGGCATTCATCGTGAAATCATTTACGGTCAAATCAAACCTCATTCTTGGCGAATAACCATATACGGTAGAAAGCCGGCAGATAACCCAATCTAAATTTTTAACCTTATCCAATAAATGCCTCTCCACTCCTACCTTTGTTTCTGCATATAAAGAAAGGGGCTTTAAGGGCGATTCCTCGTTTGCCATGCCTTGCGAGACTCCGTAGTTAGAACAGGTTGATAAAAATATGATGCCGGTAGCTTCTGATTTCTGAATTTTTTCTATTAACCGTATAGACATATCATAATTAATAAGGCGAGTTAATACGGGAAATTTTTTGCTCGCAGGGTCCCCCACTACTGCAGCTGCGTGGATAATAATATCTATGTCCTTTAAGAATCCATCCAGCAATTCCTCCCTGCATAAATCCTCTCTTATAAATTCATAATTAGGATTATGGGAATACTCTAAAGGAACTTCCTTATCAAACCAAAGATGGTCAACTACCCTTACTTTAAAATTATTACGCAGGGATAAATCTGCAATTACTGAGCCGATATATCCGGCTCCGCCAGTTATTAAGATCCTTTTTTTTAGATTTGTCCCCATTATTCGTATTTTTTAATTAACCTGATGCGCCGTTTGACTTGATAATGTTAATTCGTACAGATTATTTCTCAATCTTTCCAGGGCCTTATCATCATCAAAGGCATCGTATTCTCTTATTTCTTTCTCACTGATGACATCTCGGCAAGTAAATCTTCCGTTTAAAATATCATTCAATTGCTTAAACAGAAGGTCTTTATCCTCAAATACAAATATGTTTTCATATTTCTTGGCGAAGGGATGGCATTTATTGCCTGTATTATCAAAATAAAGGGCGTTTTTACCGCATATCAATGCTACTGTTGACGGGCTGTTTAATCCCATACTTACACATACATCCGAAACAGCCAAAGCTTCCTCAAAACCAAATTCTAAAGGGTTCAAATAGAAAAAGTTAGTGCAACTTGTCAAGCCATCATATATTTTTCTATATTCAGCAGCTCTCT
Organism: Candidatus Omnitrophota bacterium; assembly: GCA_028717245.1. Taxonomy (NCBI): domain Bacteria; kingdom Pseudomonadati; phylum Candidatus Omnitrophota; species Candidatus Omnitrophota bacterium. The sequence goes on from JAQUOD010000001.1 coordinate 203,923, forward strand.
CCCCCAGATATCTTAAGACTATTTGTTTATCAACTTTTGGTTTTAACAAAACATTGATACCCTTATTATTTCTACAGAACTCTTTTATTATTTCCAGATATCTAAGAAAAAAACTGCTGGTAAGATGCAAGCTATCGTCAAAAGAATTATCAAAAAATGTCACTATTTTCCCCCCATTCTTGATATTAAGTTTTTGAGAAATAATTTTTTCTTTATTACCAATCGCCTGATTAAATTCCTGCTTAAATATGCATCCAATATTAATCTTGGTATCTATAAAAGTATACGCCGAGTGAAAATCATAATGTATGTCGCTCCAGGTAAAATAAATATTATGCGCGCAGAAGGCATAGCTGTATCCTTTAAAAGCGGTTAAATCGCTCCAGTTGAAAATAGTATTTTTTGCGCCATATTTGTTTAGAATAATTGTTGTTACATTATCATCGTAGTTTATTGATGAAATATTGTATTTTATCCTGTATGAATTCATTAATACTTCAATGGGAAAACACCTTTTATGGAATAAAAATATATAATAGAATAGGTATGATTTTTTGTTTAAGAGCAATCGTAAGTAAGTTGCTAAAGGTAGTAAAAAATAGAAGGACAAAATATCAAAAATATTTTTGTTGATATTAATCCTTAATTCCGGCACAGAAACAGTATCAAAACCTCTTTTATTTGCTTCTTTAAAAAAATTATCAACTCGGTCTTGGTATCGGTTATTAAATTCCAATATTAACAAATCGCTTTTCTTAAATTTAATATTATCTACCACGATATCATCCCTTAGTGTCTTTTGGTAGAACCCTGATGCAGCTTCTTTGGATATTTTATAGTCCTTTATACTTTTGTTAAAAACCACCCCCCTTCTAATGAATTCTATAAATAACCATCCGTAATATAAGCATAGAAAAAACGGTTCCCACAAAAGAAATACATGCTTTATCTTATATTTAACTCCGTATTTTGCTTCCATGTATCCAAGCATAAAATCATTAATAGGGTTTTTACTGATCAGTATAGCTCTCTCTTTTAAACCAGATAACCTCACTGAATGCAAACTCTTTAATAAGATAAACACATGGTTTGAAATTTCCCTCTTTATATATGCTTCAAATTTGTCTGTATTAAGAATTCTATTGTAATAGCTAATGACTTTATTATCATTTCCAATTATTTTATTGTAAAAATTATTAGTTAAATCCACTGTTTCCGCGTGAATTTCATATATTAAACCCTCATAATCTTCTAAACATGTTTTATATTCTTTAACTGATTTTTTAACATATCCCCTGACAAAAGGAATAAGGTTTATGCACGGGGGTATTTGAGAACCGATTATTGTCAAGCAATGATTCCTGATCCAGCACCATAAAATAATATTCAAATTTTCAAACTCGTTTCTTCCGAATAAAGCGATATAATTTTTTCTAATGCTTAGCATAAATTACTTCCCATTATGCTGAAAAACGCAGCATTCTAACTTAGAATACAAAGAACTATCTGACAATTTAATATCTACTTGATATTGTTTACCATCGGACTCCAGAAAATCTTTAATAAGCGGCTTAATATCATTAAATTCTTGGAATGTAGTGAGGCTTTTACCAAAGAATTCTCTGGCGCCTTTCCTAATGGAAAGGCCTTCCCTAACAAAAGCTAATACCGGAATCTTATTTACTGCTGCCTGGTAAAAGGAAGAGCTTGGATTGTCGGTTAAAAACATATCGCAATTTTTCAAATTTGTTAATAAGGAATCCATCCTAGCAGAAACATTTGTAAACTTTCTGGTTGTAATATATTTATAAATTGGGCTTATATTCCCGCTATTTAATGTCGGCAGGCCTTTCCAGATAAAATCATAATCGGTTAACGTAGACAGAAAATCTATCAATTGTAATTGAAATCTGTAATACCATGTGGATGTATATTCAGCCCCGTCCAGCCTGTTTATTGTTTCCTGAAAAAAGCCCGGCGCATAAAGTATTCTTTTCTTCCTTTTATTAATAGATTTACGCCTTATCCGCGATAACTTTAACCAATCAACATTAATCATAATTTTGGTCTGATACCCCCTACGCTTAGTTACCATTTCAAAATATTCTTTCCCTTCATCGTCATTGGCGAAAAAAATATCTGCAAAACGAAGCTCTGTTATATCCCACATTAAATTTGCGAAAACATTACCTCCATGGCAGCCGGAGACATTTGTAATACTAGCACTGTTTTTCCCCAGATGCACCAGGGCCTCGTTTACCGTTAAGTTATTCAGGTAAGGATAAATAATATACTTAAGATTAACTTTTTCTGTAAAAGACAAAAGGGTATCATAAAATGCGGTTAACTTAGGAATATAACTCTCAAAAAGATAATCTATGCGCGGTTTAATCAGGTTTTTAAAATCGATACCGCAGAGTTCTTTCCAGGTGTCAAAAATAAAGTCTGAAATCATACTTTTCTCACGTGGCGGATTAAAAGTCTTATTTATCAAAAAATCTATTTCTATCTTTGCGCTTGGTGAATACCTATAAATCTTTTCATCTTCCTTTTTTATAAAAACATTCCAACCGTTTTTATAGAAATCCTTAATCCACAGCCTTACCCCATAATCAGTCCCTATAAAAAGAACTGATTTGTTGGCATGGATTTTTGACCTGCCATTTAGCTTGCATTTAATTCCGGTCAATAAACTATCTATTGCAAAGCGTAACTGCCGCACAATAACCTTAGTTTTTCCAGAACAAGGCACTCTTTTCCTCAATCCGGGAGAAGGCAATAGATGATTAATAATTTTTATATCCTTATTTTTACAAATAACCGGCAATACATGATAAAATACTGAATTATCTACCATATAAATCCTATCATCAATATATTCTTTAAAATTATAGCCATAATATACTATTGACTTACAAGAAAATTTATCGAGTATTTTCTCTATAAGTTTTGTATAAATATAAATGGGGTCAAGCAGCAACCTTAAATTATAGAAAAGAAGATCGCCTATTTCTAAATTTCTAGCTTTAACCTCGGCTATTTCTTTAAAAACCCTATTTAATTCTTGAGAAATTAACAACTCTGTATTAAATAATTTCTCCGACATCCGATAGAAAACGGTTAATTCTGATTCAGACAGGCAATCTTCAAGAATTAGGTAGGATATATTTCTCCTACCTAATTCAAAACATACATCAGGATTTAAAGCTACTATTTTTAAGCCGCCCGCCATGAGGTCCCTATCAAACCTCTCAGCAAAAATAAGCGTAGTAGTATTATTTACCATCGTCTTTAAAAGTTTAAATTTTAATGGCGTGTTCCTCTAAAGGAATAATCATTTTCATAATAGACTCTTCGGAAATCTTCTATACATTTATCTTCCATGTAGTCGTAATAGGACGTTATTATTTTTTTATTAGCCTCAAACATTAAATCGGTAAATTCATCGTCCGGGATTTCGGTGAAATTCACTGTTAATAGCTCTAAATTTTTATGTTTGCGATAAAAATCTTCCGGCCCCTTCAGCAGCCCTTTTTTAATGGCTAAATCGTAAAGAGGAGACCCCGGATACGGCGTTACCGGCCTGATTGTCCTGAGCTGTCCATAATCATTATATTTATGAAGAAAATCCAATGACCTCTTTAGCGTTTTTTGATTATCGCCAATATTCCCGAATATTATATTGAATAAAGGCCGGATTCCTCTCTCAAGAGTAAGCCTTATTCCATTCTCTATATCAATGGTAGTTAGTTCTTTATTCATCTTTCTTAAGGCATCGTCGTCGAATTGCTCAATACCATAATCAATAGCAACGCACCCGCTACGCTTCATTATGTCTAATACTTTAGCATTGGCTTTATTTAGCCTGCCTGTACAGAAATAATTAATATTAAGATTATTTTTTAAAAATTTTCCACAGATATCAAAGATTCTTTTTTCATTTAGCATAAAGAGTTCATCAAAGAACCATACGTAATTTATATTATAATCCCGTTTATATTTTTTAACCTCTTCAACTATATTATCCGAGGAACGAAGCCTTATGTCTTTTTCCAACCGATAGCAAAAATTACAATGATAGACACATCCTCTCTGCGCACTAACGCTTATACCCCGATCCAACGGCGAAGTAAAATACGTCGATTTAATGTAGAATTCCATAGGCAGCGAATCCAAATAAGGCGAAGGAATTGAATCTAGATCCATAATAGGCTTTTCCCTGGGATTAACGATAACCCTATCGCCGTCACGAAAGGCAATCCCATTAACGTTTGATAAATTTTCGTTATTATCAAGCGCCTTAATAATATTTAAAAACGGTATTTCTCCTTCTCCCATAACAACAGCATCTGCTCCGCAATATCTTATAAAATATTCCGGGACAGGAGAAGGCCCGTGTCCCCCTAAAACTATAAATGGTTTCTTTTTTAAACTCGTTATTGCATCGCAGATCTTCTTTATCTTTATGTGTTGAAAATACCCCGCAACGAAACCCATAGCAACAACATCAAAGTGATTTCTCTTCAAGTATTCATGAAGATGGTCCTCATTATAATGGTAGACATCCTGGCAATAATAGGTTGTCTCTCTGTATCCGTGTTCCCTTAAATAAGCTGCAACATAGGTAATCCCGATGGGTAAGATATTATCCCTGCTTTCGTTATCATATAAAACGAATAAAATTTTCATCTGTATTTCCTTTCTAATAAAGTTATGATTTTTTCTATGCCTATTGCAATATCCCGCATATCGGATTTACGATGAGGCATTCTGACATATTCGTTTATCATCATCTGTTCAAAGTGCAGTTTTTCCGCATTAGGGCAAGTGCCTTTAAAATAATTTGTCTTTATATTCTTATTTTCTAAGGCGCTCCAGGGGTAACCATTTTTGAATGCCTTCTTTTGCCGATATAAAGGCTGCAAATAGAGCGGCTTTGTATATCCCGCAGAGAACTTAACCCCTTCAGCATTCATCAAATCAATTATTTTCTCCCTTTTTACATTGTATTTTTCCGATAGATAACGCAAAGGATAAACATAATATGTACTATAACAATTCTTTCTTTCTTTCGGAGTAATAAAACAATCAAATTTATTAAGGTTGCAATTTAAATATTCAACTAACCCTAGTCTTATTTTATTGAAATTATTTAACTTTTTTAATTGCTCAATACCAATGGCCGCCTGTAATTCTGTTAGCCTAAAATTAAAACCGACTATATTAACTATATTCTTGTAACCGGCGTTATCAACTACGGCTTCTCCATGATTTCTTATTAATGCTAACCGGTAAGCGAGTTCCCGATTGTTCGTTACACAAACTCCACCCTCCCCTGTCTGTATTGTTTTATTTACATTTAAACTAAAAATACCAATATCTCCAAAAGTTCCTACATATTGCTCTCTATATTTTGCTCCATGCGCCTGAGCGCAGTCTTCAATGATTTTTAAATTATGTTTTTTTGCTATTTTAAGAATCCCAGACATATCTGCGGGAATGCCGAATTGATGCACAACTAATATCGCTTTTGTCCTAGGTGTTATTTTTTCTTCGATGGATTCCGGCTTTAAGCAACCTGTGTCTAACTCAACATCCGCAAAAATCGGGATTGCTCCATAAATCAATGCACAGGCTGCGCAGGCAGACATTGTATAAGGCGAAACGATAACCTCATCCCCGTATCCTAACTCAAGTGCCCCAATTGCCGCATAAAGCCCGGAAGTTGCGCTATTCATGGAAATAGCATACTTTATGCCATAGTATTCTGCCCATATTTTCTCTAGCCTACGAACCCATGGTCCCCCCCAAAAACTAAAAGGCGGGTCGGGTTTATAGGACCCTTCAAATAAAGAAAACTGTCCCCTTTTAAGCACTTTTAATACAGCGCGCCTCTCCTCTTTGCCTGTAGTAATATTACCAAGCCAGGGCTTTGTGCGAACCGGCCTACCACTATTGATAGCTAATTTTGCCATTTCAATGCCCTATCTCTTATTTCCCATAAAGACACCATTGTTTTACTTACTTCTTCGATTCCAATTTCGGACAATATAGCTGCGTCATTATCCGCAAGATAATCTATAATCTTATTAAATAAATTCCTAAGGGGAGATTCGCTCTTTAACATGGTGATTTTATTAATATTTCTTAATTCTTTTTCGCCTGAGTTGTTTATTAAAACTTTATCTATAAAAATATTTTCCCCGAAATCCATAATTCTTATTCGGCCGGATTCAAGCCTCATTTCTATCTCATATAGCTGATAATATTCTTCTGGAAAACTTTCCATAAAAATTTTTGCATCTGGATAATCCAGGGATATCAACTTGGCATCCACACAGAAATCATTTCCTCTACCCTTAGCGCCGATTTCAGCTGAAATCACCCTGAATTCTGAACCTGTAATCATGCGTAAGGTATCCAAAATATGTACCCCGTTATTTAATAAACCGCCGTAATATATGGCGCGGATTGACAGCATCTTCCCAAAATCGCCTCTTTTTATTATTTCTCTTACTCTTTGCAACCCGCGATGGAACCGGTAGGTGTGGTTAACAATAAGTTTAGTGCAAGTGTCTGCCAACATTTTTTTAATCTTAATTAATTCTGCTTTATTTAAGCATATTGGCTTTTCCACAAGAAGGATTCGCGGACGATTAGTATGCTGCAAAATTTTTTTTGCTAAAGTAAAATGAGTGCGGTTTGGGGTACACAGTAAAATTATGTCTAACTTCTTGTTATCTAAAAGCTCATCCACATTTACATATTTATCTTTTATGCCCCACGTCCTGCAGAATTTATTCAGTTTTTTAATATCTTTATCGCATGCTGCTTCTAAATCTATATTCTTATTCTTTCTGCATACCTTAGCATGAGTGAAAGCGCCATCTTTATTATGGGGGGCATCAAACAAACCTGCTATTTTTCCTGTTCCTATAATAGCGGCTTTATATTTCATCTTTACGATATTGCTTCCAGCGTCGGTAAATATTCTTATTTGTTGCAATCAACTCGGGATGTTTCTGTAAAAATTTAATTACATCGTGAATTGTAAAATTTGGACTAACCGGGTATAAGTTCTCAATGACGGCCTTGATAATTATAAAATCTTCCTTTGTATCCAACTCAATCGCTATATCTGGACAGTATAATTGGGGCGGGGCCTCAATATTATGAAGACGGTAACGCTTAGGGTGCTGCCTGATATATAATGTCCCGTGTTCTCTCACATCGGGGGAAACTGCTCTTTCTGAAGCATCCTCTAAAGTACTTGTTGAATAAACCTCGACCTCTGCGCCGGAAGGAAAAGTGGTCTTTAAATCATTACTTACAAAATCATATTTATCCATATTTTCAATATAAAACTTAATCATATTATCGATAATTTCCGGGTCAACAAGCGGCCCGTCACCGAATATTTCTACGCCTATATCTGCATCATAAGTTTTTAATGCATTGAGTATCCTATCCAGAACATCCTCCTCGCTTCCCCTGAAACAGGCTACTCCTATTTTTTGACAATAGGCTTCAATGACATTGTTCTCGGGATTCAAGGAGGTGGCAACGACTATCTCATCAATTAATTCGGACATCATTACTCTTTCTACTAAATACCCCAATATAGGTTTTCCTATAATATCTATCATAACTTTACCGGGGAGTCTCTCTGAATTCATTCTTACACAAATAACAGCAACTATCTTAAGACCCTTATCTTTCATTTTGCGATAATTAAATCTACAATGTTTTGCAGAATATCATCTCTAACAAAAGGAAATCGTTTAATAACTTTGCGCTCGTTTTTCAACTCCCCGGAAATATTTTCCTTTAACCAATCATAAAGGTTATTTTTATCATAAATACTTTTTATAATATTAAGGCGGACTGCAGTACATAACTGTGGCCCTATGAGATGAGGTTGATAAGACACAACTAAGCATCCTAAAATAGCTGCTTCTAATAACGCCATTGAACGCATGCCGACTACCAAGTCGCTATGCCAAAGCAACGATAATAAATCCGCTTTTAAAATGGTAAGCCACCCTACAACTCCGTCGCCTAATGGCGCTAATTCGCCCCTTTGGTAGCTAGGGTGCAATTTTTCTATAACTGTGCAACTTTTTCCGATTTTCCTTAAAGCATCAAAAATATCTTGCCTAACAGTATGTTCGGTGTATCCGATGAATTGTCCCAGCAGACCCGATTCGCCTGGACTTGAGCTATAATCGACACTATGGGTTTCATGTAAAAAAGCAATTATCGGTTTAGGTTTATCTTGAATAAAATCCGGCGGGGCTGGCGGAGTGGTTAAAAATTTCTCGGCATCAAATGTAAAAATAGACAGGGACGGGTTTCCAGTTATAAATAAACGGTCTAACGGAATCCCTTCAGCGGCAGCTTCATTTCGGGCTTTTTCATCTTGGCAACAAATAATATCCGGTAAATAAGAAAGCTCACCATCCTCTTTTTGGAATCTAAAATAATAATTAAACCATTCATCTAAAATAACAATGCTTCTAATCCCAAGTTTCCTGGCCGCTATGATTAAAAGACGTTCCGGGCTATGATAACGCGTAGTACCACACACTATAGCTATTGGGGAGATTTCTTTTAGAAGATTAACTGCTGCCGCTTCAGAATTGATATCCTTGGATTCTATAACTTTAATGCCTCGGGTATCAAATAACGTTAGCATCTCTTCTGATGTAGCTAGCAAAGGGATAAAACCTTTATTTTGTATATATAATAACAGAGGAGATAAGTTCCTTGCTCCTCCAACATCCGTAGCACAAAATAATAGCTTTTTCATTTCAGCCTTACCATATTCAATTCTTATATAAATCTGTTTCTCACAAATTCTTTTATCTCTTCTTCGCTTCTCCTGGGAACTTTATTTTCGTCACCTAATAACTGTTGTGTTATCGTAATGTTACTAATTAAACTTTTTAACTCACTTGGGGTAACTGAAAGTATATGGTCAGTGCCATCTTTACATGCCTTATCGAAAGTAAAATGTTTCTCAATTACTCTTGCGCCTAATGCCACGGCAATAAGACATGCGAGTTCACCGATTGTATGGTCAGAATAACCTATTTCATATTCTGGAAATTCCTTTTGCAGCGTCCTTACCGCGGATACATTTGCCTCCATATCTTTGCAGGGATATTGAGTTACGCAATGCAAAATATAGCATTTCCTTACTTTATTTAAATGAGAAAGAGATTTCTTTATTTCCGTAATATTCGCCATACCCGTGGATAAAAATACGGTATCGGCATGCTCATTTACGTAATCAAGCAAAGAAAGATTAAGCATCATTCCTGAAGCAATCTTTATCTCCTTAAGCCCTAACCCCTCGCAAAGAAACCTGGCTCTTTCCAGGCTAAAGGGGGAACTTAAGAATTTAACTCTGCACATCTGGGCGTATTCCTTCAGCGAAAAATGCGCTTCATCTGAAATATGCACCCTTTTAAACCAGCCGTATTCCGGGTCGTCTTTACTGAAGTTTTCCGGCTTATAGGACTGGAATTTTACATAATCCGCTCCGGCGGAAGCCGCTTCTTTAATCATCCTTTTGGCCAATCCTATATCGCCCAAATGGTTTTCCCCTATTTCAGCGATTACAATAACCTTTCCACCGCTACTCATATTGTAACTCCGGCGCCTCGATATATTCCTTAGGCAGCTCTCCGTATCTCTTCAGTTCCTCGATACCCCATTCTCTGATTAGCTGGCGCCATGCTGTTATATTCCACGCCTTTTTATAAGTCATGCTTTTTTTGTGGCGAAAATAATTATACAAAGGCCGACGGATATAATATGGAACTTTACTGCTTTCTTTTAAATATCTGATGTAAAGGTCGTATTCTTCCCATAGAAAATTCCTGTAACCGCCGATTTTCAATACTGTATCTTTTTTCATTAATACGCCGCAAGCGGTTAATTTAAAAATATCAAAACTTGGTATATCTATATGTTTTATGCTGCTGTTTTCTTCATATATTTCTAGTCTATCGGAATATACGAAATCGGTATCATTGCGGCTAACCGCCCCATAAAATTCCTCAAGAGCATCTTTTTCCAAACAATCATCGGCATCCAATCTTAATATATATTCTCCCTTAGCAAAATTAATGCCTTTGTTACAGGAAAAATACAAACCTTTATTTTCTGGATTAGAAAAGAAACGATAATTTTGGCGGCCCAAGTTCCTCTTTACAATTTCAGCCGAATCGTCTCTTGAACAATCGTCAATTAGGATGACTTCATAAAAATTATTCCTAAGGGTTTGGTTAAATGCGCTATCTAAAGAGTGTTGTAAGAATTTTTCTGAGTTATACACGCAAATTATAACCGAAATCACAGTATTTTCTGTCATAATGCCCATACCAACATTCTTTTAAAGGCCATTCTATAAGCTTTTATCTAATCTTAAATACCGACTGTTTCTGATTGTCTGTTTGCCTGGTACCATTCTATATATTTCTTTATACCATCCCTAAAAGAAGTTTTTGCTTCCCATCCTAATTCCAGCTTAGCTCTCTCGGCAGAGATTTCATTTCCAGAAAAGTCTCCAGGCCTACCCTCTATATATTTTATCTCAACCCTGCCTAATATTTCCTGAATCAATTCTGCAATATGGCGTATCGCAACTTTCTCTTTGCCTTCCAAATTATAAATTTTGTTTTTAGCTATATCTTTTAGGGCTAGGATGTTACCTTCTGCTAAGTCTTCGACATAAACAAATTTTCTAAATTGCATGCCGTCTCCTGCTATGGTAATCGGTTCGCCGTCGATAGCCTTTTTAACAAAGACCGGTATTACTGCTCCTTCTCTTGCCCTCGGCCCATACGGTATACCGTAGCGTAGAATAGTATAATCTAAACCGTACAGTTTACTATACGCTTTACAGTAATACTCGCCGGCTAATTTTGTAGCAGTATAAAGATGCACTGGGGCAGCCAACGGCGCGTCTTCATCTAATACCCCTAAAGGGCTTTCTGTATCGCTATAAACCCAAATAGTGCTGCCATAGATAACCCTCTTTACTCCGGCTTTCCTTGCTGCTTCCAAAACATTAATGGTGCCCCGCACATTAATATTCTCCGAATAATGAGGTTCTTCAAAAACATCTTTTACGTTAGCAACTGCGGCGAGATGAAAAACAGCATCAATGCCTTTCATGGCCATCCTAAGTTTATCCATGTCAAGTAAGCTAGCATGAAAATACTCTACGTTTTCTCGATCGAATGGTTGACATAAATCGTACACCCTGACTTTTATGCCATTGTTTACTAATTTGTCTACTACATGCGAACCTATAAAACCAACCCCACCAGTCACTAGACAGCGCATTATTTACTCCTTTTTTCTATAACTCTATTCGCCTTTATAATATAACGGAACGCACCAGTGATTCTTTGCTACCCAATCAGTATTTGGCAGTTCATAATCTTTCTCCATGATATGGTGGCAAGGCTGGTCGTATACTTTTCCCGTTGACTTCTCGATAGGCTCAAATATAATGTATTTATAAAATCCAGATACCATTCCTTCTGGAAATTTAACTCTATTTTTAAACCTTGTATCTAGGTTCTTTCTTGCGTATTCATTTTTCCATCCCGCTATCTCATCTAACCTATCCGCCTGCACACATCCGATAGCAGCGGTAAATTCACTCATTCTAAAATTTAAACCTTCCACTTTATAGTCAAATTTACCGTAATTCCTATATTTTTTAGCGTATTCTATTAAATTTTTATTCTTACTCACCAACATGCCTCCCTCACCTGTAGAAATAGTCTTAGTAGAGTAGAAAGAATATATTCCGGCATCCCCCCATGTGCCGGCCTTCCTACCATTAAAAGAAGCTCCGTGGGCGTGCGCACAATCCTCAATCAGTACGACACCTTTCTTCTTACATAATTCCGCTATTTCGTTTATTTGAAAGGATATATGGCCTCCTATATGGACTACAAATACAGCAATCGGATTATATTTGTCTATTTTGCTCTTTAGATCAGATACACTCATGCATAGGTCCTCTTTGTTGCAATCCACAAATTCCGCATTCCCGCCTGCCTTTATTACGCTTAAAGGCGTAGCCATGAAGGTATTTGAAGGGCAAAGTACTATCTTTCCTTCTACTTTAAAAAACTCTAATACTGCCAATGCAGCCCCTCCCCAACTCGAAAATGCGACCGAATCCACGCCATTATATTTACTCCATTTCTCTTCAAATATTTGAGTAAATTTACCCTCAGACCACTGTTGGGTTTGAATAACCTCATCCCACATCTTATGCAGCCTAACAGTATCCTCTTTCTCAAAACCTATGGCAAATCTCATAACTTACTCCAATGCGTTCATTATATTAGCATCTAAGTAATAGAAGAAACATAAGGAGATTCTTTTTCACTCTCGGTTGGCTTCTTATTCAATAGATTACGCAAAAAGCCAGAATTAATTAGATTAAATAAAGAGTGGGCTTGCTTTCTTAGCGTCTCTATCTTATCCAATCTTTGTTTGAATACTCTTATAGAAACACTCTCATCTTTATCTGAAGGGTTAATTGAATTGAGGATTTGGTAACAAGATTTTGTCATTGCGTCAACTTCCGATAACCGTATTTTACCTATTAAGTTGACCCTGTCTATTATCACTCTCACAATATCAGTATCTGCCTCATAGTAATCTTTTCTGGATCCCCTTATCCAGACCCTTCTCACTGCGCCATAACCCTCTAGGGTTCGTATATTAACGCTTGCGCTCCCTTTGCTAATCTTAAGTCGCTCAACCATATCATCAAGGGACAGGGCCTTATTACTTAAGTAAAGTATCGCGTAAAGCTGCGCCATAATACTGTTTAACCCGAGTTTATTACAGATATGGTTTATCCTATCCAAGAAAATATCCTGTGCTTTTATCAGATCCTTATTCATCGCATCCCTCCTATTTTATTATCGTTTAGAACATTCTAAATGATGATAACACGCATAGGTCATTTTGTCAAGTATAAATTCCGAGGGTTAACGGGGAAAAATTTGTTTTTTAAGCTTAATTTTATGCTATAATAAGTTGTAACCTATTTAAAAATAAGGCGATTTGTTCCTAAACGAATATTTTTACTTAATCCTAGATCTTTTGGGAATGATAGCTTATTAAAAAGATGAATGTCCTTTTCATACATTCTATAGATGACATACTCTCTCCTTCCAAGCCGCTTAGGACTCCGGAACAAATGCAGTTTGGCATATCCTATATATCTTCAATTTTAAAGAAAAACGGCCACGTGACAAAATTGATTGTTTTAAGTAGGATGTTGGGTAAACGGAATATTAAAATAATAGACGAATGTGTTAAAAAGTACCGTCCGCAATTAATCTGTTTTACCGCTGTCTATACTGAGTTTGGTTTAATTAAATTTATGGCGAAATATATCAAAAACCGGTACCCTGAAATATTTTTATTGGCCGGAGGCCCTCATGTTTCTTTAAACCCTCATGAAGCTATAAAGGGGAATTTTGATGCTTTATGCGTAGGTGAAGGTGAATATCCTACGCTCGAGCTGGTTTCGCAATTGGAAAAAGGTAAACAACCTTGCGGTATTGCGAACTTCTGGATTAAACACGGCTTAACAATTGAACAGAATCCTCCCCGGCTATTCTTGCAAAACCTGGATAGCCTACCTTTTCCAGACAGAGAAATGTGGCAAGAGTTAATTGAGGAAGCACCTAATTCTACCACCGCGGTCCTCTTGGGCCGCGGCTGCCCATTCAATTGCAGCTATTGCTGTAATGCCAGCTTAAGAAATTTAGCTGAAGGTTCCTATGTCAGGTTCCGGTCTCCTGGTAATATAGCAAAGGAGATAAAAGATATCGCTAGTCAGTCCCCCGCAAAAACAAAGATCTATCTTGAAGTTGAAACTATCGGAACAAATAAGGAATGGGCCCTGGAACTCTGTTTGGAGCTCGAACGCCTTAACGCCAGCCTCAAACAGCCTTTAACCTATTCCACAAACTTAAGAATTACGCCTAACATAGATCTCAATAGCTTATTTGCTGCTTTTAAAAAGAGTAACTTTAGTATGGTAAAAATTGGGCTGGAATCCGGGAGCGAGAGAATCCGTCGAGAAATATTAAAAAGAAACTACTCAAATCAAGATATCATAAATACGGTTTCCCTGGCGAGAAAGTATGATTTAAAGGTATTTTTCTATAATCTTATAGGCATCCCGGGAGAAACTTTAAACGATTTTAAAGAAACTATAAAAATTAATCGGCAATGCCTGCCCGACATAACGATACCTCATGTTTTTTTCCCTTATCCGGGAACCGAATTATACAGCTTATGTGAGCATCTTAAATTATTACCGAATGTTTCAGATACGAGCCTAGAAAGATGCAAGGCTACCTTAAGCCTCCCGGGATTTTCCAAAAAACAAATACAGAATAGTTACGTCTGGTTTGAATATAATGTTTATAAAGGCCGTAAACCAATGCATAAGATATTGCTTAAAGTGCTGGTTTCAAAATTGATTTCAAATACTTTATTGCACGGCATCTATAGAAAAATTACTTATTTAACCTTCGTTAAACAACTAAGGAAAAGAATAAGATTAACTTAGATTAGCGAGTCCGTCTTTTAATTTCAAAAAGCAATCGATTAAGCGGAGACTGAATACTCGGGCGGCTTAAATAAAAATCTTTTATAGTGCAGAGATTATCGAGATACGGGGTATAATCTATATTTGGCTCATTATCTAAACTAACCTTCACCCAATCATTTCGTGACTCTATATCTGCAAGCCTTCCTTTAGAATTTTTAAAATAAACGCCGTGATACGCATCCATAACATACAATTTTTTTTGCATCTTGACGAATGAGAGCGGAATTTCATCAGTTTTATCTTCGTTACTTACCGTAGAGAAAAACGCATCTATGCCGGCAATATTACAAAGGGTAGTAAATACATCTTGGGATTGATCTTTAGCGCCGTACCCTCTTACTATAATATACCAGGCGTGGTCGTCTACGAGAGGTAGCTCTTGGGGTGCTTTTCTTATATTATTGTGCGTCCATTCAAATATCCTCATTATTTTTTCTTCCTCACTGCCTGCATCTTTAACTATCCTTTTGGTCAATTCCTTATAATTATAATATCGGTCAAAGAAATCTAAAACCTTAAGGTATAAAGGTATCTTAATTGTATGCAGCTCATAATTAATCCCCTGCCTGGTTGTAACGCTTATATTAAGAAAAACAAATATGCTTATTAATATTAAAATAAAAAACAACAGTTTATTTAATTTACTTTTCATTTATCAATAAACCTCCTATGCCATAACTCAAGCATCAAGAGAGACCAAAGATGAAAGGTGTAATCTTTTTGTCTTGAAATATGCTGGTCGATTATATTCTTAATCGCTATTGTTTTAAAATATCCCCTTCTTGAAGCAGCAGTAGAAAGAAGCGTTTCATAAGTAAAGTCTTTCAGTTCCTCTCTAAACCACTCTCCTACAGGCACGCCAAAACCCATTTTTTTTCTATGGATATTTTCCCGGGGCACTAAATCTTTAACTGCCTTTTTTAAAATATATTTCTTAACAAAATTTTTCATTTTATACTCTGCCGGTAACCGGGCGACAAACTCCATAAGCCTCTGATCCAGAAATGGCGAACGTGCCTCTAAAGAATTTGCCATGCTCGTTATATCAACCTTGACTAATAAATCATAAGGCAGGTAAGTTACTGTATCGGTTAAAAGAAGTGAATCTATCGTGGACATGCCACAGGATGTATCCAAAAATGGCTTGATAAAGCTTAAAACATCCGTCTGAGACGTCAATCCCATAAAATTTTCCGAGTATACGTTTTTTTTCAAACTATCATCAAATATGCCGATCCATTTAATATATCTTAACTGAGCAGGCAAAACGGCTCCGGTAAGGAATCTTTTAAACCTTCTTGCCTTGCTTTTAAAATTAACGGAATCCGGCAAGGCCGCAGAAAAGCCGCTGATTATCTTTTTAGCCATCTTCGGTATTCTTTCAGCCGCCAGCATTGCCTGATACCTTTCGTATCCCGCAAACAATTCATCGCCCCCATCGCCATTAAGAGCGACGGTAACGTATTGCCTAGTCTGCTGGGAGACGTAATATGTGGGGATACAGGAAGAATCAGCATAAGGCTCTCCATATCGCTCTACTAATAATGGGATTATTCTCAAGGCTTCGGGTTTTACAATAAATTCGCGGTGTTCCGTATCGAATCTTTCCGCGATATTTCTAGCATATTTCAGTTCGTCATAATTGCTCTCCTGGAAACCGATAGAAAAAGTCTTAATTTTATTGGCGGATAACTGACTCATTAAGGCAACTACAGTGCTAGAATCGATTCCGCCGCTTAAAAACGCGCCTAAAGGGACATCGCTATACAATCGAATACTAACCGCCTCTTTAAGCAATCGCAATACTTCCTCCGCCGCTTCTTGTTCTGATATTTTGATTTTATCTTTATAGTTTAATTCCCAGTATTTCTTTATCGTAAGTGCGTTATTTTTAAGCACAAGGATATGCGCCGCAGGGAGCTTAAAGATATCTTTATAAATTGTCAATGGGGCAGGGATATACCCTAAGGTAAGGTAGTAATCGATCGTTTCCGGATTTATCTCTCTGTCGATAGCATCACCTGCTAAAAGCGCACAAAATTCTGAAGCAAAACAGAATTTATTATCTTTGTGATAATAAAGAACGGGCTTTTTCCCGACCCTATCTCTGGCCAATATAAGAATCTGGCTTTTCCTATCCCAGATAGCAAAAGCAAACATGCCCCGCAGATAACTTACGCAATCCTCGCCGTATTCCTCATATAGATGAATAACGCATTCTGTATCGGTGTTAGATTGAAATACGTGGCCCTTCTCTATCAATTCAGCCCTCAGTTCTTTAAAATTATAAACCTCTCCATTAAAGACAATCCAAACCGTCTTATCTTCATTTGGCATCGGTTGATGCCCCGCTTGGGATAAATCAATAATTTTTAATCTTCTGTGCCCTAATCCTACGCAAGGGCCGGAAACCGGAATATCTATATAAATGCCCTCATCATCTGGACCGCGATGTGGCATTGCACGGCACATACTCAAAAGCAAATCTTTTTTTATGGCAGTACCCCTGTAATCTAAAATCCCGCAAATTCCGCACATATATTTATCTCATCATTTATAAATCATTCTTCCTGGCAATAGCAATTATATTCGGGGCAAAATATCCTATATTTTTTCCACCTAGATAAAATTCTATCTTAGATAAGAAATACAAAAGGCTGCGCACTGTTTGCCTTTTATAATCCAGGAACCAGGGACTGGGGTATTGATAATAGTGCCCCACATATTTATGCCAAACGGGAAGCTGAATTGGCTTTCCTATCTTGACCTTTACTACCTGGAACCCATATTTATCCAGCATTTCCTTAAGAGTTTTATTTGAATAATGAATTACGTGTTCGTATGAATCAAATATATCGTAATTTCTCAATTTCCCTATCAGTTTGGCCATCCTGAATTTAAAAAGATTAAATAACCCATTAGGAACCTTGATAAATAAAACTCCATCGGGCTTTAAGATCCTTCGTATCTCATTTAAAATTTTAGCAGGATTGGCTATATGTTCAAAGACATCCGTCATAGTAACTACATCAAAAAAATTTCTTTCAAATCCGGCATCTTCCAAAAATGCCGTCTTTATATTTAATGCGAAATATTCCCTCGCCAACTCGGAAAGCGAAGGCGAAGGCTCAACGCCATATAGATTCCATCCTTTCCATTTTTTTGCATTATTCAAGAAGAATCCTACGTTGGTTCCCACGTCTAAAAAATTACCGGCGGGCTTATACCGATGAATCAACCTCAAATCTTCCAGATAATTTATATCCCTGTGATGCGTTGCTTTACCCTCAAATATTAACCTTGCTTCTTTAAAATATTTCTCAGCGTCTCCCCAATAAACTTCTTCAGGATTCTTCAATCGCGGGTTTACATATATCAACTTACAACGTGCGCATTCAACCACGCCAAGCACTCCCCTTTCTTTATAGATTTCTTTATATTCATCCTTACCGCATAAGGGACAGGGGACTTTCATGACTTCCGCTTCTTCATAAATATCCTTCTGTTTTCCGCCTCGTTCGTAATCAATTTGTATCGGCTTCACAACTGAACCTTTCTAAGATAACCCTCTTTTCTTATACCTATCTTCATAAACCTTCTTTAATATTTCGAGGTATTTAGGCGCATTAACCCTTAATGAGTAGTTATCTTCAACTGTTTTTCTTCCCGCCGCCCCCAACCTGCTCCGGAGCTCAGGATCTTCAATCAAGAGAGAAAGCTTCTTAATCCATTCATCATCGGTACCCGCTAAGAATCCATTCACGCCATCTCTTATTATCTCTTTGCTTACTCCTACCGGCGAACAGACGCACGGTATTCCCATGCTCATATAAAGGATAGCCTTAAAGCCGCACTTACCTTTTGTCCATTCATTCTCCGGCATTGGCATTATACCTATATCAAAAGTCTTTAGGTCCTCTTTTTCTTCTTCTAACGACCATTGTTTACTCATAACGTTAGAGAGGCCATTGACGGAAAAACCGCCACCCACTATTACAAACCGAACATGAGGAAATTTCTTCGATAGACAGATAAAAATATCTTTCATAGCATCCAAGAGAAATAATGCGGTGATACTCCCTATCCACCCGATTACAACCTCTTTGTTATGGCATCTTGTAGTATCTGGGTAATAGGTATCCGTATCAATTGGCGTAGGAATAATGGAAACAGACCGGTTGTAACGTAAGGCAAAGTCAGAAAGATACTGATTACCCGCTATAACATGGCTGCTTATTTTTATGATATGGGCGACCTTATCGGGTCTTTTAAATCTTTCGATAAAATCATTGGGGCGGCTGGGCGCTGGTAGAAATATAGCGTCATCAAAATCAAAAATAATTGGTTTTTTTAAAATCGATAGGATAGTTTCAAAAAACGCCGCTCCGATTGGGTATGCTTCACGGTGTATAAAGACAATATCGTATCGCATAATCGCTATAAAATCTATAATGCGTGAGATTGTGCCGCATATAAAAGAAAATGCCTTTTTAAAGTAATATCTATTATTTTTATATAATATTTTGTATGCTGACTTACTCCAAAAAGAATGGAGGGAATATTCTATTCCTTCCATTCTCAGATACGGCAGGTATTGTTCAACTCTATACCTGTTACTTGCGCCTTCTTTTGGATAAGGCACCCAGAACAAAATTCTCATTCTTTATTATTGATTAATTCTTTAATATATCTGGAGTTCTGAAAAATTAATTTACTTAAGGTTTTATTTCCTTCGTCCGTTAAATGAACGGTATCAAAAAAATATCTTTTGAAATCAGTATTATTGAATGAATCCTGCAGATTAATAAAGTCGCAATTATATTTTGCTGAAATTTCTTTGAGCATATTCGGTATGTTTATATACTTCTCTGCATAATTTTCATAATTGGTTGTTATCGTTCCGAAGTTTTTTGCCATTAATATTTCCGGTATCAATACTACTTTTATCTTGTGCGCGTTCAGTAAATTCACGCATTCTTCTATATTTTTATAAAATTCTTTTTCTAGCCTCTCATATCTTTTTAAATCGCTTTTATAAGTCTTAGCCTGATTTTTACTGTATATAATATATTTTTCCGTTAAAGTGGAAATCAATAAACTATAACGTAGCATAATATGATGGGTGTTCAGTAATTGATTACAAAAGGTAGCATAAATTTTATTCACATCCTTTATGAACATATCATTGTATCCGCAGTAAAATATCCCTAATTCTAGCGATATTTTACTCAGTAATAGCTCTCTAATAATGTCTGGATAATCATCTGAAATACGGGAGGAAGAACCTAGATTTATAACTATGTAATCGGGGCCGATTAATCGGTTTAAAAGATATGGATATTTATGATATTTATCATTAAACACTCCGGCCGTAGAGGAACCGCCAATGCAAAAAATAAATTTATACCTATCAGTTTTTGTGTTGGGTGGGATGCTTAAAAGAGAAAACGCCTCTTCTATCGCTAGTTTAGAAGATAACTTTTCAATTTTTATACCCTTATCAACTGGTTGTACTTGAAAACGATATCCGTATAACAACCACTTATAGTCATTATATCTTACTGAATATCTTATCCGTTGGGCTACCTCAAGAGAAAGGAATAAAACTAATAGCGGTATTATAGAAAACAAGACATATTTACTTTTATTAAGCATTTTAAAACAGCTTCTTTCTTACCAGACCTCCCTATTCAATTACTTCTTTTACAATGAATATCGGCCTCTGTTTGGTCTCATCGTAAATTCTTCCGATGTACTCCCCTATTATGCCTATTGCTATAAGCTGTATACCTCCGATAAACAATACGGAAACAATAATGGAGGTAAGGCCGTAAACTAAAGAACCATATATAAGCCTTTTAATAATTAAAATTATACCGATTAAAAAACTAATAATAGAAATAAGGATACCGAGGAGCGAACTGACTCTTAGCGGAAAGTGAGAGAAAGAAATTGCTCCGTCCAAAGCCAGCTTAATAAGTTTTAAGATTGTGTATTTCGGTTGGCCGGCGTAGCGACAACCCCTTTCGTACCTGATACCTACCTGCCTATATCCAATCCAGCTTCTTATCCCGCGGATGAATCTGTTCCTTTCTGGAATATTCCTTAAGATATCTACTACCTTTTTATCCATAAGGCAACAATCTCCGGAATCCAGAGGGATATTAACATGGGAAATGCTTTGGAGTATCCTATAGAATAAATAATAGCATACTTTTTTAAAAATATTCTCTTTACGTTTTTCCCTGATACCGTAGACTACCTCAAAACCTTCTCTCCATTTATTAATAAACTCGGGAATTAACTCCGGAGGATCCTGCAGGTCGGCATCCAGTATAACAACCGCGTTACCCTTGGAGAAACTTATGCCGGCGCTTATTGCAATCTGATGCCCGAAGTTTCTAGAAAGGTCTACTATCTTTATTCTTTTATCTTTTAGCTTGTAATTCTTAAGCCTGTTTAACGTATCATCCTTGCTACCATCGTTTACAGCAATAATCTCAAAATTATAATTATTATGTTTATTAAATATACTGATGAGCCGCCTATAAAGCTCATCAATATTCTCTTGTTCGTTGTAAAAGGGGATAACTACGGATATTAACATAACTTTTTAACCTATAAGGGTTACCTTTTTACGTGAATTTATAAGGCCCCAAAAATAAGATATGCCAACTGCGCCGATTGTATATATAAACGGGATTGAACTCTCCCTGAACCTGGGGACCTGTTGTGCAAATACAATCCCATACACGAAAACATTATAAAAAAGCGGTAAAAAAAATGGGCTAGAGAATATTTTATGATTCCTTATTAAAATTATCAAACCAGTTAAAAAGAAAAGGCTTGTATAAAATTCTAAATTTGAAGGAAAGCGCGCCGGTATTTTAGCGTTATTTACCATATAAATTGGATCAAAATAACCAAATTGATATACTTCAAAATATGCGATTACCCTTAAAGGCAATAATTCAATTAATAACCGTAAAAACGCAAATGGATGGCGGATAATTACAGCAACGCTTTTTTCCATGCCGGCTACAAAGGGATCCACTCCCATAGCAATTAACCGCCTATTTGAAATATTTGTAAATGGCGGGTACGTCCTTTCTGCGGTCCAAACGCCGGAAATCCTTACCGTCGACAACTTTAATGAATTGGCTGTTATTTTAAATGTTCCGACTACTACCAGACAGGCAAGGATGCTTATGACTAAAATTTCTATAATTCGGTTTAATAATTTTACCTTTCTGAAAAATAAGAACCAGACGGCAAGAAAAAGAAAGAAATACGCATAAACCGAACGAACGAGAACTAAAATACCCAGAAACAATCCCGCCATAATTATCATCTTCCGTCTCTTTTGTTGCTCCTCACACCTGTTTATCTTAACCATAAGGAAAACCAAAAAAATAAGCGTAGGAAGCGAAATGACCTCGTGGCCATATACCGTAGACAAGAAGATAAGCGGCTCATTCATAGAAGTTATTAAAGATGCGATTAAACCGGCCCTTTTTGAAAATTCTATTTCGCCGATCAAAAAAAGAAGAACAGGAATTAAGGAACCTAAGAGGGCTTGGAATAAAGTAGCTATATAGAAGTTTCTACCGAATATTGAATAGATAACCCCTAAAAATATCCCATAGACATAATCCCAGTGTCCCCATAACGGTATTTCTCCGCGAAACAGGCTAGAAAAATCTTTCATCAAACGCTTCCCTATATCGTCGTAAGTCGGACCGTCATCGCTGGCCTGGGTAAAGCTATGACCGGTAGAATAATCGTCTCCGGTCTTTAAGATTATGTTGACTGCAAAGGCGTACCTGATAATAAAGGCAAAGATGAATATAGTTAATATAAGCAACCTTTTATTTGTATAAAACCGTTTAAGAATATTCGCAAGGAAAGAAATCGTTATCCACCTTGTAAGTAATAAACCGACTGCTAAAGCGGAAATAATCAAACAGGATTCAAAATAATGCGCTTGAAACAAAAATAAAACAGAAAGGCTGACAGGCGCCAAAAGAAGCGGAATGTTGTTAAATTTACTTGCTCCTAATAGGGCTAAAAATATTGAAAACAGGAAGGCAATCATTAAGATATAGCATACATAGATAGCCGATAATAGCGAACCGCCGGACAATTGAGACAAGAGATTTCCTAACAAAAAATAAAGATGGAGGGGAAGGCCGATAGCGAAACAATCGTAAAGAAACGTCTTTATGCTTTTATCTTCTTTGAATATACGGGCCCTGATTAATAAATAGGCTATCGCTGTTAACCAGTAGTAAATGGGGATTGAAATATTCCGGTAGATACTCGGTAAAAAGAACTTATCAGAAAGCGGGGTATTTACAATGACAAGGGACAATAAAAGATAAATAATACTAACGATTAAGAAAAACATTTTTTGCAATTTTGTAATCATTTTGAATCAAAATTGTTTTTTTGCGCAGGTATATATCATATGGCAGAACGGTCTGTATTGCAATAATTTATTGCAAAACTCTATTAAGCGGGGGTTACTTAAAAAATTTATCGGCCTGTAAAGATGGAATACCCCGCTTTCTAAGACTTGTAATTTGTTTGATTCCATAATTCCGTTCAACTGCCTAAGGGTAAATAATTTTTCATATCCAAATAACATGTGTTTTCCTCTTAGAATGCGCATATGAATAATCTCAAAAATATTCTTTAAGAAAATGACGTTAGGGATTCCGCCCCATAATTGTCCATAGGTCATGGTGCTGAAAGAAAAGGCTGGTACAGTTTGATAAGTTATGCCTCCAGAGACCAAGCAGCGCTGCTGCTCTCTAACAGCCTTTCGCGTGTCAAGAATATGTTCTATCACGCCGCTTCCGAATATAAAATCAAAGATATTATCCTTAAAAGGCATGCTGGTAATATCCCCGCATACAGCAGTTAATTCAAGGCCTTTTTGTCTAAAACGCTTCTTAGCATAAAGTAATGCATCAAATGAAATATCTATTCCGAAAGTATCGTATCCTCTCTTGGCCGCTTCCATAGCTATAAAACCCGCGCCAACCCCAATTTCTAAAAAAGCCCCTCTACCCGTTAAAAACTTAGCAATATATTTAAGGATATCCCGAGTATAATAATTATCGTAATAAGAAGTATCTTTAGACAGGTTTTCGAAGACATTGTATTGGTTCCATTTCTGATGGGAAAATTTATTTTGATGCCCCGGTATATTTTCCGGCAAAAGCATGGGGATCCCTTCTATAATACTGAATTCTCGCCCGCAAAGCCTGCAAACAATAAGATTATCGCTTTTTATATGCAGCACCCCGCGGTCATCAGGACAGGCCAAAATATTAATCAGTTTTGTTAATTCCATATTAAATCAGGGGACCTTTTTTTTAGAGAAAATATACTTGAAGAGATTAAAAAATTTAAAATCTCTAATTTTTATTACGTTGAGCAGGATAAAAACGGCATTAATGAATTCCTTACCGGGCATCTTCTTTAATAAAGCCATGCGAGGTATTGCACGCTCTGCCAGTTTCTGGTTTAGGGTAATAAGGTTAAAGAGAATCTGGCATAAAAAATAATCATCCACGTTCTTTTTTACCATACCCCTGTATGACATGCTTATAAATCCTACTTCTCCGTTTTCTATTTTTCTAATTTCACTTTCGGTAATTTCTTTACTACTTAAGGCATAATCGATAATTTTAGTCCTGGGGAAATAAGTTAACCAAAAAGAATTTATCCTATCGGGTTTTATCCTTAAATATAATTTTAAGGATTCTAACATATCCTGCGGTGTTTCGGTAGGCGAGCCGAAAATATTATCCACCGATAAAAGTATCCCGTATTTTTTTATTAACTCGGAAACCTCTATAATTTTTTCAAGGCTTTCTTTTCTTTCAAGGATATCATTCCTTATCCTGCCTGAACCCGATTGAATCCCCATCGTAACCATCAGGCAACCGGATTCTTTTAACAGCCTTACGATATCGGGTTTTACGGAAAGGGCGTGCACGCAGCACCAGTAGGGAATATTAATTTCTCTTTTATAGCGTTCGGCAAATTTCTCAAACCAGCCGTCTTTATTAAAAATAAAAACATCATCTCCAAAAAATATTTTTTTTGCAATACCTCTTTTCTTAAATACCTTTAACTCTTCTATTACGTTTTCAACGCTGCGTCTCCTCACATGCATCTTTTCGAAATTATATACTGACTGAAACATGCTGTTAGTGCAATAAGCACAATTATAAGTGCACCCCCTTGAAGTCATTGTCAAATATGCCTCTTCCCACTGCGGGACCTTATCATAAAAAAGCTGTTTATCAAAAAAGGGGTAACTATCCAAATCTTTTATATAGGGTCTTATAGGATTGATAATGGTTTTCCCGTCTTTTTTTATCACGGTATTTTGTATGTTTTCGGGGATATCCTTTTTATCCCACCTGTTTGCAATTTCTAATAACGCGTCCTCGCCTTCTCCGACGACAACAATATCTACGCAGTCATTATTTATTACTATCTCCTTACAAGCTGTAGCGTGGGGCCCGCCGAATACAACTAAAGTCTGGAAATGTTTCTTTATCTCTTTTGCTATGCTAACAGCCCACTGATAATTTCCGGTAAAAATTGAAAAAGCGACTATATCGGGTTTATCGTTTATTATTTTCTGCAATACCTTCTTTTTTATCCTGGGGTCAAAAAAGCTGGCTAACCTTTTATTATTTAAAAAGGCATAGCCGCTAAAGATCCCGGGGTCAAATGCAAGGTCAACTTTATGATTATTTTTCTTTAACCAGCTGGAAAGCGCCTCTATGCCTAAATGCTCCGTCCCGTTTTGTACAAACATTATATTCATGGTATCGTCTTGGCTGATAAAACATATCTGATAAGATAGAAGAATTTAAAATCGCGGTTTCTTAATGTGATTAATAACTCAAAGAACCTTTTAAAATAAGATTTACACGGTAGCATTTTAGCAGTTTTTTTTATGATAGACAATTTCCCCTTACGGGATGTTTTAAAAAAGGCCAGCATGGTATAAAGTAATTCATAATACTTGTAAGTATCCTTATTGGTTAATACCGAACCGCCGTCACTCATGCGCACAGGCAATTTACCTTCTTCTATCCCTTCCACGAACTTACTATCTATATTTCCATCCTTAAGCGCGATATTTATAATGCTTGTTCTGGGGTAATACGTAATCCAATACGTATTTAACCTGTCCGGCTTTATCGCCGTAAGGATATCGGAAGTCTTTTCTAAATCTTCAATGGTTTCCTTAGGCGCTCCCAATATCACATCCAGCGATAATTTTATACCTTCTGCTTTGAGATAACCAGAAGCATTCAATATGTCCTGGTTAGTTTCATTTCGTCCCATTACAACACTTCTGATCCGCTCAGAACCTGACTGCATACCCATATTTCCCATCCAGCATCCGCCGTATTTTAATACTCTCGCCACTTGTTGGGTAATTGTCCTGGGGTGCACAAAACACCAAAAGGGGATATTGACTTCTCTTTTATAGCGATACATTAATTCTTCGAGCCGCTTTTTATCAAGGGTAAAGACATCGTCTTCAAAAAAAACAGCTTTTATATTCTTATCGTTTTTCAGGTTTCTTAATTCTGAAATAACATTTTCTACGGAGCGCAGGCGGATATGCCTCACTACGCCTTCATACCTAGATTGGACAGCATCATTTATGCAATAAGAACACCTAAAAGGACATCCCCTGCTCGTCATCACGAGATAACATTCTTTTAATTGCGGGACTTTTTCGTAAAAAAGATTTTTATCAGGAAACGGCAAGACATCTAAATTGTAGATATACTCCCTGACCCTATTTGTAATAATATTCCCGTTCTTTTTGAAAGCAAGATTGCTGATATTATCAAAAGACAGGCCATTTGATTTACAATCCAGGAATTCGGATAGGGCATATTCTCCCTCACCCACTATTGCGTAGTCAAAACACTCATTGCTAAGTACTCTTTCAACTGCCGTTGTTGCGTGCGGCCCTCCGCATACTATATCCGCAGAAGAGATGTTTTTTATGTTTTTGGCCATATCAATTGCCCATAATAAATTGTTCGTATAAAGAGAAAAACCTATGACATCGGGCTG
Organism: Candidatus Omnitrophota bacterium; assembly: GCA_028717245.1. Lineage (NCBI taxonomy): Bacteria > Pseudomonadati > Candidatus Omnitrophota > Candidatus Omnitrophota bacterium. The sequence goes on from JAQUOD010000001.1 coordinate 230,714, forward strand.
ATAGGATTTAATATTTTCCAATATTTTTCTTTTTATTATCTCGGAACTCTTCTGGTGAAGACGGTTTATGAGTCTGTCTGCTTTTTTATTCATAGCGCTTATAGCTTCGAAAATATCGGCTTTCATAAGCCAGGGGTCAAAAGAAAGTCTGACCTCATGCCCCTTCGCCTTTAAGAAACTGGATAAATACTCTATCCCTAAGTTCTCCGACATGTTGTGGATAAACAGTATCTTCATACCGCCTGCTTCTAGTGTTTTGTTAAAAAATATTTTTAGTTTAGATTATTTAAAAAACAGCACTAAGGAGCTAAAGGATACTTTCTACTTTGCTGTAACATTATACAACATTAAATCGGAACGCCTAAAGAAAAAATTATAAAATTAACAAAGCTGTGTCTCCTTACCATTGGCTTTTTGTTAAATCCTTAATGGCATCGGAAAGTATCCGCGCTTCTATGGCATACCCTTCCATTGTAAGATGCCCTCTATCAATAAAATATTTCTTAACCTCATCCTTTTTAAAATCCATCCTATCAAAAAACGGCATAGGAACAAAGAAGACCATTCCTGGATATTTTTTTTCAAACCTCTTGAATATGATAGCTCCTTTATTATGTACATTCGGGTTATTAGGTGCCGCGGTCCATGTCTGGGCATCTAATAGCATGGGTTCATTAACAAGAATAATGCTTATTCCCCTTTTTTCGGCTATTTGACAAATTTTATCTAAATAAACACACAACGATTGAAAGGGGCCTGTTAGTTCGTTATACTCTAAAAATAAAAGAACCCTATAGGATAAAAAGGCAAAAACAGACCTCTTCACAAACCCCCTTATGAACCTGTTATCGATGGTTTCCACGAGGAGCCCATTCTCATATTGTTCTATGCTGTTCCAAAAGGTATTAATTACGAGCATATCTGGATTTATTTTCTTGATAAATTCGCGGTCTCTCAACAAATTATAGATATGCTGGATGTTAAAAGCTTCCATACCGCCATTTATAACCGTATACTTCTGCTGTCTCTTTTTGATGCCTTTATTCAGAAAACTATCCATCATCTCTGGGTATGGTATTCTAACACTATAGTCATGGGTAGAATGGCCATAAGTAGATGAACCTCCGAGGCACAATATACGTATCTTTCTTTCAAAGCCGCTTCCTCTAAAACCGAGGCTATTTAACTTGATATTGTTCAACCCTTCACGTAAAGTTTTAATTTCCGGATTAAATGTATAATAGCCATTTCTTATAAGAAAGTTCCCTCGTACGAATTGCTTATTATTATTTTTTTCATATGGCAAGTCCTTTCTTATACGGCTAACCTCCTTTTGAGACATAAGATAAGAGGTTTTGCCTCTTTTTATAAAATAAATAAGCCTTGTTCCTATCTCTATACTGAATATAACTAATAATAATGCTGTTATAAAAAAAATTATTTTTTTAACCATACCTTAATATTCTCCTTTTCTTAATAACGTGCTAAGTAATAAAAAATTAACAGCTTAACTTTTTGTAGATGTCTCGGTATCTTGCTACTCCCATCTCAAGGGAAAGATATTTCTTTGCCACGTCCCTACATCTTTGTCTTAGCTTATCTTCTTCACTAAAAAGAGCCGTCAGTTCTTTTGTTGCCCTCTCGTACTCTCTAGAAGAAAAATCGTTAATAACTACTCCTGCCTTTTCTTCCAAGACAATCTCATCACAATCTCCGATGCCCGCGTTAATAATAACCGGCAATCCGCAAGAAAGAGACTCTCCAAACTTAATCGGTAAGAAACTGTATTGTTTATAGGTATTCATAAAAAATACGCTTGCCTTTGCATCGGATAATAAGGCCGGGATTTCCTTTGGGTTAACCTTCCTGATCGTTATATTAGATTCATCTATCGCTTTCTTTCTTATTGCCGCATAAATATGCGCGGGCTCGCTTTCTGTGATAAATGTAAACTTTAAGGGTATAATTTCTTTGGAGGCAACGACAAAAAAATCAAGCATCTTATCGATAAGATACCACGTCTCTATCTTCCCTAGGAAAACCAGGTTAAATTTATTTTCTGCCCTCGGCGCATATAGCCTATAATCGAATTTATCCGTATCTACGCAGCAGGGAATTACGTTCATCTTAGACAATACGCCGTTTGTATCGTTTAACGTACCAAAATCCTGTGAGTCTATGATTGCTTTTGCATGCCTATTTGTTTCTATCGTAAAGGAATCGGACCGTCTGATTAACATATCTTCGCATAACCGCATTACTTTGTAAGTAAGGCCTTTTTTATCGAGTAACCCTCCGCACACATATTTATCCGCCAAGAGGCCACGGGTATCAAATAAAATCTTTATACGGAATATCTTAGCTGGCAAAAAGGCAATCAACGCGGCAATGAACCCCCTGGCATGCAGAAGTTTTATTTTATCTTTCTTGATGATGAACGCAACAATTAAAATCCCGAAAGCTATATCGTAAAATGTAGCCAAGTGCCTGGGTTTATTATGGTAAGCCAGGTGCTTCCACCTTAGCGGCATGTCTAATTCTGATATAAGCTTTATCGAATCGGCTAATTTTTCTTTCGGCTCAAAAGTTAAGAGCGAATATCTTATGCCCTCCCGCGACAATCCTCTCATATAAGGAAACCCCTGCGACTCCATAATTGGGTTAGACGCAGCATGGTACGCTATAAATAAAGTATTCATGCGTTCCCCATTTTTTTTATTTTTTGCAGTTTTATCATGGCTTTCACCGCCCTTGTCAAGACGCTCTTAAATTGAGTAGCTAAGATATAAAACAATCTCACCGGATGACAGATATTATCTCTCAAGAAATGTTTCAAATTTATCGGAAGGATTATCTTAAGTTTGGCGTTAAAATATAATTTCTCAAAACGGTAAGGAGACATATACGCGTAATTAAAACAGGGTGTTTCGGGATTACCGATGTCGTCCCAGTTGGAAAGCAGCCTCCCTTCATCTTTTAACTTCTTATATATTTGCGTCCCGGGTAAGGGCATGAAAAGGTTAAGCGACACATTATTGGGGCGGGTTTGTTTTATAAAAGATAGGGTCTTATTGAAGTCTTCTTCGGTTTCACCGGGGTATCCGACTATAAAATTCCCCTGGAAACGCAGACCGCTTTTTTTCGTAAATATAGCAACCTCTTTATTTCTCTCGACACTTGCCTTTTTATTCATTAAATCAAGCACGCGCTGCGAGCCAGATTCAAACCCATATTCTACATGTACGCAACCCGCGTTTTTCATTAAAACCAAAAGTTCAGGAGTTGCAACGCCGGTACTTATCTGGGCCATCCAAACGATTTTTTTATGTATATCTCGCTCCATAAAAAGCGCCGCCATCTCCTCTACCCGTTTTTTACTGCTTAGAAACATATCTTCCGCAAAATAAACCGCCTCGATAAAATACTTCCCTATCAATTCCTCTATCTCTGCAACGACTCTCTGGGGAGAATGATATCTTACCTTGTGCTGGCCTATCAGGGGGCCTGCGCAATAATGGCAATTATAGGGACAGCCCCTTGCCGTAAATATATGGGTTGTCCGCAGGGAAAGGTTCCTGCTTATAAACCTGCTTGGGCGGGTATAATATCTCATATCCAGCAAATCCCGAGCGGGAAACGGCAAACTGTCCAGCGATTCTATCAAGGGCCTATCATACGTAGATTCTATAGACCCGTCTGGCTTTTTGTAGGTCAGGTTTGCGATAGAATCCGTAGGTATAGAATTCGCAATATCAAGCATCGCCATTTCGCCCTCACCCCTGACTAGCATGTCTATGCCAGGGCACATCCGAAGCGTAGTAACGGGCTCTCCGGCGCAATGCGGCCCGCCTATTACAATAATAATTCCGGGGTTTTTCCTTTTTATTTCTCTAGAAAAAGAGTCCACATCAGAGACATTAGGGGTGGTGGCGCTAAAACCTACGATATGCGTGCCGAAATTCTCTATAAGATCAAGCGTAACTCTGTCGCACAGAGAAAAATCGAATTTATTCTTACGCAAGATTAAATCCCTATCCAGGATCTGGACTGCGTGCCCGTTCTTTATCAGTACTGACGCGATATAGGCAAGCCCCAACGGCGGCCAGTATTGCTTATTTTCATCGACCCTGCTTCTGCTCTTTGACAAAAGAGGGTATATAAGCGTTATGTTCATTTTTTAGCTGTTTATAGCCTTTCTTTTTGCGGCATCTGTTAAAAAACAATAAGATAACCCCTGCATTGCTCCGAAAAATATAAATAACGAAGAAACCAGATGAAAGTATATAGATAGTAAAGTGAACAACAACCCCTTTTTCTTTACAATAAATACCAAAAATTTAAAAATAACGGTTAGGTATAAGAGTAAGGCGCAAATAAAAAAAAGAATGAATTTAGGCGCCAGAAACGCAATAATCCCTGAGATAACGACAAATGTGCCTAAAACATACGACATGCCACCAGAAAAAGTAGAAGTATAATCATCAAATTTTTTCCTATATAAAAAAATAATACACCATTTCTTGGCCCTTCTATAATTTTCAGGAACTAATTTCCAAAAACCGTTACAATGCACCTTTACCTCAAACCTCGGTTCATAATGGATCTTAGCCACCAATTTTTCAAGCCGCGCAGTAAATTCGTATTCCTCTTTTAAGGCCCCTCTCATATTTGCATCCCACCCGCCTGCCTTCCAAAAAACATCTTTTCTGATAGCCCCATACGCTCCCGTAAAAAGGCTCGTATAACGCCCTTTGGGCATATGGAAGGCTTTATATAATCCCCAATAGTCTCTATAAAGGCTTGGATTTGCCGGGGTGCTGCTTAAGGTACCGCTGACGGCAATAACATCATGATTTCTAAATTTTTCGGATAGGATACTTATAAAATCAGATTGCGCTATCAGATCCGAATCAATGAATATTAAAATATCGTTCTTTGCTAGGCGCGCACCTAGATTTCTGGCATTTGCCACACCATTGTTTGTTTCGGAACGCAGATACTTTATAAATACAAAATTCCTGCATACCGATTCAATAGAATTGTCTTTTGAGCCGTCATCTACAACAATAGTTTCATGCTTGTTAATATCTAAACAATGCTTTTGAATAGACGCTAAAAGAAGTTCTAATTCTTTAGAATTATTGTAGGCAGGCAGTATAATAGAAAAGACAGGCATTTTTAACTTTTCAAAAATACGCTTGAAATTAACCCAGATACAGTTTTATTAATTTGTTTCAGCGTCATTTTCTCCCCATCGCTTTATTAAATATTATACCGATTATAAACCTAAGGCCGTCAAAATAACGTTTCAATTCATTAAAGTTTTTTAATCTTTTTAAATGTTTCATAAAATAAGCCGGCCTGAAATAAAACTTGAAATATGCCTTTCTCATAACTGCTTCCAGTTCATCTCTATCGCGATAACCATGGGGAACGTACGTAGCCTTAGTCAATCCTCTATATTCGAAAACAGAACCCATATCTAAAGCGAAATCATACAGTTTTGTACCTTTAAAAGGGAAAGCTAAATTGAATTGTGCATACGTTAAATCAAGTTCAATCGCAAGGTCTATAGTTTTATTTGCTTTCTGAGGAGTTTCGCCCGGAAGACCCAATATAAAAGAGCCGCGGGTATCTATTCCTGCCCTGTGTGCCCATTTCACAGCATCCTTGATTTGTTGTATAGTAATTCCTTTCTCTATGATATCTAATAAATCCTGATTCCCTGATTCAAGTCCATAAAAAATAGAATAGCATCCGGCCTTGGCCACAATCTCGAGTATTTCAGGGTCAACCAAATCCGCCTTAGCGCCGCAATTCCAGGTAATATCGATATTTTCCCTTATTATCGCTTCGCAAAATTCTTTTACCCATTGCCTGTTTAAAATAAATATGCTATCGAGGAATTGAATTTCTCTCATTCCATAGCTATTCACAAGTATTTTAATTTCTTCAATAACTCTTTTGATAGAATGCCTTCTGAAAGGTTGGCCCAGCATGCCCCCCGTGTAACAAAAAGCACACTTTCTATAGGCGCAGCCACGCGCCGTAATTACTGTTGCCGAAGGAAGCCTTTTATAAGAATTCGGCAGCGGGCAGTAAAGGGTATTATCGTATAATTCCCATGCGGGCATAGGGATATCATCGAGCGGCCCTTTCGATACCCTGGGCCCATTGTCAATAATTTCGTCTTTATCCCTGAATATCAAACCTTTAATATTTGACAGCTCCTTACCTGCATTTAACCTATCGCATAATTCAACTATTGTCTCTTCGCCCTCACCCACAACCGCTAAGTCAATTGCTTTTTCTTCGAGCAAAACTTCTTTACCAAAATCTGTGACATGGGGCCCCCCAAATACAATTAAAACATTAGATAGTTTTCTAATTTTTCTGGCTAACCGGAAAGCCTCATGAGATGAGGCAGTCATACAGGAAATACCTATCAAATCAGGGGAATCTTTAAGCACTAATTCTATAAATTCTTCTTCATTAATACCCATAGAAGTGCCATCAAGCAGCTTTATTTGATTAAAACCATTCGCCTTTAATGAAGAGGCAAGATAGCCTATCCCTAAAGGCGGCAAATTCCCTCTTTTAATTTTTGAACTCGACGCGTATGCGGACCTAATTAAATCAAAGGGCGGAGTTACCAGGCTAATTTTCATTCTGGAATAATGCGGCATGCACACCTCCCGAATATAAATTTGCTAATCCCGATGGCTGCAAACATAAGGCAAAAAGGAGTCACCCAATCTTTATGCCTTAACAAAGCTCCGACATTTCCTTCAGTCAGAGCTAAAACCGAATAAAATATCCCGATGAATAATATTATGAATACGGTTTCTTTTCTCTTAAATTTTATAGACCAAATCATGCCATAAATAATACAAGGCATTATCCCCCACCAAAAAACTGCTTGCGGATAAATCATAAGCTGCGAAACCGAATTGACACTCCAAAAAAAAGGTGAAAATAATACGTATATTAAGCCCTTACAATACGAAATGAAGAAACTCGCCCATCTTATCTCTCTTATGCTATTTTTTACGTAATAAGGCCCGACCTTTTTGATATCAGTATAATAAATATCCTTTGGCAATATTAGATGATTGTAGAAATTAAAATAAAATGTTTTAAATACCTTATGGGGATAAAGTTGATATCTTGAGCTCTTTTCGTTCCCTGCCCTATATTGAAGGGCTTGACGCTCGGCCATTTCATACAACTTACGTCCGACGGCCTTCTGGTTGGTAAAAAATACACAACTGGCTATCAAGATAAATATTAGAGCTAATATTTCTTTTTTCATAAACTTGCTTAATTTTGTAAATATGTACCGCCCGCTATAAATTACTATTAATATAACTGCGGCGTTATTTTGTATATAAAAGAGGGCTATGCTCAAAACAACAATATTAACCAAATATAAAAAACTAAATCTCTTCTGATTCTCTATATAATAATAAAAGATACAAGCTATTATTAGCATAATAAGAGGCTCTTTTATTGCAACCGAGGACCATATAACCATAGATGGCAAAAAAGTGACTAAAATAGCTGATATTTTTGCAACTCTTTTGTTATCAAAAATTGTTTTTGCTAATAAAAAAATGGCCACCGGTAACAAAGCGCCTACAAAAGAATTAAAATATTTTATTAAAAGTAAAGACGGGCCAAATACGAATATTAATATTGATTCTAGTATTGAAAATAGGTTTATTCCAAATAAACGCTGCTCTAGTTCAGGGGTATCCTTGAAGATATTCTTTGAATACATGCTTCCCGCGATAGCCATATTGACCGCCTTCTTATAATATACGCTTTCATCACCGCTAAAGAATCCGGCGTTTCCTCCATACAAGCTGGATAAAAAGATAACAGTTGCACAAATTATTCTCATGCTTAGTGCAACAGTAAAAATAATAATTAAAAACCTGCTGTCTTCTTTAAAGCGGCGCCTGATATAAAAAACAGCAAAAAGTACGGTAGCAATTAAGAAAAAGGCTTTCGACATGTTTATATCAGATGAGATTAAAAACCGTATAGTGGGTATCTTGATAAGCCACTATTAAATTATTAACGTATTTACTTGCTAATTTAGACGCAATTTTATTTTTAACTAAAATATAATCAATCTTGTATTTTCTGACCATATCAACAGGGTTACCTTTCTCCAATACATTATATTCATTTCTTATTATTTTATAATAACCTTCTGAGGGCGAATATATCCAATTATTGGGATCTGCGGATTTATAAAATTGTTTTAGCATATTAATATAGTTCTCGATATCATCTCTACTATAGCCTAAAAATATAAGCGATGCTAATATCCGGTAGGTTGTTTCTTCTTTGGATATCAGCATACATGCCGGCTCAGCTATATAGCTAAAATTATTCGTATAAGTTAATAAAAACCGATAATTTGTCAAATGGCTGCTAAAGTCTTGATAAGGGTCGGTAAGAACCACGCTGCTTTTATTAGTATTTTCCCGAAGCCATTTATATACATCTGCGATTTTTTGTTTTTCTAAAAAATATTCTTTATTTATACGGTAGTAATTATCCTGCTGCAGAAAAGCTAGAATAATAAAAACTGACACTGCTATGGCGGATAGCGCTGTTTTACAGAGCTCATTATTGAGAAAATTGTAGCGGATAAGCTTAAGTTTCCCGATACCATCCAATATCAGCTTTGCCGACACGATTATCGATATTATGAGAAATGTTTTATTGGTATAAAATGACCATTGCTGAAGCATGATTTTACCTGTAACTACTTGTTGGTTTAGACATATGATCCCGCCAATAAGAAAAGAGGCGATAAAAAATCTTGATTTATGTTTAAAAGTTACAAGTAAAATACTTATAAATACAGCGGGTATCGTATAAGGGGCGTATAAGAAAATTTTATGGGAATCGGCCATCATATAATTTTTTTGCAAATACCCATAGGCAGGATTATTTATTACTTTAAAAACCGATATCAAATATGGTATTGCTATAATAATGGAAATCGCATAAATGTAAATTACATTTAATGCGCCTCTTTTTTCTTTTATCAAGAAAAATGAAAAAAATAACACCCCTAATCCAGCATAAATAAATGTCCAATAGTACACATTGCAATAAAACAACAAGCCCAAAGTTATTCCGGCTATCGCTATATTATTTTTATTTGCCGAAAGATTTGTTGCCCGGTTTGTATAAACAAGGGCTATAAAAAACGGGATGTAGTAAAACTGGGGGGATAAAGGCCTTAAAAACCAAAGTGGTTTAGCATAATTACCTGCAATAAAGACCTCTTTTAATATATGCGCATTTGTCGTAAAAATATTATAGCCCAGCATAATAGCAAAACTACAAATAATGCTTAATCTGACAGATTTAGACAGCTGATATGAAAAAGTAAATATCAGAAAACTCAGTATTATATTTAGAATAGCGCTCGCCAGGATATCTAGATTAACAACGCTTATTTCAAACATCTTGCCTATATTGCCGACAATAAACTCTCCTATGAATGGTCTGAACCACGGGTCATTTTGATGTTCAAAGCAGTAGATATCAGATAAATTAACTGATCCCTTATAAATTCCATTAAGTCTTGAGAGATACCAAAGTTCTTCCGATGTCCCTGTAAACCCTATCCCTTTATAGTGCTTACCGGATTCAAGAATAAACCTAAGGTCGGGATAGATATAGATCATTCCTATAATCGTGAGCAGGATAACTAACAAAAGCGCCTTACGCGTATGCTTGTATTTATTGCGGTTATTCATATATTTGGTTCTCAAATCCAATAATCTCTTTAACTATATATAGGGGCCTATTTTTAGTCTCATCTAAAATTCTGCCGATATACTCCCCAATAATTCCGATTGTTATTAGCTGGATACCCGTAACAAGAAGAATCAGTGCGATAATTGATGACCATCCGCGAAGCTGGATGCCAACGGTTAATTTTAAGAAAATAATTACTAGGATGCCGATAAAACTTATAAAAGAGAAAAAAATTCCCAAAAAACTGGCAATTTTTAAGGGTATCTTGGAAAAAGAAATATAAGAATCAAAGGCCAATTTAATCAATTTGGCAAAGGAAACCCGTGGGTTCTTATCATATCTCTTACCTCTCTCGGTTTCCAAACCCATCTGTTTCAAACCTACCCACGCCCTTAATCCCGGCAGATATCGGTTTTTTTCGGGTATCCTTCTTATTATATTGACAACCTTCCTATCCATTAAACCGAAAATTCCGCTGGCATCCGGCATTGCAATATCGGAAATTATGGTATTAAGCTTATGGTATAGAGCAAAGAGCGTTCTTTTTATAACCCCTACCTTGCGCTTTTTCCTAATCGCATATACCACATCGTAGCCATTTTTCCAATATTCCAGAAAGTCATAAATTTTTTCAGGAGGGTCTTCCATATCTGCATCCATCAATATCACCGCATCTCCTCTTGCAAAGTCAATCCCCGCTGATAATGCGTTCTGATGCCCGAAATTCCTGGAGAAATCGACTATTTTAACCCTAGGATCAGATTTGTGTATATTTAATAATTTTTCCAAAGACCCATCGTAACTTCCGTCATTAACAAAAATTAATTCAAAGGTTTCTTCTCTCTTATTGATGACTCCGCAAACCGCTTTATAAAGAATATCTAACCCCTTCTCTTCGTTAAATACCGGTATTACTAAAGAAATAACTCGCATATTTAACTACCTCCTTGAATATAGTCTATGTGCCTTGGGCCTGAGAAAGATACCATTCGGCCATTCTCTTAATACCCTCTCGTAAATTAAATGTAGGATTGTAGCCAAAAGACTTTTTTGCTTTGCTAATATCGTAAATATGATTATCTTTAAAAAATCTTACTCTATGAGGAGTTAATAAAGCCAGTGATTTGGGCTTAAGATAATCCGGAATAACTTCAAGAAGGCGTGATAATATGTAGACCGGATAATATGGCACTGATTTAGGGCAAGGTTTACCGAAAACTTCGGCTATCGTCTCGAATACTTCGCTTAGTCTACAAGCATTCTCTGAGCACATATTAAATATCTGGCCTAAACAATTTTCATTACCGATAACCATTTTTATACCGTTAACAACGTCATCAATATACGTTAAATGAACTAAAGACTTCCCCTTACCGATGATTTTCATTCTTCCGGAATAAATCATTTCCATAACATTAGTCCAGCCATAGACCATCCCCGGTCCATATAGCTGCCCTAACCGCAGTATTGTCAGTGGTACCCTATCCGAATATTTCAAAACAACCTTTTCTGCCTCTACTTTTGACCATTCATATAAAGAAAGGTTATTCCCGTAGCCATGGTTTTCATTTACTGGTATACCGTCTCTGCGGCCGTATACCCCGACCGTAGAGATATGTATAAATTGCCTTACTACATCTTTATTAAGGCAAGAGCTAATCAGGTTTTTGGTGCCCCTGACATTAGTTTCAAAAAAATCATTTTTAGAAGCGCGGTCTCTATCGCTCATTAATGCAGCAGAGTGAATTACGATATTTATATTTTTTAAAGCTGAATCTAAAGATGCCTTATTTTGTAAATCACCATAAATAATTCTAATTTTTTTATTATGTAAATACCGCAGATTACTGTTTTTTCTAACCAAAATAGTTACGCAATAATCCTCTGCGCAAAGGGCAGCTGCAAGATGCCCGCCGACAAACCCGCTTGCTCCGGTAATCAAAACATTTTTATTCCCGGTACAATCAATTCCAGACATCTCTAATCACCCGTTTGATAAACTTTAAAGCCCAGGCAGGCCTGTAATAGTAACTCACGAAAGCTCTTTCTTTTAATTCCAATAACCGTTCCTTCGTAAAATTCTTATGCCTGATGACCGGCGTATAGCAATTAAATTTCTCCCAATCCTTTTCTTCAAGCCGGTCTTTTATGCTTTCGAAATATTTTGTCCCCGGAAAGGGGGTAAAAATAAAAAACTGCGCCACATGCGTATTGAGTTTTTTTGCATATCCAACGGTCTTGGCAATACTTTCCTCCGTATCATCCGGTAAACCTAAAATGTAAAATACTGTAACCCTGACGCCTTTTTTCTCGCAGTATCTTATAATCTTTTCCTGGTGTTCCATAGAAATGGCTTTTCTCGTCGCTTTTTCTAAAACATCGCTATCCGCAGACTCGATACCGACATTTATCACTCTCAAACCGGATGCATACAAGATATCGATAAGTTTTTCGTCTAATAAGTCCAACCTTGTTTCGCAGGCCCATTTTATTTTATAATTTCTCCGCATCATGCCTTCGGTAATTTCTACGGTTCTTTTTTTGTTAAGAGAAAAAATCGGGTCTCTGAATAACATGCCTTTTATTTTAAACCTATCGACCAGATACCCTATTTCTTCCAATACATTTTCGGAACTTCTTTCCCTGAACGTATAATTAACCAGATAAGGGCAATAACTGCATGCAAAAGAACAGCCCCGGCTTGATAAAATCGGCAGAAACGGGACTTCTTTTAAAGCCGGGACATATGAGTATGCGGAAATATTAAAAATATCCCATTTAGGAAAAGGAAGCGTATCAAGGTCTTTTACGGGATTACTTTTCACGAACCCCTGCGGTATACACTTATCAGTAATTTTTGCGGCTATCTCTTCGGGTTCCCCCCCTATTACAAAATCAGAATATTTCAAAAAAAGCTCAGGCATCGCAGAGGAAAATGGACCAAAAAAACCTACCTTGATCCCCTTTCTTCTGATTTCGCGTGCCCAGTTGATTTCATGCTTATAGTCAACCATGGAAGAAGGAATTATCACCATATCGGAATCGGGCACCTCATTGATTAAATGTTCTACACGGTGCCCATTATTATAAAAAATTGAAGCGAGATATCCCAACGACATAATAGGTAAACTCTCACCCCATTTTTTTACCCTGTTAATCAGATTTGCCCTGAAGGAATTCCCAACATTAAAAGCCCAGCCATATCCGCCCATAAAATCCTTATTAATACACTCTTTTTTGTCCGTCTTTATTTCCAGCAGAGCTATTTTCATTGATTATTCTAAAAATAAACTGATAAAACTGTTTACTCCCTTGACGCCAAACTTATTAACGGAAGTAACTTTGAATGCATTTTTGCCTTTATGCAATACCCACCCGATAGAATTACTCTCCGTTGTTTCTTTTTGTTTTTCATCAACACTGACAATGTAATGAGAAAAATTTGGCGTGAAGGTATTTAAAAAAATATTAAATCCGAAATTGCCACCCTTTGTTCTTTCAAGGCCAATCGTAGTCACGTTTAATGGAAAATAGATATCTTTTTGTTCATTTGTTATAGCTGCTCTGCCCTTTGAGCCAATCCACGTGATGCTATTCGTTACCATATTTCCTTTTGGATGTAATTTTGGATATTTATTCGTAAACCAATCATTTCTCATCCGGACAGAGAACCCGCCTGCGTAGTAATCCATGGTTTTATGACGATAGTTCTTAATTGAAATCCCTACAAGTTCATGCTCTCCGAACTTAATACATATATCTTCTGGTTTATAGTTTCCCTCTATAACGCAAATTTCACCGATTTGATTACCATTGAAGGAATCAAACAAATCCAAACAATTCAATGGGATTGCCTGTCTTTCAAAATGAATATTGAAAGTAGGGTCCATAATAACCCATTTCTTGTACTCGTTAGACCATATTTCTGCGATCACATGGCCCTTACCTAGGGCCACGTATCTTGCCTGGTAGCCCAGGCTTAATGCGCATTGAATAAACACAACAGCGTATTCACTGCACCAAAATTTCCCCCCCCTTTTGGCTTTTCTTAATATATCGATAGCGTCATAATCACGCGATAGCTTGCCCGGATAGCCATATTCCCATTGCCTCCGTACCCAATCCTGTAATATTTCAAATTTGGCTAATTCGTTTCTACCAGGCTCCACCAATTTTTCCAGGGCATATTCGTTTCTGAGGATTTCAAGCTTAGGTTCCGAAAAAAGCTGATAGTCGAACTTATACTTATAATTATTCTCTAAAGAATAATTATAATATTCTTCTATTCTTATGTTTTTTTCAATTTTTAGATATTGTAATAATTTATCTTCCGTATCAATTAAGCCGCTGCTTCTTTTTGTATCCTTAAAGCCAAAAACAATTTTTGAATAGTTTTTATTCAAGGCATAGAAATAAAAAAGATAGTAACTTATAAAGACCGAGATTTTTAAAAAACATTTTCTTAAATTACCGGCCATGGAATAATTTAGGTACCCGTAATTATTAAATCAAACTGCTCGTTAAACCTTATTTATTATTCAAATAGGGTTGATCAATAACAACCGGCTATTCTCGCATCTTCATTATATCACAAGCGTTTCGATCCCTTAGCCTTTTGATGGGCATATGCGATAAGATATATCTTATATCTAAGCTTGTAATAAAAAATATGCTTTTTAAGTTTTCGCCAGAATACCTTAAAAATGTTAATACAAATATAAAACCACAAATTAAATATGATATAAGGGTACCGAAAGAGGCGCCCTGAACACCAAATTTCGGTATTAAAACAAGGGATAATAAAGTTTTTATTATTGTTGTTACAAATAGGATCACGGTGACTACCTCGGGTTTTCCTCGTGAATAAAAATATGAAAAATAAAGATAATAAAAAGACAGAAAGAAAAAACCCGGCAACATAATCCGCATTAGATACGCAGAAGAAGCGTACTGGATGCCATAAATAAACACCATGATCTCGCGTGAAAACAAAAACAGTAATAATGTTATAATACTCATCATCAAAAAGAAAAACCGCAGCAACTGAACCGTTTTTTTATTGCTATCTATATGGCTCATACTTGCCAGCTTTGGAAAGAGCACTACCCCAATAGCTTCCGGGATAAAAAAAAGCATCTCTCCAAACCCAACTGAAACCGAATAAAAACCAACGTCTCTAATATTTGAAAACATGTTAAGTATATAATAATCTATTTTAAATATCGCCATCAATAAAAGCGGGCCCAAGAAACCGCGAATGCCATAGTTAAATAATTTCTGTATAAAGTTAATATCGAAATTAATTTTAATCTTTACTTTTTTAGAAATAACATATACATACCACAAACTCATAAAAACTTCAGTAAATAGAATAGAAGATATCGCGCCCTTAATACCCCATTTAAAAATTATTACCAAAATAAAAAAACTTATTAAGGTCACTATTGCAGACGCTATTTTAAAAGTATTGAATTGCTTGATCTTATTAAGCCCAAGGATAGCAGTTATCGATAATTTATTAAAAAGCATAAATGGGATTGTTAAGATTGAAATTTCAATAAGAGAAGTATCTATATTCCTGAGAAGAGTGGATTTCAAAAATCTGCTTGAAAAGAAAAGTAGCAACGTTATAGAAACTCCGCTTATCAAAGTAAATGAAATAATATTTGGGTATACTTTCTTCAAGCTTTCATTCTTACTTAAACTATAAACAATAGCGTTATCAATTCCGCACATACCCAACAAAACCGAAATTGAGATTGTCTGTATTAAAAGCGAGTATGCCCCCTTGGCCTCGGGTCCAAAAAATCTTGCTACATATACTGAAATAATAATTGCGCAAATAAACACAAATATTCTCGTTAAAAGCGTTATGGTACTACTCTTCAGGAAATTCATCTTAAATCTATCGTAATTTTATTTATTGAGAGGCCGCAATTTCACACTCAAATTGTTTTTCTATTTTTTTTTATTTAATGTTTAGATATTATATACCGATGCCTTACTACCAGTAATACTTGCTGTATTTCTTGTAATACTCAATCGTTCTTTCGAGTCCTTCGCGGACAAAAATGACAGGTTCCCATCCAAGTTCTTTTTTTATCTTATTGAAATCTCCGTAATAATCCCCGATGTCAATTTTTCGCTTTTCCTCTGGGAAAGGCACGATTGTATATGTACCGCTGCCACAAACATCAATGAGTACCCTTACGAATTCCCGAAGACACATCCTTTCAGTATTACCTAGGTTGTATATCTTCCCGCTTGTTTCGTCTTTGGCGCCAACCAATAGTAACGCCCCTACTACATCGTCAACATAGTTAAAATCCCTTATTTGGTTACCATCTCCAAATATCTTTATTTCATCATTTTCAATTGCTTGACGTACAAACCACGCCACAAAACCTTGCCTATTATGTTTCATAAGGAGCCTGGGGCCATAAGTATTTGTCAGGCGCAGAGATGTAGTTTTGATGTTATAAACATTATTATAGAGGATATGGTACCATTCACCGGCCATCTTATTAATTCCATTTATATCAATAGGATGAAGTAAGTGTTTTTCATCTACCGGGAGATAATCGGGTTTTCCGTAAACTTGCCTGGTGCTGGTAAAAACGATCTTTGCATCGCGGTTATTTTTTTTACATGCCTCAAGAATAGAAAGCTGGGCCCTACAGTTTATTTCAAGATCCGTGAATGGATCTTTCATGCTATCTAAATGGCTGACCTGTCCGGCAAGATTGAAAATATAATCCTGCTCTTTAACTAAAAGCCGCATATTGTTTTCGTCTCGCACATCAGAGATATTTACCGAAACCTTATTTTCAATACCATGAATATTAAACAGATTTCCTCCGTAATCAGGCATAAGTGAATCGACGAGCGATACGTTCGCGCCAAATTCAACTAATTTATGCGCAAGGTTGCTCCCTATGAAACCAAGCCCCCCTGTCACCATTACATTCTTACCCTTAAAATCTACTTCCAAATTATCCATCTCAAGTGTTATAATAATTCATCGTAAATGCCGTGTAATTTATGCATCTGTGAAATAAAGGAGAACTCTTGCTTAACGAGCATGCTTCCTTCTAAACCCATTTTTTCTCTTAGACTGGCCTTATCAATCAAATCGCTCATTTTTTCTCTCAAAGATTCATAGTTGTCTTGTTTGCATAACAATCCGGTTTTGCCATCTATCACGCTTATTTCTGCCCCCGGAAAAGGAGTGGATATTACTGGCAACCCAGTAGATTGCGCATATATCATTGTTAACGCAGGCCCCCCCTCGTCTTCCCCTGCGTTACTAATCGTCGATGGTAGAACAAAAATATCGTGCGTATAGAGTATATCTTTAAAAAACGAATAGAAATTTGAAAACCCTGCGGTATCTATCAACGATACATTCTCCTGTATTTTCAAATCGCGCATAAGCCGGAGTATGTGTTTTTTTAATGGGCCGAACCCGACCAGGGTTAGCGTGATATCTTTATAATCTTTCAAAAGACTGGAAAAGGCCTTTAACAAAACAGGATAGCCTTTAGTTTCTACAAATCTTGCGACTGTCAAAAATTTAGTCGGCTTGGCCAGTTTTCTCCCTTGATAAGGATAATTTTCAAGATCCAGCCCGATATTCCATAATCTTATCTTTTCTTTAGGACACTTGTAAGCTATTAAGCGGTCTCTCGCCTCATTACATAAAACTATAAATCTATCTCCTACCTTGAACATGTCGGCATACCGTCTAAGCCACCTATCATTTTTCAGACAATAGCTAATATCGTTACCATAAAATGTAACTACTAAAGGGACACCGAGTTCTTCCCTTATTTTTGACAATTTATACCCAACCATGCCAAAATGTGCATGCAGCAGTATTGTATTTAAATGCTCCAATTTATCTCTATAGAATTTATGCAAAGATTTCAGATACAAATCGTTAGTAAACGGGATCCTGTCTATCAGCAGGTTATCTATTCTTTGCAACCACTTATGATTAATAACCTTTCTGAAATAATAAAGGTTGTTATGTATAGGATTGCCGAGAAACCGCTCAACAATAACTACGCTTTTCTTACCATCAATATCAACGATTTGATCGTATATGTATTTATATCGAAAAAACGGATAAGTATCCAAGAAATGCGCTATATATTCTGGAAACATTTTTATACCTACCTATTTATTTTTTCACGGCAAAAACAGCCCATTGAAATGCATCATCCTTATCAAGCATATCAAGGAACCTTCCCAGGTAATATCCTATAAAAGAAAACGGACTCATTAATAACGCAGCAAGACGGTATTTACCGCGTTCAACTGATAAAAAAGATGCGAATTTAAAAAATATTTTGGTAACAAAAATATCTATCAACCTAATAAAAACTATAGAAAAAAAACCTCCCATTCGTTCTATTTCCAAAATACGAAAGTTATTATTTTCTAAAATATAAGTCAAGCCGTAGTTTGTAAACCTGAAGTAATCCTGCGGAACATAATGCAGCCTCCAGTACATGGGTGCGGTAAGAAAAAGCTTGCCGTCTTTTTTGAGCACCCTGTATATCTCCCCCAAACCTATATTAGGGTCAGGGATATGTTCGATAACTTCATTGAATAAAACCGCATCAAAAACCATATCCTTAAATGGTAACTTGTTGGCATTTCCAAATACATCTGGCTTACGCGAATATTCCTGGTATTCCATCCCGAAATACCGGCTATCCTTGCCCAAGAATCTTTTATAAGGTTTTTCACCGCAACCGATATCTAAAACATTACCTTTTAATAAGGGGCAAAATTTCTTAACCCTCTCCAGTTCCAGTTTTTTGCCGATATACAGATGATTGCTGAATAAAAGGCGTAAATCTAAGCTCATTTTATTAAGATATTAATGGACGACCTTTGACTGTCTAAATATAAACTTATTTACACGTTCAAAATCCCCGCTCACCGCATCCCGCACCCCTTCGTCTATGAGGTATTTCAACCTCGCTAAACGGACAACGGGATTAATCCCTTTCAACAATATAAAACAGATAATTTTAGCCAGTAGGTTCGATTTGTGATTAATTAAAAAAATAAAACATCTTTTAGGAAGCCTGTATATGGGAATTATTTTAAATAGGCCGTTGTAATATGAGGTATTTACATTATCGTGATAATGTTTATCGTATATTTGAAACCCTTCATTGGACACTATCCCTTCTTGTTTTGCCTTATTATAGAGTTCTGTGCCCGGATAAAGCGTCAAAGAAAATAGGTTAATTCTGTAGGGCCTTGGAATTTGTACTAAAAGCCTGAGGGAATCTTTTATGTCTTCGGTCGTTTCCCAAGGGTTATCTACCATAAAATCATAACAGATAGCTTTAAGGCGGTTTTTATATTTATGGATTATACCGGCGCTTTCCAATATCTTATTATCTGACTCGCTTCTTCCGTAAAGCCTTCTGATATTATGGCTTCCGCTTTGAATACCCATACGCACATATTTCAGGCCAGCAGCCACCAATAACTTAAATTTATCCTCTTTCAAAATTAAAGGGTGGACTCCAGTAATATCCAAAGGCAACCCTAAACCAGATTCTTTATATAGCCTGCAAAATTCCTTTAAGGTTTCTTCCGGCAAGGCCATAAACAAGTCATCAGCAAACTTAAAAATCCTTATAAAGTTTAGGTGTTTTTTAATCCGGGCAAGTTCTTCTATAAGATCCTGCATTTTACCGCTTCTGAGCTTCATATTTCCCGGCATATTAAAATTCTTCTCAAAAAAATTGTTGGCACAAAAAGTACAATTGTAAAAACAGCCGCGGGTCGCTATCGTTGAATATTCATAACCCAGATACTCTTCCATGAGCTTTAAATCCATGGGTATTAATCTCTTTTTATCAATAACGAAATGGTTAACGTATTCATAATCAGGAAATGGTAAACCATCGATAGAATCTATAAAAGGCACAATCCTGTTTTTTACTGTCTTCCCGTTGATATTAAACCAGAAATTGTCTATCTGGGCTGGCTGCGCAGAAACTATTAACTTCTCTGCTAGGGACACGATTGCCTTTTCCGCTTCGCCGATACATATAATATCCGCATACTTAAGGCACTCATCGGGTTTTATTGCCGTATGAATCCCTCCCCAGACAACCGGTATCTTCAGGTGTTTTTTTAAATAGACAGTAACCTGCTTGGCTCTCTCAAAAAAGTTTGTCATCAACGATATGCCTACAAAAAGCGAATCGCCCGCTATATCCGAAACCTGCCTCAATACGTCTTCGCTATATAGCGTCCCGAACGAGGCATTGAGAAATATTAAATTTGTTTCAAACCCCGCATTCTTAAGTGTTGAAGAGACCATCCTTATGCCGTAAGCCTGAATATCGGGAAAAGTGGAAATAAGGACTATTTTCTTTTTACTCATTCGTATGAACTATCTTTAAAAAAGCTAAAAAATTTTTAAATAAATTATAAAAGGAAGATATTTTTTTAATCCTTCTTAAAAACGATAGAATTATTTTAGGGCGTAAATAAAATTCTTTGTAGGCATTTTGTATAATTTTTTCCAGCATTTCTTTATCAAAACCATCGGGGATAAATACAGAATTTACAAAATTCATCTTATCCCAGTTATTGTCAAATTTACCATATTGATTTATCGTATCGTAGATCGGAGAACCCGGCAAAGGAGTGAAAGAATTAAACTGAACTATATCTAAGTCTGCCTTTTTGGCGAAGTTTACTGTTTTTCTGATCGATTCTTTAGTTTCGGTTGGAAAACCAATTATAAAATATCCGCGGTTTACAAACCCGACCTTCTTTGAAATTCTTAAAACTTCGCTGGCTTTATCTAAATTTAAATGCTTGTTCATGAATTTCAATATCCTTTGGTCTCCGCTCTCTATACCAAAAGCAATCTTCCAGCAACCGGCCTTCTTCATTAATTCCAGGGTTTCCCTGTCTACCGAACCTATGGTCGAATTGCAAGACCAAACAAGGTTGAATCTTTCAGCTATCAATTGACGGCTCAATTCTATAATCCTATCCCGCGATAATATCAAAACATCATCATATATCTCTAAGTCCCTAACATTATATTTATCATATTGCTCCCGAATCATCTCTATTACTCTACCGATACTATGCTTTCTAACAGTCCTTCCAAATACGCTTTTAGGGCAGTAACTACAATTATAGGGGCATCCGCGTGAGGTTATGATGGAACCCTGTAATCTATCGCTCATAGCTATTTCTAAAGGTTTATACGAATAAGGATAGTTCGGAAGAAGGTCCCAGGCAGGCAAAGGCAAGCTATCCAATTCCTCGATGTTTTCTCTTCTTGCCGTCCGGTGAAAACCGTTTTTATTCCGGTATATTACGCCCTTGACATTTTCAACATCATAATTACCTTTCAAGGCATAGATTAAATCGATAATCGTCTCTTCGCCTTCGCCAATAACACCAAAATCAAAATTTGGATACTTAGTTAATGTGCCTTCCGGAACAGAAGATATATGCGGGCCTCCGATAACTATTACGATATCCCTGGTTTCATTTTTTATAGATTCCGCTACCTTCGATGCATTAAGAATAGATAAAGTTGTCGCGGTTATTCCTACAAAACGAGGATTTTTATTAACAACCCTGTCCTTTGTCTGTAGGACATCGAGGCCTTCTGCGGGGGCATCAATGATTTCTGTCTTTAATCCCTTTTCGCGACATACCGAAGCAAGATAGCATAAACCAAGAGGCGGCATAATATTTCCTGCCGGGGCAAATTTCCCAAACCTTTCTTTTAAAGTCAACGGAGGATTTATAAAAATAATGTCCATAAACCTTTTTTAATCAGTGAACTTATATTTTAATAAGACGTAAATGGCTTTGAGTCCATCAAACCATCTGATTTTCTTTCCGTCTTTCATGCTTCTTGGATTATATGATATGGGAACTTCAATTATTTTTATACCCTTCTTGGCAATTTTGGCGGTAACCTCAGGACAAAATTCAAATCCTATGCAATTTAGCTTCATCTGTTTTAGAACCTCCGACTTAAAGACCTTATAGCAGGTAGGCTCATCAGAAATCTTAATTCCGTAAAGAAAATTGGCAATATTTGTTATCAACTGCCCCCCCCAATAATACCGCAGATGTTTTGTCTTATTCGATTCAAATTGCCTCTTTCCGTAGACAACCTCTGCTTCACCTGAAATTATGGGTTTAATTAACGATAAATAATCCTGCGGGTTATATTCTAAGTCGGCATCCTGGATTATCATTATATCCCCTTTGGCATAAAACAGCCCTAATCTTATGGCAGCCCCCTTACCGATATTAATCGGGTGGTGATATACTCTTATCTCTCTATCATTTAGATTATTCAAAATTTCTATGGTCCCATCATTCGAGCCGTCATCAACAATTATTATTTCTTTATTAATAGGCACCTTCTTTATCTCTTTGATAATATTCAGGATGTGATCCTTTTCATTGTAAACAGGCATAATCACCGACAAACAGATATTATCTTTTTTAATCATTTATCTTTACGGGTTTTAGATTCTCGATATAATTCAAGGCTTGTCTAAAAAGAACAAATACATCCTTTAATGATTTCCTGGTAGGCATTATCCGCCATTTAAAACAATAACCGTACCATCCGTAAAAAATATAATAATAAAACCCGTGGAAAGGGAGTTTTATCAAAAACTTAATTATCGGGAACAAAAATGGGAATTCCACTGCAACGCCAAATAGCTTCTGGAAATTTTGTAACTGCCTTCTTTCTCTTTTTGAGAACCTGAACACCGTTTCTGTTTTGTTGCTCGTCGGAACATTATCGTAATCGCCCTCATAAAAATTATTCTTTATGGCATACTCCGCGATGGAGGTTTTGGGATAAGGATATAAAAGCGAAGAAATCGCAAGGCTTGGCTTATATTTAATATTCAATTTATAAGTCTCTAAGTCTGCTTTTAAAGGGTCTTTTACCGGCAAGGCATTCAGGTTCAAAGTGGCGACATTTATCCCGCTTTTCTTTAATGTATAAATGGCATTTAATACCTGCTCGTTAGATAAATTTCTCCTCAATACTCTCTGGCTGATCTCCTCATCGCCGCATTCAACCCCTATGCAAACAGAATGGCATCCTGCGTCTTTTAGCAGCTTTACGGTATCATTATTTACAAAATTTGCCCTTACATTACAGTTAAAAGGAAGATTTATTTTATGCCTATACATCTCTGAGAATTCAGCCAACCAATTTTCCGGGGCCATAGGAAACGTATCGTCATTAATCCAGACAAACTCCAGGGGATAATCCTTTTTTACTCTCGCGATCTCTTCAATAAAATAACCTACGCTTTTTCTTCTAATAATCGTACCCTTATCTCTATAAATAGTATTATACTGTTCATTAAAGCAGTATGTACATTTAAACGGGCAACCCCTCCCCGATAAAAATAGCTTAACTTTATTGTTTTTTAGAAAAAGATCGTCTTTATATATAAAGTTTCTGTCCGGGAAAGGTAATTCGTCTAAATTCTCCAGGGCTTGCCTAACGTCGTTCTTATAAACTTTCTCTCCTTCTTTAATCCACAAATTCTTGATTTCGTTTATGGGCAATCTTTTTTCTATACTATTAGCCAAGTCAAGCATCGGATATTCCCCTTCTCCTACGCAAACAGCATCTACGCCTTCTGAATTTATCATTTCGGGGAAAAAAGTGGGGTGTGCGCCTCCAAAGATGGAAAATGCTTTAACTTCTTTCTTGATCTGTTTATTCAATGAAAGATAATACGCATGCTCTCCCGTCATTATGGAATACGCCAGGATATCCGGATTTAACGCCCTTAATCTGCTGATTATTTTAGAAACATGATCCCTTTTTGTTCTCAAGAGATCAACCTGATGCCCGGATTCTTTCAGGACGCTAGCAATGCCCATAGCGCCGATATATTCGCTTATCAACGTATCCTGTATAATAAAGATAATTTTCATCTATCTCATAGTGATAAGGCTAAACAGCTTTCTAAGCAAGTTCTTAAATTGGTTAAAAGAAGATATCTCTTCCATAATGCTTAAAATAATCCTGGGCCTGAGGTAGAAAGAAGCAAAACCAATTAATTGGTATTTTTTTAGCTGCTCCGAGGTCATCCCTTCCGGAGGAAATGTCGCCTTAAAGTAATGCGTGCCTATTTTATCTTTGGTAATTTTTCCTTGTTGCCTGAGACTCTCATAAATTTCTGTCCCGGGGGAAGGCCAGAAGTTACTGAATAATACCTTATCAATTGGAATGCTTCTGGCATATTTTATTGTCCGCTTGATATCTTTTTCGGTCTCACCCGGGAAACCCAAGATAAAAAAACCGGTAACCCTTATTCCTACTCTTTTAGCTAGGGCAATTTTTTCTTCCACTAATTCAAGGGTAATATTCTTTTTCATCTTCCTTAAGATATCGGGATTTGTCGACTCTATGCCAATCGAAAAATGATAACATCCGGCGCGCTTCATAATCCGGAGCATTTCTTCGTCAATAGTATCTACCCGCAAGCCATTTGGGCACTGCCAGTTTATTTTTATATTTTCATTTAATATCCCGTTACAAATTTCTATTACCTTATTCTTATTAACAGAAAAACAATCGTCTAAGAATTGTATCTCTTTTACGCCATATTTATTAATCAATAACTTCATTTCTTCAAGTACCAACGATACGCTCCTATGCCTCACCCTTTGCCCCATCTGGTGTTTTGTACTGCAAAAAGTACAAGGGAAAGGGCAACCCCTGGCAGAAATCATGGGGGCCAGAGGAAAACCTCTGGCAAAACCGTGAAAAGGCGAAGACTCATACTCGCGCGGATCCATAAGGTCCCATGCGGGAATGCCGAGTTCATCAACATTTTCATAAAAAATCTGGGGGTTAATACGGAGGCGCCCGTTATCTCTCCATACTAACCCGGGAATTTTCTCGGCTTCTATATCTAATTTTTTATTCAGAGAATCAAATAACATCGGTAATCCGATTTCTGCTTCTCCTCTAAAGGCATAATCAGCATTTGGAAAATCCACCTCCATTGCGACTTCAGGCACGGCAGATACGTGGGCGCCCCCTATGATAACCGGAATGCTTCTATCTGTATCCTTGACAGCTTTAATGCTTTCCTGAACCGATCTTACATCATAAGATTCGCATGTGAAACCTATAGCTGATGGTCTTCTATTGCGTACGTAAGCCGTAAAATCGCCAAGACCCATCTTTTCTTTGAGGCAATGCAAAATTTTTACACTGTGACCTTTCTTTCGCACTGCAGTCGCCAGATACCCC
The DNA here is from genome assembly GCA_028717245.1 of Candidatus Omnitrophota bacterium. NCBI lineage: Bacteria > Pseudomonadati > Candidatus Omnitrophota > Candidatus Omnitrophota bacterium. The sequence goes on from JAQUOD010000001.1 coordinate 255,816, forward strand.
AACCCCAGGTATGGAGTACAATAAAAATTCTTTTTTGTGATATCTACCGGCCTGACTAATAAAATGTCCATGGGTAACTTATAAAAAATATCGGTTAAATTTAATCCTTAGCCACTCTCGTAAAACTTTAGGGAAAGTCTTTAGAGAAAAAAAGGTATTGAGCGTTAAAAAACATTCATAAGTGCAGAAACATTTTGTCTCTTTTATAAATTTTCTTATCTCGCGGGCTTGGCTGTTAAACCATAATTCTTTAAAATTAAAATCCGCTTCCTTTATATTTCCGATTTTTCTTTCCAGGAGTTCGCAGGGATAGACATCTCCATTGCTTAACATAACCGCGCCAAGATTTGCAGCCAGACACGGCAACTGCCATTTATTTTCCCTGACTGTCTTCTCTAAAATCCGCCTGCGATAAATCCTCATGGCATTTACGAAATCAGCAAACGCATAGCCCTTGTAACCGGTCAGATTATTATTAATGTTTTCAAGCCTTCTGCTAAAACATACATACTTATTTATATCGACATTTTTAGAAACAGGCTCCTTCGCTTCTCCTCTGACTAATAGCTGATTTATATTTTTCACCTTTAAACCGGATATGAGAAATCGGTAAATCTCATCTAAATTATCTTGATTATATGAAGAAATCGTTATTCCAATATTCAGGTTAAACTTTGGATAGATTTTCTTTACTTTCTCTAATTCCCTATATGTATATACGGCCTTTTCAAACAAGTCCTTTTCCCTGCGGATATAATCATGCCTTTCTCCGATGTCGTCTATTGAAATATCAACAGCGTAATCTATGCCATTACAACTCTTCAAAACCTTTATTACCGTATCTACAATCTTATCGGTAAGAGAGCCGTTGGTCGCTGAGCCTACATTCTTAGCTTTATTGTTCATAAAAAAGAGCTTTACTATTTCCGCGTAATCATTTCTTAAAAACGGCTCTCCTCCGGTAGGCAGAAAGAAAAGAAGATCGCCCATGCCCAGTGATATTTTCTCTATTTCATCTAAACTCAACTCTTCTTTTTGGGATAAAAAGCCTCCTCTTAGGCAATGCCTGCAATTAGCTGTGCACCTGTCCGTAATAAAGAAAACAAAATATATCGGTAACACATTATCTTTAATGAATAGGTATTTGCTATATTTAAGATAATTACCGATAGACATATTAATTCGGCAATAAAAGTTTATATGCGGAACTGCAGATTTTTAGGAATTTCCACCAGTCATCTTTGTTAAATAACGGCAAAACATTCCAAAAATACTGCGGCCGCAGATAAAATTCCCTATAACCTTTCTTAACTGATTGCAAGATATCTTTTTTCTCTCTGCCATGCGTCAGATAAACAATCTGGTTTTCATTAAAGTTAGACCATTTAGAGGTATCTTTCTCCAGAATATTGCCGTTTTTCAAGCTAATATCGTATATGTCGGTGCCCGGGAAGGGACAAAATAATAAAAAATTGGCAAAAGTTGGTTTTATCTCTTTGGCAAATGCTATGGTTTGCGATGCCTCTTCGCTGGTTTCCGTAGGCAAACCCAAAATAAAAGAAGCTGTAGATTGTATTCTGACTCTATTTGTAAGTTCAAATGCTTTCTTTACCTGCTCTAGGGTATGTAGCTTATTTATTAGTTTTAATAAACGGGGCACCCCGGATTCAACGCCAAAAAAAATCTGATAACACCCTGCCGCCTTCATTGCCTTTAACAAGTCTAAATCTATCAAATTAACCCTGGTAAAACATGACCAGGGTAAATTTATCTTTCGCTTTCTCATCTGATCGCATAGGTTATATACCCTTTCCTTGTTTAATGTAAAACTTTCATCATAAAATTGTATGGCATCGGCCCCATGAATGTCCCTCAAAATAATAAGTTCCTGGATAACCCTATCGGTGCCGTGAAACCTGTTTGTCTTACCGAAAGTCATATGGCTTTCACAAAATGCGCAGGAAAACGGGCAACCCCGGGAGCTCATGATATGCAGGTTGCGCTTTCCCCTGAGATTACCTGAAGACCTGTATAAATCCATGGGGAATAAATGCCGTGCCGGAAGAGGCAAAGAATCTAAATCCATTATATTTTCTTCGCGAGGGTTTTTTATTATTTTATTATTATCTCTATATACGAGGCCTTTTATTTTGTTTGCCTCCTCTGCGGAATATATGTGTTTCAATAAATTCTTAAAAATTATTTCGCCTTCCCCCATAACAACATAGTCTACATAGTGATTATTTAAGGTTTCTTCCGGAAATAATGTGGACTGTATCCCACCGAAAACTATAATAATATCCTTATTATATGCCTTTATCCTATTAGCCAGCCGAAAACAACTATCAATGGTATTATAAAAAGTCTGGAACCCTATGACTCCCGGGTGCAGCCTAGATACTTCTTTCATAACTTCTTCGTCCGAATAATTATTAACTTCCGCATCAATTATGCTTACTTCATACCCCTCCTTTTCAACTACGGCAGAGATATAAGCTATGCCTAAAGAAGGCAGATATGAACCTAATTTAGATAATTTACCGTAACGGACTTGTTTATCCGTATTCGGGACAATAAAACCGATTCTTTTTTTCATTTAATACCTTTTACCGGTTAAATACTCTATTTGGCCGATAGCTAAACCAAAAATAATCACTATAAACTCTAATGGTAAGTAAAGGAGGCTTTTTAAGGCAAAAAATACGCCTCTGTTCTTATTTAAGAAATGGAGCCAGTTAAAGTTTATAAAAACAAACAGGGTAGATAAAAAAACCGCTATTGCTATTTTTGAAGATATATGGCCTCTTAAAGAAAAGCTAAATAATAAACATATCAACGCGATGGTTAACGGAATGTTAAAAAGATAATTATTAGGCACAGAACTGGGATTTTTTTTAGATAATCCGATTAGTTTTTTGCGGTGATATAATTTTATTAATCCTTTAGTCCTAGAATAGTGAGTTTTCAGGAGGCTCAAAAAGGTATACTTCTTCAGATGCTCGACTTGCAAATCCTTATCAAGGATTATGCTATATCCGGCATCCCGCAGCCTTATTCCAAGCTCGTTATCTTCTACGTTCGGAGACATATAATTGACATCGAATCCCCCGTGCTTTAGAAATATGTCTCTTTTGATAGCTGCCACACTGGAAAATATTAAGGAAATATTATCCGCAAGTTTATTAAAGGTATAGTTCATCCACAAGTTCTTGTATTGGCTAGAAAAATTATTGTACCTTATATTTTTACTGAGTATGCCCACTACGGCATCCGTAGATTGAATTCTTTCTGATATTCTTAATAACGCATCTTTAGAAACCACGATATCTGAATCAATAAACACAAGCACATCTCCATTAGCCACAAAAGCCCCGGCATTTCTTGCTCCAGAAACTCCGGGATAGACATTATTTTTTAATACTGAGCACTTATACTTTGAAACAATATCTATAGTATTATCTGTGCATCCATCGTCCACAACCAGTGTTTCGAAATCAACATTATTATTCAAATAAAGCGCAGCCAGGCAATTGCCAATGGTTTTAGCTGAGTTTTTTACCGGAATAACTACCGAGACTTTTGGATTCTCCAACGTTTGACTCATTTGTTTATTATTAACAAAGAGCCTATTCTTAAAAAATTCCGGGTTTTAGATAGCTTCAAGAATACCCAGTGACTGCCTAAGGCAGTATAAATAAACAGTAATCCCAATACTGGTATTTGATATCTTGGCTGGGTCATAAAGATACTATTTATTATCGACGAATAAAAAATTGATAAAAATAACGGTGAGAAAATGTTCATTTTGTTTGAGCTAAAATCAACAAATATGCCTAGACATCCAAAAACAATTATACATATCTGTAAGATAGCCAGGGATATCTTGATAAGAAAAAGGCCGTAATCCTTACTTATGAAATAATCACTAATTTTGCCTCTTAATGGATATAGACTGTTTCCATTGCTTGCCAGCCACTGTCTGAAAAGACGCTTAACAGAAAGCTTGATAAATAATAAGGGATTATTTTTTATATTATTTAACGCTTTTCGCGCAAAAATTTCATTTGTTTTAGCAGAAAAAATAAAATCCTCCCGTTCATACTTATGGATGCCTTGAGGCCCATGAGCAAAATTTCTAAATTCTGAAAGAAGCGGCTCCCTATCAAACCTCCATTCAGTATTATCCTCGGGCAAAGTAGAATACCATAATGTCGTACCTGAACCGGTTACAACGGGAATAAATTTTCCAAATTCATTAAAATTTCTTATGGTCCATGGGGTTAACATAAAAACAGCGCCAGCCATTAATCCGAAGAAATATTTAAAAAATCCTTTTTGGAATTTATTCAAAAAACAAATAGAAAATCCAAAAATAAGTGGTAAAAATAGAAATTTAGGGGAACATAAAATTAATAATCCGGAAAATATCCCCGTTATGACAAAAAGGATAAATGACTTTCTCTTATTGGATAATAAATAAAATAATATGGCTAACGATAGCAGAAACGCTGCTAAGGTTTCTGAATATAGCAACCCAGTATATCCTATCAAAGAAGGATAAATGCCTGTTAATAATGCTGCATAAAAACCGATACTAGAACTATAAAGTTTTTTTGCTATAAAATAAATAAGAAGGCAACTGACGGCTCCAATTATTGCCTGTAATATCCTCGCCATATTGTGGTTATCATAGCCAAAAATAAAATAGGTTACGGCTAAAAATAAGGGGTAAATAGGGGCTCTAGCAGCCGTTGGATTAACATAATCATACGAAAATCCATTTCCGGACAATATGTTTTTAGCAATACCGATATATTGCAAATCATCTTTGTATTGCGAACCATCTAAGGGGAACTGAGGAAAGGAAAATAGATATATTAATCTCACAAATAAAGCTAATAGGAATAAAATCAATACGGCTTTATTATTCAAGATAAAGGTCGTAACAATATTTTTATGGATTTTCATAAGCAGTGCTTCTTAAACGACTCTTTAATCGAAGCGATAATGTAATCCATTTCGTCTTTAGTCAAATCCGGATATACGGGTATGGCAAGCGTCTGGCAAGAAGCTCTTTCTGATTCGGGAAAATCACCCATTTTATAACCTAAGTACTTAAAACACTTCTGTAAATGCAGCGGCGTAGGATAATAGACGCGCGCGTCAATTCCTTTATTTCTTAAATGCTCAATTAATTTTTTACTCGGCCCATCCAAGCGTAAGACATACTGGTGATATATATGATTTGCGTATTCAGGGACAAACGGGGTTTTAACCGGTAAATCTTGGAGTTGTTTATTGTAATAACTGGCGTTCTCCTGTCTTTTTTTGTTCCAGGCATCGAGATATTTTATTTTTACGCTTAAGATTACGGCCTGAATCGTATCAAGGCGATTATTATAACCAACAACTAAATGACAGTATTTTTCTTCATTCCCCTGATTTCTAAAAATCTTTAACCTTTCAGCAATAACTCGATTATTAGTCAAAACTGCGCCCGCATCGCCAAAGGCACCTAAATTTTTAGCCGGGAAGAGGCTTACTGCACCACAATCTCCCATCGTGCCGGCTTTCTTCCCTTTATATTCTGCGCCAAATGCCTGCGCCGTATCTTCAACAACCTTGAGCTTATATTTCTTGGCTATTTTTGAAATACCATCCATATCAGCACATTGGCCGTAAAGATGAACCGGGACGATTGCTTTTATTCTCTGTTTTCTTCTTTGTTTTATGGCCTTTTCTATAGAATCAATTGAAATATTGTAGGTATCGAGATTAATATCTGCAAAAATAGGTATTGCCCCCATACTTGCGATTGCCCCTGCTGATGCGTAATAGGTAAAGGCAGGGCATATGACTGCGTCCCCCGGTTTGATTCCAAGCGCAACCAGAGATAATTTAATGGCATCTGTGCCGTTAGATACGCCTATTGCATATTTCACCCGGCAATATTTTGCGGCCTTCTCTTCGAATTCGTCAATCTCTTTGCCAAAGACAAAGTTTGCGTTATCTATTATTTTTTTTATCGCTGAATCTATTTCAACACGGATAGGCGTAATTTGCTTCTTAAGGTCTAATATAGGTATCATTTAGTTACTCCTACTGTGGCTAGATGTTCTATCGCTTGCTTAAAAGCCAATCCCTATGTCCCACAAACCATTCTACCGTTACTCTTAACCCATCCTTAAAGTTTAATTTAGCTTTCCAGCCGGTTTCCTTAAAAACCTTACTGGAATCTAAACTATACCTTAAATCGTGTCCGGGCCTGTCTTTCACGAACGCTATCAAATCCTGGCGTTTCTTTAAAATATGTAACAGGAATTTTACTACTTCTATATTCTGCCGCTCCTGCTGGCTTCCTAAATTATAAATCTCGCCAGTTTTGCCTTTTTCTATAATCCGCAATACCCCCTTAATGCAATCCTCCACATAAAGCCATTCCCTGATATTCTTACCAGCGGCATAAACGGGTATCTTTTCCTTCCTTAATATTTTTAAAACTGCTAAGGGGATAAGTTTTTCCGGATATTGCCATGGGCCATAATTATTACACGGCCTGATGATAATCGCAGGCAAGCCATGGGTTCTGATATAGGAACCGATAAACAAATCAGCCGCAGCCTTGGAGGCCGCATAGGGGCTATTTGGCTTTAAAGGAGACTGTTCCGTAAATTTACCCTCTTTTATCTCTCCGTATACTTCATCAGTAGAAATCTGGATAAACTTCTTAACTTTATGTTTCAGGGAAGCCTCTAAAAGAACATGCACCCCTTCAATATTAGCTTTGATAAATGCCGATGCATTTTTAATGCTTCTATCCACATGGGTCTCGGCGGCAAAATTTACTAAAATCCGAGGCCGTTCTTTAGCTAAAATATAATTTATCTGTTTTTTAGCACATATATCTACCTGGTAAAATTTATATTTTCCTTTTACGCCTTTGAGCCTTTCTAAATCGCCAGCATAAGTCAATTTATCCAAAACTATAACCTCTAGGCCCCTGCTGACCGAATGGCGTACAAATTCACTACCGATAAATCCTGCGCCGCCAGTTACTAATATTTTATATAGGAACTTACGCATTCTTCCAATACCTCTTTTATAGGCCTTGTTTTAAAACCGGATTTTTCTAACTTCCGGGTAGATAAAATCAAATTCGTTCTCACCATATTCAGCTCTTTATAATCCACAATTTCGTATTTAAATCCGGAAACGTATTTCTTATAAATATCCAAAAGCTGCGGATACCTTAACCCGCCTTTATTTGCTACATTGTATATACCTTTAGCATCGGTTTTGATTAAATGCCTTAATGCCTTTATAAAATCGGGGATATAAGTAACTGAATTAGGAAGATCGATAATTCTTTTATAATTAATTAGTTTGGTAAGTATATTCCTGGGGTGGGGCCGGTTATCCAAAGGGACGCGGATCCTGATAATTAAAACCGGATATTTCTTAGATAGCGCCGTCAGGGCCTTCTCGGAATATATCTTTGCGCGGCTATAAAAAAGCTCAAAAAAATCAGGTTCTTTCTCTTCATCTATCGGTTTATCTTTATGATAATCGTAATGATAAATGCAGCCGGTGCTTATATGGACGAGCCTGATATTATTGCGTAATGCCGCCTCAGCCAGGATAACCGGCACGAATGTGTTTGCTAACAGAGTCTTATCTAAGTCTTTTTCGCATTCGTCAACATTAGTCCCGACATTGCCGATACAGTTAATAATAACATCCGGACGGGCCTTTTTAATCTCCTCTTCTGCGTCCTTATATGAATAAATCTTTCTATCAGCAAGGTCACAATTCAATTCCTCTTGCAACCTGGTTCCGATAAAACCTTTACCGAAAATAAGGATTTTATCTTTCATTTTCGCAAATTCTCTTTAGGTATTCACCGTATTCCGTATTTATAACCCCGGCCAATTTTTGCAGTTGTTTCTTATTAATGTAGCTCATCCTGTAGGCGATTTCTTCTATACAGCCGATCTTTAAGCCCTGCCGCTCTTCGATCGTCTTTATAAACAGGGAAGCATCAATCAGGGAATCGTACGTTCCCGTATCCAGCCAGGCATAACCTCTGCCTATCAATTGTACCTTTAACTTTCCCATTTTTATGTATTCGTTATTCACTTCCGTTATTTCTATTTCCCCTCTTTTGGACGGCTTTAAGTTTTTGGCGATTTTTACGACGTTATTATCGTAGAAATAAATTCCGCAAACCGCATAGTTTGATTTGGGTTTTTTAGGCTTTTCTTCGATAGAGATTGCCTCGCCCGTATCGTCAAATTCTATAACTCCGTAACGCCGGGGGTCCTTTATATAATAACCGAAGATGCGTGCCCCTTCCTTCAGGGAAGCTGCTTCTTTCAAAAATTCGCCCAGATTATTTCCATAAAATATATTATCCCCTAAGATTAAACAGACGCTATCTTCCGCAATAAATTTCTCTGCAATGATAAAGCTTTCCGCTATACCCTTGGGGTCCCGTTGTATGGCGTAAGAAAGTTTTATGCCTAAATCACGTCCGTCACCCAATAAATCCTTAAACCTTGGCAAATCCTTAGGCGTAGAAATGACAAGGATATCCTTGATACCCCCCAGCATCAAAACCGATAGAGGATAATAAATCATAGGCTTGTCATATACGGGCAGCATCTGTTTACAGACACCAAGGGTGATTGGATGCAGCCTTGTTGCTTTTCCTCCTGCCAAAATTATACCTTTCATGGTTAAATTAGCTCCTCTTTAGACAAAATAGAAGGTGTTTCTTTTTTCAAGCGTTCTATTTCCTCCTTTAATCTCTCGTATTCCTGCGTTTTCCAGATAAAAAATTTATAGGTCAGCTGAAGCTTTATTTTTATGCCCTGGGGGGTAAGCAAATATCTGTAGGCAAGTTTATTTTTGGCATTCTTAAAGTTTTTTATCTCGATTATGCCTTTGTCTATCAGGGCATTGATGAGGAAATTTATCTTACCCAGGCTGATTTCTAGTTTTTGGGCAAGGTCGCGTTGAGTTATCTGGGGATTGTGTTCTATCTCTTTAAGCACATGGAGGGTCTTTTCGGAATCAAAGATTTTGATTGAATTATTCATTTTCGATACTTGTTCAGGTTATGAACAGATCAGATAGAAAGTTTATAATACCATATTTGATGATAAAATCAAGTAGTTTTTTTTAGGTTTTAGAGGAGAAAAACGACTTTATGAGAAAGGAAAGTTTTTATATATGAGGGAGTTATAATAAAAAAGGGGCGGCTTAATCCCCGCCCCCTTATAGTTTTCGTATGTTTATAAACCTTTCTTCACGATATAATCACATAAATCCACTACCCGGCAGGAGTACGCCCACTCGTTGTCATACCAACCCATAATCTTAACCAGTTTGCCATCAATGACTTTGGTTAACTCGGCATCAAAGATGCAGGAATAATCAGAACCATAAAAATCCCTGGAGACTAAGGGTTCGGTAAGATACTGCAGGATACCCTTAAGATGAGTTTCAGACGCCTTTTTGAACGCCACATTTACCGTCTCTACCGTAGTATCCTTTTCTAAGATGCAGGTTAGGTCTGTAAGAGAGACATCCGGAGTGGGAACGCGTATCGCCAAGCCGTCCATTTTACCTTTAAGCTCAGGTATAACCGAACCGATAGCCTTGGCAGCTCCGGTTGAAGTAGGTATCATAGAAAGGGCTGCGGCTCGTGCGCGGCGCAAGTCCTTATGGGGCAGGTCTAAAATTTTCTGGTCATTGGTATAAGAGTGTATCGTAGTCATCAACCCACTCTTTATGCCGAAATTATCCATTAATACCTTAGCCATGGGTGCCAGACAATTAGTCGTGCAGGAGGCGTTAGAAATTATATTATGCTTTTGCGGGTCATAATTATTCTCATTTACGCCCAGCACTATTGTAATATCCTCGCCCTTTGCCGGCGCGCTGATAATAATCTTCTTCGCACCGCCGAAAGTTATATGGCCGATACACTTTTCTTTATCGGTAAATACCCCCGATGACTCTATAACTAAATCTATTCCGTAATCCTTCCATGGTATCTCTGACGGAGATTTAGCGCTTAGAATCTTAAGCGTCTTGCCATTTACAACCAAAGCATCCTCTTTGGCTTCTACTGTCGCCTCCAGCGTGCCGAAATTAGAATCGTATTTTAATAGATGCGCCAATGTTTTTGTACCGACGGGCAGATCATTTACGGCGACGAAATCCAGCTCTTTACTTTGTTTCTTTAATGCTGCCCTATATACCAGCCTGCCAATCCTGCCAAAACCGTTAATACCCACCTTTACTGCCATTTCGTTAACCTCCTTTTAGATACGCCTGTATCAAAGTATCAAGTGTCAAGGTATCAAAGTCAGATTATTTTTTGACACTCTGATACACTGATACTTTGACACTAGTTGTCATTTTACTTTTCTTTTAGATATTTCGCTGCCAGTTCCGGCGGCGTGGGCACGACATAAAAACCCGAACCCCACTCAAAACCGGCGACGCGCGTTAATTTAGGCATTAATTCAATGTGCCAGTGATAATACTCTACCCCTCCATCTCCGTTAATCGGAGAAGAATGTATGATAAAATTATAAGCAGGGCTGGCAAAAATCCTTTTTATTTTAGCGATAGTCTCTCTTAATATAGCTGCCAGCTGGGGTATTTCATCCTGTGTCATTTGATAAAAATGGCTATTATGCTTCTTAGGGATAATCCAGGTCTCAAAAGGAAAACGCGACACAAACGGACAAAATGAAAGGAAATATTTATTTTCTAATATTATCCTTTCCTTTTCCTGTGTTTCCTGCCGTATGATATCGCAGAATATACAACGTTCCCGGTAATTAAAATAATCCTGCGCCCCCTTAATTTCTTCCATCACGTTTTTAGGCACCATGGGCAGCGCAATAAGCTGGGTATGCGGATGTTCCAGCGATGCGCCGGCTGAAGGGCCGTAATTCTTAAAAAGGAGTATATATTTTAGACGCTTATCTTTTACCAGATCCGATCCCCGCCGGCAACACATAAGGATAATCTTCTCTACTTCTTCGTTTAATAAATCCGGCAGGTCCTTATTATGATACGGCGTTTCAATGAGCACCTCATGCGCCCCTACTCCATTCGACATATCATATATACCCAGGCCTCTTCTGTCCAAATCGCCTTCAATCTGCAGCGCAGGAAATTTATTGGAAACAACGCGGACCTGCCATCCGGGGGTATTAGGCTGGGTCGAGGGGCTGCGAAAAACATCTATCTCAGGCGGGGTTGAGGCTTCGTTACCATAGCAGAAAGGACACGCACCCCCTCTCCAGATGTGCGGTTCATGTTCGAAATCTTCTGGCTTACGGGGGTTATCGGTATCTACTATGACCCATCTGCCGCCGATAGGATCCCTTCTTAATTCTGACATTTTAAACTTCAACCTCTCTTAAAAATTTTGCCGCATCTTCAGGGGGCAAAGGGCAAATGTAAAATCCCGTGCCCCATTCAAAACCGGCTACGCGGGTAAGCCGCGGCATAATCTCAATATGCCAGTGATAATCCTGGTCTATACTCTTCCAGTAACCTACCTTTTGCCGCCTAAAAGGGGCGGTATGCAAAATATAGTTGTAAGGCGGATCATTCAGGCCTTTCTTTAGTTTTGATAGGACTTTTTTCAAAATCCTGCCCAGGTTCAAACGCGCATTCATATCCATATTGGTAAAATCACAGGAATGCTTTTTAGGCAGAATCCAGACTTCAAAAGGAAACCTTGCCGCAAAGGGCGTAACGGCAATAAAACCGTCTATATCAAGGATGAGCCTATCCTTGGATTCCAGTTCCTGCCTGATCAAATCGCAAAATACGCAGCGCTCATGATAATCGTAGTATTGCCGCGCGCCTACCAGCTCTTCCTTGACGCGTTTAGGATTAACCGGAGTAGCGATTAACTGGGAACGTGAATGCTTGAGCCTGCCGCCCCCGGCTATCCAGCCATAGTTTTTAAATACCAGGACATATTTAAAACGCCTATCTTTTTCTAAATCTGTAATCCTATCTATATAACAGGTTATCACCTTTGCCACCTGCTCTTCGCCTAAATCTGCCATATTAGCGATATGCTTATTCGTCTCTATGACAATTTCATGCGCGCCTACGCCGTTCATCATGTCATAAAGGCCCTTGCCCCTTCTGCCCAAGTCTCCTTCTATCCTTAAAAAAGGCGAGATACTCGGTACCACCCTTAATTCCCATCCCGGCTTATTGACAGGAGTAAAGTTAGGCCTTACGGCATATATTTCCGGCGGAGTCTGGGATTCGCTACCTTCGCAAAAAGGGCAGGGCTGCTCGACATAAGCCTCCTCAGCATGCCCTGAAAATTGGTCGGGCCGCTTTGCGCGCTCAGTAGCAATAATAACCCATCTACCTATAATCGGATCTTTCCTTAGTTCAGGCATATCGAGAGATTATACCATAGCTTATTTTTTATGCAAATATTTTTTATAAAATGGAGACGAATTTTTTAATGAATCTTATTGAAAAAAATATTTAACTATTGTAAAATAGCTCAGGATGAACCGAAATTAAAGAAACCTGTAGAGATATGAAATTTATAATGCACAGTATAATAAAAAACAATAACTCCATCTTAAAGCCATTTACTAAAAAAGATATGTATGATTTCTACTGTGGACAAAAATTGGGTATATTTAACCCGATAGCAAAAAATATATTATATTTTTTCAACCGGCTAATCGGAAAATTTTCTAATGAAGACCGGATTAATATAGCATGCCTATGCGAACCGCCGAAGTTTTTTTTAAATAACGGGATAATGATCCCCCATGCATATGGAATCACTTTAAGTATTGACGAAATAGGTTGTGATTGCCTTATTGGGCAAAATGTCACAATAGGAACAAATGGAAAAAATATACGTTTTAATGGATATACTACGAATCATAAAGCAAGAATAGGCAACCTAGTCAGAATATATGCTAATGCGGTAATTTCCGGAGAAATAAGAATAGGTGATTGTGTTATTGTTGCCGCATCTTCTGTTGTCACAAAAGATGTCCCGAGTAAGTCTATAGTTTATGGAAATAACCAAATTAAACCTTTATCCGCGCACCATATCGAATATTTAAAATCAGCCCTATACCACTGCTACAGTCAATATGTAAAAATTCCCGGATTGATGTATAAGGACGAAAAGATGTATATCAATACTGAATATCTGCGCAAGCGGGTTTTATTGATTAAGAGCATGGAAACAAATGCCTTTTCAACTCTCTTAAATGAACTGTTTTGATCACAACATCTTCGTAATGCCTTTTTTATAATAACTTCTCTCCGGCGGAAATCTTATGGCCCTTAATAAAATCCTGCGTCTCCATTATTTTTCTGCCTTCTATTTGCAACTCTCTAATTATTAAATCATCTCTTCCCGTTACCACAGCTATGCCTTCTTTAGAGACCTCTGTTATCTCTCCTGACACTTTGACACTTTGACACTTTGACACTTTGACAACGTCTGCCTGATAAATCTTTAATAATTTACCTTTATAATATGTAAAAGCGCCCGGCCAGGGGAGGCACCCTTTGATAAGATTATGGATATCCTCAGCGGGCTTACCCCAGTCTATTTTACCGTCTTCTTTTTTGAGTTTCGGCGCAAAAGTTACGTTATCCTTATCCTGGGGGGCCAATTTATAATTATTATTTTCAACGGATTCAAGGCAGGTTAAGAGCAGTTCCGCTGCCAACTTAGACAATTTATTTTCTAAGGTAACAGCCGTATCATCTTCAGCGATACCTATCTTTTTCTGCATGATTACAGGGCCGGCATCCATTTCCCTTACCATCTTTATAACGGTGATACCCGTGGTTTTATCGGCATTGATTATCGACCAATTAATAGGCGCTGCCCCCCTATACTTCGGTAGAATTGAGGCATGGACATTTATGGCTAGGATTTTCGGGATAGCTAAGACATTTTCGGATAATATCTGGCCGTAGGCTATGACCACAAATAAATCCGGTTCTAGGCCTTTTAACAAACCTAATGCCTGCGCTGTATTAATCCGTTCGGGCTGATATATGTCCAGGCCGGATTCTCTAGCTACGGCCTTAACTTGCGTAGCGCCCATAGCCAGCCCCCGGCCCTTCTTTTTGTCGGGCTGCGTGACTACACAGCTAATCCGGTGCTTCGAACTTAACAGGGCCTTTAATGAGGCCACTGCAAAATGAGAACTTCCAAAAAATATAATATTCATTAAAGTTAGAAGCCTTATTTTTTAGCTTTAAGCTATAAGCTTTAAGTATTAAGCTTACGGCTTATGGCTTACAACTTACGGCTTATTAAAACGGGTCCATGTCTATAGTTACTATTATACCTGAATGTGAAAAATTTTTTAAGTGTAATTTTAGATATTTAACCATTCTTACGGGAGAACTCCCTTTTGCCAATATCTGCCAATAAAAATTTCCGCGCAATTTTGCGGGTTCCCCCGGATTGACCGAGACGAAATTTAGAGCCCTGTTATTTTTACCGGATTTACTCAATCTGTTAAACAAATCGCCGGTTATTTCTTTAACCCTTTCCTCATTTTTGCCTCTTAACTTTAGCAAACATAAATGCCGATAGGGCGGAAAACCCAGCTGTTTCCTTTGTCCTAACTCCTCTTCATAAAATATATCCATGTTATTGCTTTCTAACGCCCGCAAGCAATAATGTTTAGGCAACCTTGTCTGTATCAATAATCTCTTTCCGGCCAAACCCAAAATCTTTGTTAATAAGGCAAGGGTTTTTTCGGTTGAGCGAAAATCAACGCGGTTTAAGGAATTATCTATGGAAAGCACGCCAATAAGGTCGAAATTATATTCCTTTTTTTTAAGTATCACGGCTGTAGAAATAAAAATATCTGCGTCCTGCATATCTATGTCTTTAAGGTTATCTATCCTTTTAATTCTTGCCTGGGGAAAAAGGCGGCATAATTCGCTTTCTATTTTTTCCGTGCCTATACCCGAATAACGTATGTATCCGGCGTTACAGTTAGGGCAGATCTTTTGAGGGAGCATCTTAAAATTACAATAACGGCAGCCCAGCATATTATCTTTAAAATAATATACCAGGTTAACATTGCAGCGCGGGCACTTCAAGGCCGTGCCGCAATGGCGGCAGGAGGCAAAAGTAGCAAAACCCCGTCGGTTGAGGAACAAGAGAATTTTACCTTTTTCGCCAAGCGCCTGCACTATGCAATCCTGCAAATACCTGGATAATATTATTTCTCCGTGTTTAGATTTATATGGAAGGTTACGCATATCGATAATTTTTGTCTCGGGATAATTGTCCTGCCGGGTGAGAAAGGTATATTTTATTTTTCCTTCCCTGGCTAAAAAAATGGTTTCTAAGGACGGTGAAGCAGAACCTAATATAAGCTTTGCCTTTTCGATATCTGTACGCATAAAAGCTAAGTCTCTTGCGTGATAATGCGGCACCTGGTCCTGCTTATAAACAGAGTCCCCCTCTTCATCTATAATCACTAACCCCAGGTTATTCACCGGGGCAAATACGGCAGAGCGCGTGCCGAGGATAACGCTGGAATCGCTATTCTTTGTTTTAACCCATTCTTCGGTCTCCTTAGGCTGCTTCCTGTATGATAACCCCGCAGAAATACCCAGCAGCCGGGTAGTAATTATTTCTTTTGCCTCCAGGACCGATTCAACATCGGGCAATAAAACTATTGCCGATTCTTTATCTGTTAAAGCCTGCTTTATCGCGTTCAGATAAACCTCCCACCTTAATCTCCCTCCTGGATCATGAAGCAGCATTACATCCTGACAACCGGACGGCTTACCTATATTCTTCTTTACTCTTATCTCCGGTATCTTTCTGCCCTTCCTTACCCCATCCGGCAGCGCTGTTTCAATGGCCTCTCCCCAGGAACAGCCGTAATAATCGGATAACTTACGGGCCAATAAAAGCATATTCTCACCCAACAATGGCGATTCATCGATTACATCCAAAAGCGGCTTTGTATTTTTGATAGATGTCGTAGGGCTAACTTTGACTACATAGCCCAGCATCCTGCGGTTACGCAGTTCTACCCATACCCGCATACCCGGTTTTATTTTCTTAGAAAGGCTTAAGGGGATACTGTAATCGAATGGGCCGTCAATTGGCAGGCCTAAGACTACCTTGGCATATAGCATTACACAAATCCTTTACGGCATAAGGCCTTTTTTCCCGTCGGATATTTTCTTTTATGCTCTTTAATTTATCCGGATGCGCCTTAAAATCCAGGACTATATCTCTCAAGGCGGTAATTTTCCGGACATTAATAGATAGCGATTTAACGGATAGGATATCGGCGTTCTCTGTTTCCTGGCCGGGAATACTAGTAATAAAAACCGGCAAAAGCTCCATAGCCAGGCTCTCAGAGACAGTCAGGCCTCCCGGTTTAGCTACCATTATGTCCGATATAGCCATTAACTCCTCTATATTATCGATAAAACCAAATACTCTCAAGCGAGGATAATCTTTCTCTTTTAATCTTGTGTATAGCTTCTTATTATTAGCGCAGACAGCCAGAATCTGTGCGTCCTCATATAGCAAGTCTACTACTTCTTCAATCCTGCCCACTCCGAATGAACCGGTAACGATTAATATTGTAAATTCATCCGGTTTAAGGCCGAATTTCCTGCATAAGGCGTATTTATCATATTGTTTTATAAACCTGGTATCTATGGGTATACCCAAGATTTTTATCTCCGCTCCCTTCGCGCCCTCACGAATCAATTTTTGCTTGCTCACGTCGCAAGCCACTACATAGGTATCGGTACCCTGCGCTATCCAAAAGGGATGAACGCCGAAATCCGTAATTACGGTAATCAATTTAGATGCTAACTTATGTTTTCTCTTCAACCGGGCGGCAATCTCTGAAGGAAGGAAATGCGTAGAAATGATAAAATCAGGGTCTTCTTGAATTAGGAAATCGGATAATCTGCGCGTATTCAGCTGATTTATAACGGAAAGGATAGTTTTGCCAAACGGCCTTAAAGATCTGATATAGGTAAGCCAGAAACTAAAGCGCCACAACCAGAGGGCATGGTTTACTAAAAAAGGATATCCATAGTTGTAAGCGTTCTTAAAACAAAAATTGGTTTTTTCTAAGGCATCTATTATTTTTAAATCCAGGGCGGGGCAATTTTCCTTAAAATAATTATATATTGCCTCTGCTGCCCGACGGTGCCCTGCGCCCGCAGAGGCATAAGTAATAATTATTTTCATACGTTCGCTGTTTGGAAGCCCCGCCATTAATGGCGGAGAGGAAACCAGCTCAGTATCAACCTCTAACGGCCCTAGACTTTAGCCTGGGGGAGCCGTAGGTTGATTATTATGTGCTATTTAAGGATTAAATCTACTGCCTCGGATATGTCCTGCGCCAGGTAATCAGGCAAGACGCCCCATCTGCTTTTATTCTCCGGTTTCTCTTTACCGGAAAAAACCAGGATAGTCTTTAAGCCCGCTGCCTTGCCGGTTTCTACATCCTTTGTGGTATCTCCGATAAAATAACCAACGGAAATTTTTGATTTTAAGCCATTGCCCTTTAATCCGGAAAGTGCCAAGTCAATAAGCCCTGTCTTGGGCTTACGGCAGGAACAATTATCTTCCTGGCGATGGGTGCAATAATATACTCCCGCGATCTTAATCTTATCGCTATCCAGTTCCTGAAGCATATTCCGGGTGATTGTATCTAAGGTTTTCTGGCTGTATATTCCTTTAGAGACTCCTGCCTGATTAGAGATAATAAAAATCTTAAAACCCCCTTCGCATAACTTTTTCAGGCTGGATTTTACTTTGGGTAAGAAATGGAATTCATTCCACGATTTTACATAATCCTTATCGCCGGGATATTCATTGATTACGCCGTCTCTATCCAGAAAAATAACTTTCATTGTCCTTAACCCATTCAAATAGTTTCTTTATGCCTTCTTTGACCGAAGTTTTGGCCTTCCAATTCAGGGTTTTTTCCAGCTTTGAGGTATCCGAGATATAGACCTTTTGGTCTGATGGCCGCCAATCGGCAAAGTTTACTTTCGGCCTTCTGCCGGACAATCCCTCTAATTCATCCAAAAATTCTAAGAGCGATATGGTATTATCTGCCCCGCCGCCGATATTAAAGAGCCCGCTCTCTAAATCGCTATTGATAAAAGAATTAAAGGCATCTACCAGGTCATCGACGTAAAGCATGTCGCGCACCTGTTTACCGTTACCGTAAATAGTAATCGGCTTATTAAAAAGCGTCGCGATGATAAACCAGGCTACCCATCCCTGGTCTTCAAATCCAAACTGGCGCGTGCCGTAAGTGCAGGACATCCGAAATACCGCTGTCTTCATATTATAAATATGGCTGTACTCCTGAACGTATAAATCGCCCACTAACTTAGAGACGCCGTAAGGGGTGTGGCCGGTTAAGTCCGTACTCATCTCTTCCGAAACACCCGCGACATCTTTATAGGCATATCTTTTTTCTTTTTCTGCTAAAGATATCTTATCGACATTCTCCCCGTAAACTTTATTTGTCGAACAATAAACAATAACCGTATCTTTTGATTTCTTCCGTACTGCCTCTAAAACGTTAAGCGTACCAAAGGCATTAATACTAAAGTCCTCTTTTGGCATCCTTACGCTTGAAGGGACTCCGGGTTGACCAGCGGTATGAATCACTATATCCACCCCCTTACCGATAGCCCTGGTAACATCTTTATCATTACACACATCCCCTTTTATCCGCTCAATATTCCTGAATTGCTTTAAGTAATTCCAGTTAAATTCTACGGATGCCTTGTCATAACCAAAAATCTTAGAACGCATCAGGTTATCCAAAACAATGACTTTATTTTTGGGGTTACTTAAGGCAAAAATTTCAGCGCTATGGCTGCCGACTAAGCCCGCACCTCCGGTAACTAGTATCCTCATTTGCTTTCTTTCTCCTTTTTTAATAAAACTAATTCCTGATATTTTAAATAACCGATGAATTGGTATAAGGCCGCATAAAAAGCGATTACGAATCCTATAAGGCCGTCTTTATAACCTCTCCTTCCTATGTATGTGCGTACGAATCTATCCAGCGTCCTCCAGATGAACCTTGCCAACCGCATCGGCTTTTTCTGATTAAACCACTTTAATGCTTCCAGTGTCGTCTGTCTATTCAGTTTTTTCAAAAAATCCTCAAAATCGCGGTAAGTATAATGGATGATGTCCGATTTTAAATGGCCGCAAGGCTCATCCATAAAGGCGCGGCTATGCACTTCGGCTTCTTCAAAGCGGAATTTGTCCTTACGAAAAAGCTTTAATTGGGGGCTAGGATACCAGCCGCCGTATTTGACCCAGTAATCACCGATAAGATTCCTGCGCGGGATAGTAAAACCGTTATATTGCGCGTGATGGGCTAGCGTATCTTTAATCTCTTCCTTGAGATCCTCGGTAGCTACTTCATCGGCGTCTAAACTCAAAACCCATAAATTCTTAGCCTGGGCATAGGCAAAATTTCTGTGCCTGCCTTCAATATCCATCTTTTTGATAATTATTCTATCGGTATACCTGGAGGCAATGTCTACGGTCTTATCCGTACTCTCATCATCCACCACCACTATCTCGCCGGCCCAGCCTGCCACAGACTCAAGGCACCTCTCTATATTTGCTTCTTCGTTTTTAGTCAATATGACAACGGATAGGTTAATCATTTAAAAAACTCCTTTATGCTGGTAATGATATAATCCATCTCCTCTTTTGTCAAATCCGGATATATAGGTATGGCCAGGGTTTCGCGCGATGCCTCCTCGGCTTGCGGGAAATCCCCTTTTTTATACTTTAAGTAACGGAAGCATTTTTGTAAGTGTAAAGGGAGCGGATAATAAACGCGCGAATCGATCCCCTTGCTTCTTAAATGCTCTATTAACTTTGCACTATCGGAATTCATTCTTAAGACATATTGATGATAAATATGAGTAGTATATGAAGGCACCGACGGAATCTTAATGCCCGAACCCTTAATATTGGCGTTTAAATATTCGGCATTTTCCTGCCTCTTGCGGTTCCAGGAATCAAGATATTTTAGTTTTATCTTAAGGACAGCAGCATGAATGGTATCCATGCGGTTGTTGAATCCTAAGAGTATATGATAATACCTGTCTTCATTCCCTTGGTTTCTCAGGATTTTCAGCCTCTTTGCTACAATATCGCTATTGGTGAGAACCATTCCCGCATCTCCAAACGCACCCAGGTTCTTACCCGGGAAAAAACTCACACAGCCGCAATCCCCCATTGTCCCGGATTTTTTACCTTTATCCTGCCTGCCTGAGCAGGTGAGGTATTCTGCTCCAAAGGACTGCGCAGCATCCTCTATAACCTTCAATTTATATTTTCTGGCTATTTTCAATATATTATCCATATCAGCGCACTGGCCATAAAGATGCACCGGCACAATAGCTTTAATTTTTCTTCTCCGGTCCTTTTTAAGAATTTTCTCTATGCTCTCAACAGAGATATTATAGGTTTGGGGGTCAATATCGGCAAAAACAGGTATAGCGCCCATACTGGCTATTGCCCCGGCTGTAGCATAATAAGTAAAAGCAGGGCATAATACCTTATCTTTCTGTTTAACACCTGAGGCCAGAAGCGCTAACTTTATAGCATCGGTGCCGTTAGAAACCCCGATAGCGTATTTTATCTTACAGTATTTTTGCACCGCATTTTCAAAATCGCGCACTTCCTCGCCTAAAATGAAATTGGTATTATCAATGATACGTTTAATAGCATCATCTAATTCCCGGCGAATAGGAGCAATCTGTTTTTTTAAGTCTAATATAGGCAATTTATTCATAGAAATACCTTCCTTTTTTATAATAATTTAGCTACGGCATCCAGCGCTGAATCAACATCAATCGCCTCCAGGCACTCTTTATTGTTCCCGCAGCCTGAAAGGTGAAATTTGACATAACAGGGGCTGCATTCCAGATTGCTCCTTAAAACGATATGGCGTTTTTCATCGACGGGGTAAGGCCCGTATACCCGCGGGTCAACCGGGCCGAAAAACGAAACTGTCTTTTTACCCAATGCCGCTGCCATATGTAAAGGCCCTCCGTCATTGGTAACCAAAACAGCTAAATTATCTATAACCGCGCTTAAATCTTCCAGGGTTGTGGCACCTGTTAGATCTATTGCTTTTTCGCGCATGGCATTCATTAACGTATCGGCAATCGGCTTTTCCGATTCATCTCCGATTATGATTATCTTGGCGCCAAAATTAGCGATTAGCTTATCCGCTAATTGCGCAAATTTTTTTGCCGGCCAGTGCTTCAAAGAGGCGTCCTGCCCCCAGCTTACGCCTGCGCCCGGGGCAATACCGATAACCACATCTTTATCTTTGACGCCATAGCTGCCAAAGATACCCTTCACCTTCGCCCTGCTGGCTTCTGATACGAATAATTCTAAAATACGGCTTTGAGGTATTATAGCTAATATTTTCAATAAATCTAAGTAATATTCTACAACATGTTTATCACTATAGCCGTCTATATCTATCCTGTCCGTAAGAAACCTTCCGCGCTTCTTATAGTTAAACCCGATACGTTTTTTAATACCTGCAAATTTAGCTATCAGGCCATAGCGGTGGTCTAAAGAAAAGTCTAAGGCCGCGCCAAACCTTTCCTTTCTGATCCGAAATAATAAATCCCAGAATCTAAATATCCCCTTGTATATGCATTCCCGGTAAATTTTTTTGAGGTCTCCTCTGGACAAAGCAAAAACCATATCAATACGCGGGTTATTTCTTAAAACCGGGGCTACCCTTCCATTACACCAATAATCAATAATACTATCCGGATAGTTTTCTTTTATCGCCCTGATAACAGGAGTCGTAAATAAAACATCCCCTATGCCAAAGGGATTAATGATCAGGAATTTACAGGAATTCATCTTTTGGCTAACATCCCTCTTACTTTTTCTAATACTTCATCCACGCTTATCTGGTTAAGATTCTTATTTTCTACGACAATATGCCCCTCGCCCCAAGGGCCCCATCTCCTCGGGCCTTTACCCGGGATATCGTTTCTAAAGATGGCTAATACCCGCGTATTTACTGCGCAAGCCAGGTGTACCGGCCCGCTATCTCCGGAAATCAGTAATTTACATTTACTTAAGAGCGCTGCCAGCTGCTTTAAGGTCGTCCTGCCGGCGATATTGATCAGGTTATCTCTTAAGGAATCCTTACGAAAATATATGTCTTTTCCTGCTTCTTCCTCACCGCCTATAACGATAACCCTCAGGTTCAATTCACGGACCAATCTTTGCGCTAAGGCGTAAAAATATTCCGCAGGCCATTGTTTTATCGGATCGCTCGTCCAGGGATGTAATGCCACTAGATTAGCGTAATCTTGGATACCATAATCTTTCAATAGGCCATTGATTATATTATGGTCGATAGTTATAGATAGCGCCTTATCATCTATTTTTGCCCCTACCAGGGAAACTAACTTCAAGTTATATTCAACTTCATGGTTTTCACCCAGATACTTTTTATCTTTTATTTTATGGGTGAGCAGGAAACCCCATTTTCTATCATAGCCTGCTCTAATCGGTATCCCTGCCAGGCAGGCAATAATATTAAAATCTTTAGTTGGATTTAGCATTATCGCCATGTCGATATTTTTTTTACGTAATAAATTAACTGTCTTTAATTTTTCCGGCAAGGAATGTTTTTGCCTGCTCCATTCGATTATTTCATCTATAAAGGTGAAGCTTTCTGCTATTTCTTTTACACATGGGTCTACTACCATAATCAAGCGGGCATGGGTAAACGTCTCTTTTAATGCCCTAAAAGCAGGGATATTGAGTAAAAATTCGCCGAACCTGTCATTACGTACAACTAGTATATTTTTAATCTTTTCTTTAGGTATCTGCATAGATAAACTTCTTAAACCCTAGAGATAAGCCAGCCATATACCAGAATATCACAGCTACCCTGGAATAATACAGGCTGCTCTCCGTCAGGCCGTTTACCAAAAAAGCAATAAGGCAAGCTGATAGAGAAAGAAAGACTATTCTGAGATAACCGTCTTTAAGCCTTTTATAAATATCCCCGCACTGCCTAAATAACTTATAAAGCAGCCAGATAAATATTCCCAGGCCGATCAGGCCTATTTCAGAAGCCATATGCAGAAAATTATTGTGCGCATACATATAATCTTTGGTCACAACACCACGGTATTCAACAGGCTCGCGGTAATACTTATAGTTTTTCATATAGGTATTTGCGCCCAGCCCTATAAAAGGATGGGCTTTTATCATATTCAGGGAATTACGGTAAACCGCTATCCGGTCATCGTTGCACATGAACCTAAGGGGATTATTATCTACTAACTTAGCCCAATCTTTAACAGATCTTGGCAGGATAAAAGGCACAATTAATAAAATTACAATCAGAAAAATAACCATTTTTTTATCTTTTCTGGCAATGCCCAGAAAAAATAAGGCGATATAAATAGCAAGCAGGGTTGGCCTGGAATAAGTAAGCGCTATGCCCACTAGGGCAATAAAGCTTGCCAGTAGCATCAACGCCTTCTTTCCTTTCCGGTAATAATAAAGCATAAGCCCGAATACCAGCGGCGCTAAGGCGCTCAAATAAATCCCCAGGAGATTGGAGTCCTTAAATGCGGCTGTGGCGCGCACTAAACCTATATTTAACACCGGCGCATAACCCCGTATAAAATCCCTGCCTGTGGCTACCTGCCATATCCCGTCAAAAGACGCCAGGATTATACCGAGCGTTACCGAAAAAACAATCTTCCTGATGTGCCCGGCGTCCCTGGCCTCTTCGGATACAATAAAAAAAATAAAAATATATCTTAGTAATTTAAATATTCCACCTTTTAGGGTGTCAAAATAATTTATAGAATTAATCACCGACAGGCAGGTTATGGCGAATAAAAGCAATAAAGGAATATTTATAACGGTAGCGCTAAATATCCGTTCTTTTTTTAACAATTTCTTGGTGAAAAAACTGAATATTAGAAATCCCTCAAATACGCTCACCGGGACAGGAGAAATAGCCATAGAAAAAGGCATCAAAACAATGGACCAGTAGATTATGCAATCCAGGTATTTAATAATTTTAGGCATTTTTAATCTGTAAAACGATACTTGATTATGCTGATTATCGCCCGGATACCGTCTCTGCACCTTATTTTTTTTCCTTCAGAATAAAGCCGGGGATTATATGACACGGGGGCTTCTACTATAGATAATCCCTTCTTAGCGGCTTTAGCAACTATCTCTGTCTCTATGGTAAAACTCTGTTCTTTGAGCTTTAACTTTTTGATTGTATCCGTCAAGAATAGCTTATAACAGGTAAAGCAGTCATTAAGCTTTAAACCGAATAAAAGGTTCAGAAGCAGGGTTAAAACCTTATTACCCAATCTATGTATCAACAGGCCGTGGTAGCCCTCTTTAAACCTGGCACCCAGGACCATATCGGCGTTATATTGCCTTAAGGCCCGGATTAACCTTATATAATCAGCAGGGTTATACTCCAGGTCTGCATCCTGAATTATTGTAAATTCTCCGGTTGCGTAAGATAATCCAGTCAAGAAAGCTGCACCTTTACCCTTGTTAATATCGTGTTGTATAATTTTTAAATTATTATATTTGATGCCTCTTAGGACATCCCTGGTGCCATCGCAGGAACAATCATCTACGACTATTATTTCCTTATCAATATCTACAGAATTTATCTTTTCTAAAATCTGCTTTATGGTTTTTACTTCATTATAAACCGGTACTATTACCGAAAGTAAAGGCATATTTACCCTATCATCTTCTTAAAAACCGCCCAAATATATAACCTGAGGTAAGCCGGCAATAGCTTAAACATCTTAAAACTGGATTTTCCTCTGGTCCTTTCCTTCCAAGCCGTAGGCACTTCGGTTATCTTAAAACCCAGAAAGTAAGCCTTAAGCGGTATTTCCATAGATATCTCAAACCCCTGAGATTTGATTTCTATGCTATCTATGACCTTTTTCTTATACATCTTAAAGGCATTGGCGATATCATGCGTAGGCAAGCCCAGTAAGAAAGAAAGGGATCTACCCGCAAAACAAGAAAAGAAACCTTTTAATTTTGAGCCTCCCTGCCGGGCGCCCCCTTTAATATAGCGGCAACCGCAGACGATATCATACCCTTCATCTATCCTTTTAAACATCTTCTTCAACGTATCTAAATCATCGCATAAGTCTGCCATCACCGGGACGACCACCTCGGTATCCGCGCTTTTAAAACCTGTCTTTAAGGCATTGGCGAAACCCTTAGCCAGCGCATTGTCCACTACCTTGATATTATTATACTGCCGGCAGAGCTGTCCAAGAAGCCCTATTGTATTATCGGTAGAATGGTCGTTAACTACCACTAATTCATAAGGTATATCCAGGGAGGAATTTTCTATTCTTCTGACTACCTCTGTTATATTTTCTTCTTCGTTATGCGCGGGTAATACAATTGATAGTTTCATCTGAGTATTTTATAGATGTGTATCGCATTATTCTCAAAAACCAAAGCAAACTTATCGGGGTTAGCCTTTGCCCAGCTATCTTCTATCGGGAATGCGATATCCCTGGTCTGGTGAAGCGAATAAATAAACAGGTAATCGGTATTCCTTTCTCTAAGGTTATCCAACCAGACAGGATAATTAGTATCCGCGCGATAATTACCTTTTGCCTCCAGATTTTTATGCAGGCTTAAGAAATCATCTCCCCATTTATAATAACTGCCGGAAAAATAATGCAATTTAGCCGGCTCTACCTTATTCACAGAAACATAATAGACATTGTTTTTAAAACTGGCCCCGTATAAAGGAAACGGCACAGGCCTGCCGGCATAGGCAATATTATTGCCTTCGGTATTACTATTGAGCCAATTCCAGGCAGCTGTCGCCTGCGGCCAAAAACCGGAATATTTGGCCATCTTTATATAGCCAGGATACTCATTCTTTAGGTAATACCCCTGTATAAAAATTAGAAGGAGTATCAGAAAAATAAAAAATAAATATATAACAAAACGATTTATTACTATCCGTTTCCTTATTAACAGTAATGATAGCACGAACAAAAAGAATGTCAGTAAAATCGAGGCTACCAGTTCTTGCCGTTTGGCCAGTTCCGGTATCGAAGCCAGGGCGCATATGACTACCAAAATATTTACAATACGCCGGGGAATATTTAAGTCTTTTAGGGTATAAAAACCGATAATCATGCCTGTGCCTAAGAGAGGGTATAAATATCTGGTATTTGCCAGAGGAATAATGTAGCGATACACCGAATAAATCAAAAGAGGCAGGATTAAAAAATATGCCAGATATAAATCCGGGGCTTTTTTCTTTTTTATCCAGATAAGCGGTAACGCCAAAAATATAAAAGGCAAAATAAATATTAAGGATTGCGCCCCCAGCCCCTCATGGAATAATAGTTTAGTTAAACGGTAATCTTCAATTTTAAAATGCGCCCGGTAACTACTAATATCAATAACCCCTTTAAATATAGCCTGGCCAAGCAGTTTGACATCTAAAGGATAAAAAGGATTCCCTGTCTCTATAAAATTCCTGATATAAGAAAATCCACCTAAAGTAATTATCACTAATATAGAGGCTATAAACAGATAGCTCTTCTGCGCCTTCTTTATGCACAGAAAGATAAAGGGCAGGAACAATAACGCTGCGTACGGCAAGGCAATGGTCTTTGTGCCCACAAGCAAACCCATGCTCATAGCATAAAGTAATATATTTTTAAAACAGGATTCTTTATTCAGCAAAAAGAGGTAATTTAGAGAAACCAGGAATAATGCCGCCACCATTACATCCACATAGGCAAGCGATAACTGTTTGAAAAAATTCGGGATGAGCAAAAAAAGCGTTGCCGCATAAAAAGAAGACTCCCTGCTTACCCCTAATTTTCTCGAGATATTATAAGCAGCTAAAAATGCCAGAACAAAAAACGGTAATTGCCCTAAATCCGCGAGAAATACGTTTCGTAGCGGAAAGATTAGCCATAAGTAGAACAAACTGCCGTTTATAGGATAATAACTGGGAGCCGGATCGTCAAAGATAGTAATGGGATTTTTCAGATTCGCGTGTTTTAGCCACTCCACGGGAAAGGTAAAGTGATAATTAAGGGAATCCCAGCCAAAGGGAGGGTTTACAAGGTTAATAAAGATTTTGACGCAAGCGAATACCGAAATTAAAGTAACCAGAAATAAGATAATTTTATTGCTTAAAAGTTCACATAAAACAGTTTTTATATCCGTCAGGCCAAAGAATGATTTTTTATTAATAGTAGCCAGCCAGATAACCGCGGCTATCGCCAGGTTAAGCAAAATGAGGTTACCTATAGAAAGGGCGCCGGTTATCCCTAGCAGTAGCTCGGTAAATACAATCTGCGTAAAATAAAGAATGAATAATGATAAAAGTGAATCAACGAAATTAACGAATTTCAGAATTCTATAATTGAGCAGGAATGCCGATATGCCAACAAGAAGATTCATTAAAAATATAATTATCATTTATTTATGGCAGACTGCTATGAAATCTAATGCCTCCTCCGGTTTATTTTTAGTAATGATAAGATTATCACAATCTATAGAATCATAAAATATTTTTATGGGATTTATTGAAGGTGGGAGAAAATTGAATAGCCCTATCTTCTTGAGCCGACGGTAAAAATTAAGTTTCCTGCCTCTCTTTAAGCCAAACACCGTTACCTTGCTAAAATGCGCTTCTAATAATTGCTTAAACTCAGGATATAAATATTCTTTGAGGTGGAACCTGTTCAAGGGGGCATCGCTATGCGGAGAGGCATCTAATCTGTTCGGGGTAGAACATATAAATACAGCTTTATCCTTTAACAGATTCTTTATATTTTCTAAAAACAGGCCTGGGTTTTGGATATGTTCAATGACCTGAAAGGTACATACCGTGTCAAACTTCTGGCCGAAATTAGCCAATTCTTTTACATCTATAGCATAAAATATTAAATTATCTCTGCGGTATTTATTTTTTGCGTATTCTATTATTGCCTTATCATAATCTATGCCTACCGCCTTTAGGGCAAAGCCAGAGAGAAAAAAAATACCATAGCCTTCGCCGCATCCGATATCTAACAAATCCCTGTTAGTGGCGTAATCCCTGGCGAATCTATAGGCGCAAAAATGGCGCGCAATCATCAACGGGCTTTCTTTTTCCGGGAGGATCCTCTCGCCGCTATTAATTATTTCTGTCATTTATATCTATGAGCCTGGCATTTATTAATACGCCCCCGGCGAAAACATTAATCAGGATAGGGACGTTAGCTACCTCCTCCAATAAAACCATGGAAATATTAGACTTATGGTAGGGGTTTTTATCGCGCCTGCTGATATGTGCATCCAAAAACGCTGTCTTATAGATATCCTTCCCGACCGTAACGCTCTGGTTTCTAACCGTACCTTTTAAAATATAATTTTTCTGGTTGGTGTTTAGGCCTATTTCTATTTTATCCGTCTTTTTAAAATCTATAAGCCTGACATTAAACATCGCAGAAAGCGGGTCCTGCGTATTGGGGTATATCTGGCGCCTTACGCCCTCTAAAGACATAGTGCCATTTGCCTGGTCATAAAAAACTTCCCTGTAGAATTGGCGCTTACCTTTAATAACCAACTTCTGCCGGAATAGCATGGGGCTGAGTTCCTGAATATCGACGTAAGAATCCAGGTATGCCCGGGCCTGAAAAAAATTAGTAAACAAACTGGAGCTGTGGGCGCTCCCTGTTAAATGATAAACTTTCGCTCCCTTATAGTCCTCTACCTTGGCAACGCCTAAGCTTGCTTCACCTACGGGTATAACCTTCATTAAATAAATTTTATACCTCAACTGGCCTGCCCGGATATCTTTATTTTTTACGACACGGGAAATAATTACTTCGGGCCTGGAGTTATACCAGTTGATAAATATTAAAAATAAAATAAAAATAAAAAATATAGACAATACTTTCTTCATTTCGCTTCTCCTTTTTTTAAAATAAAGTGTAGATAAAAGGCGCGACTGCCGAAGACTGGGTAAAAAAGATCAAAAGCCCAAGCACCAGAAGCACGATAATAATCGGCGCCAGCCACCATTTCTTACGCATCCGTAAAAAATCCCAAAATTCCCTGATTATAGAAAACTTACCCATATTCCCTCCTGCCTAAAATTGCCTTTCGTAATTTAACGGGCTAAATAATTTTTTTTCTCTTTCTCTCCAGTAAGATTGCCTCTTTTTATCGGTTTTTAGATACAGTAAATCGACCTTGAATAATTTCATAATCAAACCGATAGGCGTAAGAATTAAATAAAACATAATCAATAGGATCAAGCGAGTGTTTATCCAGCTTAAAACATAAGCTAACTTCATCCAGAAAATATATACGGATTTTAACAGAACCTGCAATGTAAAAGCAAAGATAAAAAATATAGCGGATATTAAGAATACAGGCAATGAATTATGTTTATGCCGGATAACTAAAAGCAAAGCTATGATAAAAAAGGCTATGCCCATCGTAATACCGAATTTCTTAAGATTATTTTTGTCTAACTTGAGTTTTTCCATTTTAATCCAGCTCAAAAACTCCCTGCCACTTTATATCTTGCGTAAACGGCTTTTGTTGGCTTTTATCTAATAAGAAATAACCCATAATTAAATAGTCCATCTCTGTCCGCATAAAACACCTGAACGCATCTTCGGGGCTGCATACCAGCGGCTCTCCCCTGACGTTAAAAGAGGTATTTATGATTGCCGGGCAACCTGTTTTCTTATAGAATTCGTTTATTGTATCATAATATAAAGGGTTATCTTCTCTTTTTATAGTCTGAACCCGGGCTGAATAGTCAACATGCGTAACCGCGGGGATCTCTGAACGCCTGAATTTCAACTTATCAAAGCCCCTTGACGTATCCTCTGATTTTATTCTTTTGCTTTCTTTTAAAGGGGCCACTAAAAGCATATAGGGGCTTTCTTTATTCAAATCAAACCATTCCGAAACTTTTTCTTTTAAAACCGTTGGGGCAAAAGGCCGGAAGGACTCCCGGTATTTGATTTTTAAGTTCATCTTTGACTGCATTTGAGGATTCCTGGCATCGCCGATTATGCTTCTGGCACCCAATGCCCTTGGCCCAAACTCTAGCCTTCCTTGAAACCAACCGATGACTTTGCCCTGAATAATTAAATCCGAAACTACCTGCGGCACTTCCAAATAAGACAATTTTTTATAAGGGATGCCTTCTTTTATAAGAAAATCCTCAATATGCCCATCGCTATAATAAGGGCCTAATAGCGAGGCCTTTTGCCTGTCATTACGGCCGTCAACTTGCCGCTTATTGCCTAAATATTTATGCCAGATTAATAAAGCGGCTCCTAATGCTCCGCCCGCATCTCCGCTGGCCGGCTGAATCCATATCTCTTTAAAAGGCCCTTCACGCAGGATACGGCCATTACCTACGCAGTTTAAGGCAACCCCTCCGGCAAGGCAAAGTTTATCTTCACCCGTAACTTTATGCACATGCCTGGCTATACGCAACATAATCTCCTCGGTTACCTGCTGGATGGAAGATGCGATATCCATATCCTTCTGAGTTATCTTACTCTCCGGTTTTCTTGCAGGGCCACCGAATAATTTTTCAAAACGCCGGTTAGCCATCTTCAGGCTATTACAATATCCAAAATAACGCATATTTAACTTAAAGGAACCGTCTTCTTTTAAATCTATCAGCTTATCTAAAATTAAATCCGCGTACTTGGGTTCTCCGTAAGGGGCAAGGCCCATCAATTTATACTCTCCGGAATTGACCTTAAATCCGGCGTAATAGGTAAATGCCGAATACAATAAACCTAATGAATGCGGAAATTTTAAAGCAGATAAAATATCAATATCATTGCCTTGCCCTACCCCAAAACTGGCCGTATCCCATTCCCCTACGCCATCCATAGTCAAAAATGCCGCTTTATCGAACGGCGAAGGATAGAAGGCGCTGGCAGCATGAGACTCGTGATGCTCGGTAAATAAAATCTTTCCCTTATAACCTAATTCTTTCCTGATTAGCTCCGGAATCCATAGTTTCTGCTTTAACCATAAAGGCATAGCTTGAATAAATTGCCGCGCACCCGAAGGAGCATAAGTAAGCGCGGTTTCCAAGATCCTTTCAAATTTAATAAAAGGTTTGTCATAAAATACTACATAATCCAAATCCTTTACAACAATATTACCTTCCTTAAGGCACCAGTTTATAGAATTTACGGGGAAACCAGAATCGTGCTTCTTACGGGTAAAGCGTTCTTCTTGAACCGCGACGACAATCTCTCCATCGCGCACTAAACACGCAGCGCTATCATGATAAAAACAGGATATGCCTAAGATATGCATAATTTACTCCTCAACTTCCGGCTTAATCGGTTGAGCAATTACTTCGTATACGTCAATAGGGCCCGCTTCTTGAATGCATCTTATGCCCTTCTGAGGGCACTCTTCTGCCGTGAAACTCTTAATGAATTTAAGCCCGGGAATTTTAGCAACTTTATCTAGCTCTTCTGTCCATTCGATTAATTCTGTATTTTGATAACCATCCCTGTGCACCAAAACATATTTTACCTTCATCCATCTTAAAGCTCCGGGCGTATTCGGATCGGATAATTTAATTATACTCTTGGCGACCTTATTGGGATAAGTTCCGGGGATAGTGGCATTAATAATTTTCTTCTCATGCCTGGTTTGGTAAAATTTATATATCTCGTTTGCCCCTTCTACATCCAGAGGATACTCCGCTATGATAAAATCTCCGGGTTGGGCCTTAAGCCAATAGTAAACCGCAGGGATCCCGGAAACATTGATAACCTTAAAAGGCGGCCAATTCCAGGATTCAAATAAGAATAAACCGCAGGATAAGGCAGTTATAACAACCTTAGTCTTTTGTGAATTGAATTTCTCTAAAATAAATTTTAATCCCACCCCTGCGAGGACAGCTACTGCCAACATAACTACAACGCCAAACCGGCAATATGCGCGGAACATGGGAAAAATCTTATACATAAAAAATGACGGCATGTAAATTTTAAATGCCCCGATTTCCCACCACGGAGGTTGAGAAAAAAACCAGGCTACAATTGCCAGCCATATAAAAAACCCGATATAAAAATCTTCATTATTCGTGACTCGTAATTCGTGACTCGTAATTCGTAATTTTTTATTTCTTCTCCATTTTCTAAAAGCGATAAATGCAAAGATAAGCGATGTCCATCCCAAATACAGGGCATGTTCGGTAAAACTCATCCCATATATAGATAAACCGATAAATTGTTCGCTGAATTTACCAAATATAGGGTGTACCGCATCCGGCAAAAAGTAACTTAAGGGCCTTGCTGATTGTTCAAACAAATCATTAAATGTCCGGAAATATCCTCCAGCTATTAAATCCTGCGTTCTCTGCGTAAAATATGCCGCTTTAAAGATAGGCAGGATTATCGGAAGAAGAATTAAAAACGCCAGGGACATGCTAATGAGGGTATCTCTAGCTATTCTTAAATAGCCTTTTTTATCATATACAAAAATAAATATAATAAATGCAAGCGTAATTATTAAAGAGAAGTAGGCATAATAATAATTAAAGAAAGCTATGAAGCAAAAACTTATAGCAGTAAAAATCATATTTTTCAGTGTGCTTTTCTCCCTTAAATTAAAGAGCGCCCATAGATACAAGGGCAACCATTGAATTTGAGCTAAGCTGGGATGCTGCCATGACCTTACGGTATGATAAGAAGAAAAACTGTAAATAATTCCGGAAAATATGGATGTTAACCTATCATGGGTAATACCATAAACTAAATAATACATAAAAATAGCAGACAAAATAAAACTGATTACTACCTGGAGATTATAAGCGATTATCTCTCCAAAAATTAAGGTTAAAAATTTATTAATAAAATCTCCTATGGGGTATGCCGGAGATTGAGCCAGATTTAAGCCAAAGGGGCTGGCAATAAAAGGAGAAAAATTATCCTTAAGATGTTGTAGATGGCTGTATTTAAGCCACCAAAAATTCCATAGCACTCCGTAAGGCTCATCGGTGCTATGAAAGCCGGGTATAGCTGTATTAAAATTAAGAATAAGCGGAAAGGTAAAAATAGCGGTCAAAAAAATAAACAATAGTAAGATTATGCTTGTAAGTCTCATCTAATTTTTATTAAAGTAGACTACTAACCTATAACCGCGCACGCCTACGTCAACCCAGGAATTCCCGTCCCAATCAATCAGCTCCCTTTTCCCTAATTCTGCATACACAGGCGAGAAAAAAACTTCCTTATTCTTAAAGTGCTCCTCTGCCAATAGGCTAAATATATCTGTTCCGTAACCGACATCCTCTCCATAACCGACATAGTAAACCTCGTCATTATTATATAATAATAAATTTCTAAAATTCTGTAATATATTATCATGCGAGATAACCTGCATTTTCTTTTGCATGGTTTCTTTTTCCAGGTAATATTTTATTAAAGTATCGTGCACTCCATTTGTAATAACCATTGCACCATCTTTCGCGTTATCGTAAATATACCTTGCCGCCCCCCTCCAATCCGTCAACCGTGCCGGCATCTGATAGTATAGTTTTAAGGGTAGATAAGACAGGCTGGCAAAAATAATGAGGATTACCGCGGTTAAGGCGTTCTTGCGAGGAAGGATATACTTAGAGTTCAGGAAATTAGTGATGCCTTTAGAAACAATGATTATATATGCCGGATAGGTAAAAATTACATAACGGATATGGAAGAAATGTTTGAGTTCCATAAAGGAAAGGAGAAAAAAGGGAAAAACCAGCCAAAAGATTAACAGGCCTGTTTCTTTTCGTTTATCCCCTCTAAATAAAGAAATAAGTCCGCTGATAAAGAAAAAATTATAAATAAATAGCTGCAGACCGTTTCCCGCCCCATATCGGCAGAGTAAATTCTTATAATAAATCGGGTTTAGGACCACCCTGCCTGGGGTAAGCTCGGATTCTGCGGCAGAAATAAATTGTATTGAAACAGGCAGGCTTAAAACAATAATCCCTATTATGCCAAGGCCGAATTTAAGCATGCTATTAATAACCGACTTATAATTTCCTTTCTTTCTAATGGCCCTTTGAAAAATAAACACTAACCAAATAATTATTTCACTCGTTAAAACAAAAATAGCAAAAAGTTGCGTGTATAAATTAAAAACATTGAAAATGATAAAACCTGCCCAATATTTATTTCGGTTGGTATTGAGTATCTGGCATAGACAGTATAAAGAAATTAAAGAGAAAAAAATAAATGCCGTATAAGGCCTGGCCGCTTCCTGGGAATATATGATATGGTAAAGGGAAATTGAGATGATAAAGGCGGTAAGGAACGCCTCTTTTTTTCCTAATAAGGCTTTGGCCAACTTATATGCGGCATATACGGATAGTACACCAAAGATTGCGGCAGGAAATCGCACCATAGAGTCACTTGTGCCTAATTTCTGCCAGAGGTGATTAACTAAATAAATAAATGGCGGGGTAGTATCACCGGCAAAAATAATTTTAAATATACTTTTACCAGCCATAAGAACGGCGTTTATCTCATCAATCCAGAGGCTCTGGTATCCTAACCTAAACAGGCGCAAAAAAACAGCTAATAGCAGGACTGATAGTAAGGCAAGGGATTCTGTCTTTTGTACCAGGCCAGTTGTTTTTATATCTTTGCTTCGCGCTTGGCTATTTGCCATAAGCATACCTCAATAAGCCTTTGCCCCCCAGAAATAACTTTGAAATATTCCTAAAATCACGCGAAATATATAAAAGATACTGGAAAATTATCCGAGGCCGGAAATAAAATTTCCTGAATGCTAATTTATGAAAGTATATTAATTGTTCTTTAGTCAAATCCCTGGGAATAAAAACGGGATGCCAACCCCCGAAACGCCTCCAGTCATTATCCACGGTGCCATATTCGCTGATAGACCGGGATATCTCTGTCCCCGGGTGCGGCGTGAACATACTCATATGGAAATCATCCAGCTTTAGTTCCAGCAAAAAATCTATAGTCTTACGGATAGTCCGGACGGTTTCCGTAGGGACTCCGATCATAAAATAACCGCGGTTCATAATGCCGGCTTCTTTAGTCCAACGCAAGGCATCTTTTATCTGCTTAAGCGTAATCCCTTTCTTTAAAAAATCCAATATCTCCTGATCCCCGCTCTCAATACCATAGGCAATCTGCCAACAGCCGGAGCGTTTCATCATCTTTAAAAGTTCCGGGGTAACCATATCTACGCGCGCGGTACAAGACCAGGTCAACTTAAGATTTTCTTTTATTAACATTTCACATAATTCGTATAATCTTTTTCTAAAGGCGATAAAATTATCGTCGTGGAAAATGATATCCCTGACTCCATAGTTAGAATAAAGGTGTTTTACCGTCTTTAGAAGATACAATGCGCTGTACATTCTCAACCTGTCTCCGGAGACAGTGCGGTCACAAAAGATACACTTACCGGGACAGCCTCGCGAAGTAACCACACCAGTTGAAGGAAGCTGGTAGAAAGAGTTAGCCGCAGGCCGATAGTATCGCGTTAAATCGGGTAATAAATCCCACGCCGGTAAGGGTAGTTTATCAAGATCGACAATTAACTCGCGCCCTGGGGTCCGCTCTATGCTGCCGTTAGCCCTTATAATTAACCCCTGCACCCGTTTTAAATCTTTATTTTCTTGCAGGGCATTCAACATCTCTATAACTGTGACATCACCTTCTCCGATGACCCCGGCATCAAATTGCGGGAATCTACTCATGGTATCCTCAGGAATGCTGGAAACGTGGGGCCCGCCGATAATGATAAAGATATCTTGGCGTTTTTTCTTTAACTCCCGGGCTAACTTTGCGGCATTATATATGGCAATGGTAGTGGCAGTTATACCCACATATTTAGGCGCGCGTTGTATAATCTGATCTACCGTATCCTCATACGATAACCCAAGTGCTGCTGAATCGATTATTTCAGCCTTAAACCCTTTATCCCGGGTAATAGCGGCTAAGGTTGCCAGTCCCAACGGCGCCAAAAGGCTCCCCCCGCTAGAGAGCTTGCCATAACGCTCTTCTAAGGTTAAGGGCGGATTAATGAAAACAATATCTGTCATATTTAAGAAGTCGTTTTCCTGGTGGCGTTAATCTGGCGTTTTGTCTTTAAGCCAAATAAAAATGCCGTCAGCCAGCTAACATTATGCCGGCGTTTATAAGTAGTGAAATAACTAACTGTAAAAATAAAATCAAAGAACCTGTTAGGAGTAAACTTAATCAAATACTTTATCAACGGCAGAAAAAAAGGGAATTTTACTGCCACAATAAAGAACTTCTGCAGGTTCCAGAGCTGGCGGATATTCTCCTGTTTAATCGGATTTTTTATAAAGAACGACGGATAGAAGCTTTTATCATAATCGCTGTTTAATAGGCCTTTGGCGATAGCGAAATCAGCTATCTCAGTCTTGGGGAATGGCTGTAAAATTGAGCACCAGGGAACATCTGTGCCTATACGGCTGTTTAATCTTATGGTTTCACATGCCTGTTCGATAGTTTCAGTGGGTATCCCCATCATATTGTTCGTAAGAAAAGGTATCTTATAGCGTTTTAACAGCCTTGCGGCTTCAGTAATCTGTTTATCGGTAACCCTCTTCTTAAGCACTAATTGCCTGAGTTCTTCGTTACCTGTCTCCAATCCAAAAGATACCTGAAAACATCCGCCTTCTTTCAATAGTTTAACAATTTCTTCCGTAACCACGTCCACGCGTATGGAACAGGCAAAGGGGACTCCTACCCGTTTAAGATAAGCAGGGATAAACTCTGATAGCCATTGCGGGTTTATCGCAAATATATCATCGTCAAATATGGCCACCTTAAGGCCGTATTTCATCTTTATCTCTTCAATCTCAGAAACAAAATATCCGGGGCTCTTACGCCTGACATATTTACCCTTACCCCGATAGATCTTTGATAACTGGTGATTATAACAATAGCTGCAGTCAAAAGGACAGCCCCGCGCGCTCATAAAATGTTTAGCCGGATAGCTTTTTAAAAACTTATATCGCTCATAATAAATAGAGCGGTCCGGGAAGGGCAGGTTGTCTAAATCTTCCATCAGCGGGCGGACTTCGTTTCTATATAACACACCGTTATATTTAAGGGTTAGATTATTAATCCGGGTGATATCGCCTTGCCGAGCTAATGTATCCATTAATTCTAACAACGGATACTCGCCCTCCCCGCAGCAAATCATATCTATCGTTGGCTCAGAGATGATCTCGGGGTTAAAAGTAGAATGGCAACCCCCGAAGATAATTGGTAAGGAATAATTTTTTTTAATAATTTTTGCCTGCTCTAAAGCCCAGGGATAAGAAGGGGTCATACAGGAAAAAGCGACTATATCCGCACAAGACTGGCGTAATTCTCCTAAAATTATCCTGCTCTCAAGGGCAATGGATACTCTAGCATCATGCCCATGCCTCTTGATTAAAGATGACATAGACATAATCCCCGCGTATTCGCTGCTATCTGGCTGGATAAAAAAGATTCTGCTCATCTTACTTGCATCAAAAAACCTACTCGTGCCTGATCCTCGAAAATAAGAATTTTAAGACAAGAACCATTAAAAACCCCTCTAAGATAATCCGGAAATTAAGCTTAGAGTGTTCATATTTTCTCTCCACGAAAATAATCGGTATTTCTTTTATCCTGAAACCGTAAAGTATGCTTTTATATAAAAACTCATGTACTACCGCAGGCCCTAAAGAAATAGTATTATCTAAATTGATGGTCTCTAAGACCTTACGGCGAAAACAACGGTAGCCAGAGCTGCAATCGTGTATTTTTATACCCAGGATTCTACGTACATAAACATTGCCTAGCCAAGAAATTATCCGTCTAATAAAAGTCCTACCCATGTCCCTGCCTCCCCTGATAAAACGGGAACCCAGCACCACATCGTTATCTTTAATTGCCTCCAAAAAATCAGGGATATATTTAGGGTCATGCGAAAAATCAGCATCCATTTCAATAATGTAATCTGCCCCCCAATCCAAGGCATACCTAAAACCATCCTTACCCGCCGCTCCGCGCCCCTTAAGTTTCTTTCTTAATAAAAGATGCACGCCGGGGTTTATTTTATTAATATCTTCAACGATCTTTGCCGTTCTATCCGGAGAATCATCGTCTACTACCAGGATATCCATATCTTTTATTTCCAGCGCGAGTATGGACTTTAACAACTCTGCGATATTTTCTTTCTCGTTATAGGTAGGAATCACGACCATTATCTTCATCTGCGGCATCCTAAGATTTTAAAGTACCTTTTATTAAAGAAAGTCCTTCTAAAATATTTATTTTAAATTCTTGCCAGGATTTAACCGAGAACAGACGCTTGAATAGATATACGGGCCTTAGATAAAATTCCTTCACTGCCTGCCTGCGCCAGAAGAAAACTTCTTCCTTAGACATATGGCCGGTCCCCATTACGGCATAAGTTCCGGATTGATCCATATCGTCATGCTCAGAAAGCCATAGATTATCTCTTATCGCTTCCCGCCGCAATTCTGTATTTGCCCGGGGTATGGCAATATTGAAAGAGATGTAGTCAAAATCACACTCCTTAAAAAAAGTAATCGTATCCCTAATGCTCTCTTCTGTTTCTCCCGGTAAACCGATAATAAAAGTCCCCACTACCCTTATCTTATATTTTTTGCATAGACGAATAGCCTGCCTCATCCGTTCTTTTCCGATACCCTTAAATCGCTTCAATATATCTTTGTTTCCGCTTTCAATGCCGTAAATAATGGTGTGACAGCCGGCCTCTTTCATTGCCTTAAGCATTTCTTCATCGGTTATGTCCACGCGCGAGAAACACACCCAGCCTAATTTAGGGTATTGCCTGGCCATCGCGTTTAATAAACCCAGGGTACGTATTCTATTCGCCCCGAAGGTCTGATCCGCGAAGTATATTTCTTTTACGCCTAAACGGTCCAAATAAGAAATCTCGCTTAAGACATTATCTACTGGCCTATATTTATACCCGATGCTTGCCATAACGCAAAAAGGGCACTTAAAAGGGCAACCGTAGTCGGTAAGAACCGTAGCGAAGGGGTATTTACGGATAAAAGGATAGGTATATCTCTTATTGAGAAACAGCTCGTGGCGCGGGATAGGGATAGAGAATTCGCCATTCTGCCTGACTCTGTCCGAATCCATAATATTCCCGTCAGCTCTCTGGATTATAGTAGATAATTGCTGCAACGGATTATTAAGGTAGCTTACGATATCGCTACTGGTAAAATCAAGAAGGATGGCATCTAAGGCTTTTTCTTTTCTTAAAAGAACACTCCCCTTTTCAAGCAGGTAATCGCCGCTAGCAACCGCTAAAACACTACTATGTTGCTTTATCTTCTTTATAAACTCCAGGTCCTCTCCTTTTGATACCGCCCCGGTCAGAAAGATAATTGCATCCGGAGAAAAATCTTTAATTTCCTCTAGGCATTTTTTAACCGGCGTCTTCCGGACTATTGCGTCGATAACCCGGACATCAAATTGTTCGTATAAAATACCGCTGAGTATCAATAAATCTACCGGAGGATAGATATACCATGCCTTGGAAACTTTACTGCAATAGTAGTCCCGGATGTATCTTTTTTCCCCGGGAGGATTTAATAAGAGGACTTTCTTCCTCATGTTTTTATTTCTTTAACGAGCGTTTGATTGCCGCAAATACCTCTTCAGGCTCAATCGATGGCATACACTTGATATTATCGCAATCCTGCCTATAGCAAGGCGCGCAATTTACTTTGCTTACGATTTTCTCTCCGCGTCCATATAGGTCTATCTCCTGATGACAGGTAGGGCCGAATAAAGCCACCACCCTCTTCTTTAAGGCAATGGCAATCTGCATAGCCAACGTATCCGCAGAAACAACCAGAGAACAACAGTTTATGATACCTATAAAATCTTTTAAGGGATTACGGCAACCGGTATCAATAACAACGTTTTTTAACCTAGATTTTATTTCCTGATTACGCTGGATTTCGCTGGGCCCTCCCAGCAATAAAACCCTAGCTTTTAATTTACTCTTCAATATCCCGGCCAGTTTAATAAAACCTTGCATCGTCCATTTCTTAGTAGCAAAGACTTCTCCGCTACCCGTATTTAACCCAATAACCAAGTCTCCTTTATTTAATTTATTTTTTTTAGCGAAGCCTTCGCCGTATTTACGGCTCTCTGAAGAAAGGGTTAAAATATACTCATCGTTTTTATAATCGAGGCCGGACATTTCATAAATCAGCTCCTGGTAAGTTTTTTTGTTTTGTTTGAATTTAAGTTTATCGTCTATCCCCAGGCGAAAGGCATATTCTGATCCCGGATTCAATGGATAAAGGTAGCCGTCCTTATGGGTTCCAAAACCTTTTTTTTCTTCTGCCTTTACTAACATCGCAAGGCTCGCGCCGCCGAATGCCTTATCAAGGCTTAAGACTAAGTCAAAATGTTCAGCGCATAGGCATAATATTGAATCTAATCCATAAGTTAACAGGCGGTCAATCTTAGGATTATCCTCTAAGAGAACATGGGACTCTTTATTCACCAGCCAGGTAATATGATTCTGCGGGTATTTTCTTTCCAAGCCGGCTAAAATCGAGGTGGTGCGTAATACATCCCCCATAGCGGCTAACTTAATAATCAGGATTTTCTTCCCCTGTCTTTTATAGTCGGGGCAAGCAATACACAGCCTGTGGAAGCGGCACGGTTTATCGCCTTTAAAATATCTACAGCTAAATTTTATATTCATACTGTTTATTGGTTGAAAATCGGGCTTAAGCTACGCGAATAAATCTTCTGCCAATCTAAATCCTGCATAAAATTAATGGCGTTATTTCGATATTGTAAATAAACATCCTCTTCTTCCAATAATTTTAACATTGCTTCATAAAGAGAATTTTTATCATCGCCTACGGCAATTATGGCGTTACTCGTCTGGGCCTCTCTTATCGCGCCTAAGGCGCCAGAGATTATTACCGGACAGCCGCAACCCAAATACTCTTTAGTCTTAAAAGAATCCGAAAAATTGGTCCAACTACACAAAGAGGTGTATATAGCTAATCCTATGCCGCAACGGGAAATAAAGGGTATCAGCTTATCGTGCGGCATCCACCCCAACATCAACACGTGGCCGTCTATGCGATTAAGCCTTATATAATCGGATATTTCTTTCTCTAATTCTCCGGTGCCTATAATTATCAGCTTTGCCTGCGGCACCTTTACGGCCACGTCTTTGAATGCATCGATGATAAGCCTGTAGTTAAAGGCCCGGGATAAGTTAGCCGCAACCACAAAACTATACCTATCTACTTTCTCCAGGGGCTGATGGGTTATATGTCTTTTATCTATTCCGTGGGGGACATAGATATTCTTATTGCCGGGCAAACCCTGATTCTTACGTATCTCCATTTGCGCCTGAGATATATTCCAGACAAAATCCGCTTGTTTTATGCAAAATCTATCGAACCAATGATAGATGCTATTCATGCGCTTATCCGCAAAGCGCTGTGGGACATAATCCGCCGTATAAAAGATCACCCGCTTAACTTTACCTAATCGTTTAAGTAATAAACCGCTAAAAGCATTAAGGCTGTTTACGCCGATAAATATGTCCCATTTACCTCTTTGTGTAAAAACAACCGCAACCGTAGAAAGAATATCTATTGCGTAACGTAAGGCGCCTTGCGTTCTGGTTGCGATGATTTTTAGCTTACGGGTCCCGGCATGCGTAAAAAGTTCAGCGCGGGAATAATTCCTACCCTCTAAGGGGTGCCTGATAAAGATAAGTTCACGGGCGTTTTCTTTTAAAAAATCCGCTATGGCATGGCACTGACCATAGACTTCGGAGCCAGACGGCATAGATATAGTGGCATGGGTAACCACAATGGCTTTTACTTCTGAAAGGTTACTCATAGAAAATCCGCATGCGGTTTATTCCGGCTTAACATATATTCAAGGATTTCATTATAGCGGTTATAACGGCAGGGCGGGCATCTTCTAATATTTAGAGACTGCATAACCGCTCTCCTTCTTTTTCCCCTCCAGATCTGCGCAAACGACTGCCTGTATAGATTGCCGAAACTGAATTTGTTATCCCCCCTGAACAGGCTGCACATATAGACATTGCCGTCTGCCCCCACAACTGCAAGCAGCTTATGCGTATTGCAACTCTGATAGTTTCTTCCTTTATTAATCATTTCATGGTAACGGTAGTCTATAGGAAAAACATGGAATTTCTTATCGCTTGAACTTAAGGCTTTCTGAATATATTTAAATGCCCTCGTCCAAATCTGTGTCAGGGAATTATCCTGCGGCATAACTATCGGCCTTATCTGTAGATAATCTACGCCGATCTTTTTCAGCCTCTCGGCAAGAATGGGAAGTTTTTTATAATTTCCTTTATTTATCAGGAACCCCACCCCTATGGTGATATCTTTTTTCGACTTCCGGCGTAAAATTACCAATCTGTGTAAATTCAGCAATATATCTTCAAAGTTATCTATTTTGGGATTAGCGGGACGGTGTAAGCGGGCGTGTGAGTATGCGTCCGGCGCATCCAGGCTGATACGCACAAAATCGCAGCAGGAAACGATAACCTCATTCTTCTTTCTATCCAAAAGGCCGCCGTTAGTGACCAGGCCTACGCGAATACCCTTTTTACGGGCGCGCACGATTGCCTCTATTGTAGCGGGATTAACTAGCGGTTCTCCGCCTCCGGTAAAGGTAATAGATCTTGTCTTACCCGCCGCAAGCTCATCGATTAGCTTAAAAAGCACGCCTTTATCTAAATTGGCCTTCTTAACCTTACGGCTATCGCCAAAATAGCACCAATGGCAAGCATGATTGCATAGATTACTGGGATCAATTTCACAGGAAACGGGAAAAGGATTCTTATTCTCTAGCAACGCCCTGATTATTTTAGAATGATTCAGGATCTTATAGGTATTAAACTGCCTTAGGTCCATAGTTTGTTTTTTGTTTATACCATTGGATATATCTTCCTATCCCCTCTTCTAAGCTGATCCGTGGCTCATAATGAATCTTCGCCTTTAAAGATGATACGTCGGGACACAAATCCACGTCGCTTTTTA
Organism: Candidatus Omnitrophota bacterium; assembly: GCA_028717245.1. NCBI lineage: Bacteria > Pseudomonadati > Candidatus Omnitrophota > Candidatus Omnitrophota bacterium. Next base: position 299,078 of record JAQUOD010000001.1, read on the forward strand.
AGGGCCCTTTAAAACTAACCTTAAATTTATGGGATTCTAATTTTTTAGCTAATATTTTTATCAACTCATTTAAGTTTACTACCCTTCCGGAGGCGATATTAAAGGTATTCTGCCAGAGGTCTTTATCCAGCAGATTCAGGCAGGTACGCACAAAATCATCGACATAGAGAAAATCCCTTTTTAACTTTCCATCCCCATAGATAACCACGTCTTCGCCGTTACATATATTTTTTACAAAGATACTGATTACCCCTACCAGCGAACCCGGCTTGGGAATTTGGCGCGGCCCATAAATACCAAATAAACGCAAGATAAGATAATCGAAACGGAAAATTTTGTGATAAAGCGCGATGTATTTCTCGCAAACATATTTACCCAGGCTATATGGGTCCGGCGGGTCAATGGGGTGTTTTTCATCAACAGGAGAATACTGCGGGGTTCCGTAGACCTTGCCCGTAGAAGCAAAAACAATCTTATTTACGTTATTTTCTCTCATCGCATCTAATAGTAAAAGTGTGCCCCTGACATTAACCTGGAAGTCTTTTAAGGGGTCAGAAAAAGTCTCTCCTGTTTTGGTAAAAGAAGCAAAGTGCATAACTAAATCCGCGCCTTTTGCTGCTTTTTTCAAAGAAGCGGCGTCAGTCATATCGCCTGCGATCAAATCCAAACGCGGGTTTGCCTGTAAGTGCTCGACGTTCCTTAATGCCTTACCGGTAGAGAAAACTATTACCCTGGCATCCTCCTCCAGGCACCGCTGGACTATATGGCTGCCTAAAAATCCCGTACCGCCCGTAACTAATATCTTTGAACCTTTAAGTTTCATTCTTATAAGAAATTTTTATGCGGCCTCTCTTTATTGGCTAGATAATCAAGGAGTTCATTATATTTATTATAACGGCAAGGCGGGCAATAATTTAAATTGATTTTTCTGATAACTGCCTTGCGCTTCTTGCCTTTCCAAATCTGTGAAAATGATTGTTTACGTAAATCTCCGATACAGAATCCATCTATACCGCGCAGCTGGCAACAGATATACATTTTAGCGTTGGCAGCTACAACTCCGACTAAGGCATGCCCAAGGCAACGGTCATACGCACGGTCCAGATTGATAACCTCGTCAAAACGGTGCAGGATGGGAAAAACATGAAAACTATGGTTAGATAATTTAATTGCTTCCTGAATCAACTTCTCAGTTTCAGCGCGTACTTCCTTAGGCAGTTGTTTTCCCGGCATAAAGGCCGGGCGGATCTGGATATAATCAACCCCCAGGTTGTTTACCAAACGCGCTGCTTTGGCTATCTCCTTGTAATTATATAAACTCACCAGATACCCTATACCGATAGTCACATCCTTCTTCATCCTATCGCGTATCTTAACCAATGCCTCAATATTCCTCACTATCCTTCTAAATACATCCTCTCTCTGGTTAGATGGGGCGTGAATAACGCGGTGCGTTGGAGTCGTCGCCGCATCCAGACTGATACGTACATAACTACAATTATTTATAATAATTTGGCATTTCTCCGGATCAAGCAACTCGCCGTTAGTGACTAAACCTGCGTCCATCTTATGCTTATGGGTTAATTGAATAGCGCCTAGGGTAGCGGGATTCATAAATGGCTCTCCGCCTCCGGTAAAGGCAACGGACTTTACCTTGCACCTGGCCATCTCCCTGATAATCCTGAACATTAAAGCCGGAGGAATAAAAACTCTATTGAATTTTCTGAACTTGTCGTTTATGCACCAAACGCAATTATGATTGCAGAGATTGCTTGGGTCGATTTCGCAAGATATGGGATACGGGTTTTCCCCGGAGATAATATCGTTTAATGTCTGCCAATGATTAAGGACTTTAAGCGGATTAAACTGTTTTAGATCCATGGCCCACCTTTAATATTTTAAATACCGAACTCTAAACCTTAAGTTATAGAGCGCGTAATCTTATCGTATTGCTTCAATTGCTGAGAAAGAAACCCAATCTGGCCCTCTATTTTAATCGCTTTTTGAGGACAAACTAAAAAACAATATAAACAGCCAATACAGCGATTATCGGCGCTATTTAACTGTTGAGGTAACGCTAACCCCATAGGACAGTAATCTGCGCATTTTTTGCAATTGTCGCATCGGGTATAATCTATATCTATCTTATGAAAATTTGACTCGGCTCTTGCGAAAACATCCTGACGTAATCCGCTGATATTTAATAGTTTACCGACTAATTTCGTAGAGAATAGGCGGTTTAGGCCCGGCGCAAGCCTGACTTTAATAAAATAGTGCTGCCGTTTGGGATTATTAATGAATCTTACTATCGCGTTAACCTTAGGCTTACGCAGCCTTCTTAGCATAGATTCCGAAACAAAGGCATCTATAAAATCAGTATAAGATTTATTAATAATGCCTCTCTCCTTTGCTACCCTTAGATAAGGGATCTCCCGGTAATCAAAACCCGCTATCCGCGCGCAGAATAAATCTAACAAATAAGGATCGGTACCCAACACGATGATTCCTAAATTCAGGGGCGTGCCGGAAGATGGGCCATTGCCCTCCATGGCAATCAGGCCGTCAATAATATGCAGGTGCGGCTTCGCATATTTATTTATATTCAGTATATTTTCAGCAAGGCTCCTGTGGGCCTTCTGTTTATTCGATAAACCCACCAGAACCCCCATCATATTCTTAAGGCATACCGATATGCCTGTCTCAAAATGCGTCTTTATCTTAGGCAGGTTAATAAAAAAATCTGCCTCGCGCGTGATTCTGGCTATCTCTGCCTCGGCCCCATATTCAAATCCTATCGTCTCTGACGCGGCATAATTCAGATCAACTATCTTCAGGCCATAGAATTCCGCTACCTTATCTATATATAAACGGGAAAAATTATTGATCTTTTCACGGTAAAAACCGCTGCTTGTCCCTTCTGCGATGATAATATTATGATAACCTCTATTCTTTAAGAATTCAATGACTGTTACTAAAATCCTCAAATCCGTGGTGTTTCCCGTGAGCGCGTTCATATAGCTATTCAGATTGGGCTTTAAGATAATTTTCGCTTCTTTAGAAACCGGAAATAAATGAGAATATTTCGCTAATTCCAGATTCAGCTTCTCTCTGACCTCTTTGGTTGACTGGCATTTTAAGAGAGAGAGCCTAAAATTTTTATCTACCGTTTTATCAGGCATAGGTTTGCTTCTTCTAAGACAACGTTTGTGGCAGTCAAATTCAACTCGCCTAAACTAACATAATTCTTATCTATCAACAAATAATTGATCTTATGCTTATTCAGTATCTCCTCTAAGGGCCGCCTTAAAACCGGGTAGTAATCCAGGTAATCGGGATTATTCCCTAATACATAGGCAGAATCTGACGATAAGATATCGCTCTTGGTAAAATATGCTACGCAGTCAGACAGGGAAAACGGTATCGTAGCCAGTTTTACCTGCGTTGACTGTTCATCCAAAAAATCCATCATCTTTCTTAAGGCGGGGGTAACCGAACGGGTAATATCCTTAATCACTGCCTTATTTTGCAGCAAAATAATCTGGGCTAAGCTTAAAGGTAACAGGCAGATAATAAAAATTAATAAAAACGCGTTACCTTTATGTGTGAATAAATCAAAAACGGTTATAGATATAATAAAAGATGCTGGCAGCACGGCATAAACTAAATATTTTATCCCTTCCCCCAGGAACTGAAACGGCCCTAGCTGCGCGGTAATTATGCCCAGGCCATAAAGGACTACTATCCACAGGACAAACTTATGAGTAATTAATGACAACCCGGGATAGTGCATTAAAAAAGTATTTCGGGGAAATATTAATAACCATAAGGATATTAAAAATCCCATGGTTGTCAACGGACAACTGGCCGCTAAGGCAAAAAGCGGATATTTCCGGATGGTATTCTTAAGCCCGTCGATAAAATCTCTATTTTTTGCGGCAGGAATTACGCCCCTTACCTGGTGGGCATATCTGTTTTTTATAATCATACGGAAATACTTTAATACGGATAACTGCCCGGTTAATATTCTTATATAAAACCCGCGCGAAAATATAATTGCTAGCATTACGCTGATACCCAAAATCACCAGATAAACCGGGTTACGCTCTATAAGGCCAAGGAAGAGCGAGAGTAAAAATAATGTCTGCGCAGCCATCTTTTGCGAAAAAAGTAAAAGGGTGGTAAAAATCACGGCCCAAACGAAGAACTGCGGCGCATGGTTAATAGAATAAAAAACGGCGGATAAGAAGGCCAGGGTAAAAAGCAAGCTGCCGAGGCTGCGCGCATTGAGGCTGGTATTTTCAATCGCTATTAGCGGGCTTGCCATATAAACTAATTGGGCGAAGACGGCAACCGCTAAATCCCGGGTTAAAATATAAGTAACTGTAAATACCAGGATATTATTTAGAGCGTCAAAAACAGGGGAAATAAAACCCTGATAATTTTCTATAAATTTCTTTGGTAATAAGGCTAAGATAATATTTAAAAACGGGGGATAATCAAACGGCCCCTTTAACATATATTTGGGTAACTGATCGGGCAGCCTTTTATATGTCCTGATATAATCGGCGATAGCAAGGTTCCTCCAGGTATCCACGCCGAAATAACGATTATAAAAACGCGGCCTTACCTGGATCAGGTATCCTAATAAAGCAACCGCGATGCCCAATAAAATAACTTTTAGTTCCATTTTTACGCTATTAGTTGGTTAAACTGCCTACCCCCGGTTTCCAATTTATCAAGTGAGTATAATAGTCAAATAACTCGGTAAATAACCGCAGGATCTCCCGGGAACTGAGTTTCGACGTAGCTACGTAACAATGGTATTCCCCCTGCCTGCCCTTTACCCAGCTATGCTCTTCAGGGATATCGTAAATTACTAAATCATAATTTTGCGGATTCCTGCATACCGGCGTTCCGGCGTAAGGCATAAAAATATTAAATCCGAATTTATCCGGGCGCAATTCTTCCATCCACTGTTTGGTTTCTTCTGCCGTTTCATGAGTTTCGCCGGGCAGGCCAATCATAATAAAGGCATTAACCGCTATCCCCGCCTCTTGGCAATCCCTAACAAAACTGGTATTCTTCTTGACGGAGCTACCTTTACCGACGATATCGAGTATTTTCTGTGAACCGCTCTCTATACCCACGCCTATCTCTACGCAGCCGGCCTCTTTCATGGCATCAATAACCTCTCTGGCGTTAAGTTCTGCGCGGGCATAGCAGCGCCATTTTATACCTAAAGGTTTGATTTTCGCGCATAACGCGAGGATCCTGTCTCTTTTTAAGTTGATGGCGTCATCTAAAAATAAAAAGTACCTTATGCCGTACTCTGAAATTATCTTCTTCAGCTCTTCCGTTACATAATCCACGCTGTGAAAACGCATACTCCTCTGCCAGACATCCTTAGAGCAAAAAACGCAACTGAAGGCACAACCGCGGCTGGTGATGATGGTAGTAGCGCTTCCTTCGCCTATGTCATAACCGTAAGACTTAATAGGCAAAAGGTGCCTGGCAGGGTGCGGAATCGAATCCAAATCCGGTATATAAGGTAGCTGTATTAAAGAAGATAAATCCTTCTTTTTTTCTATTGCCTTAACGATACTTAAAATAGCGTCCTCCCCCTCGCCTACCACAACATTATCAAACCCGTCTTTTAAGCATTTATCAGCAAGGGAAGACGGATGCGCGCCGCCGATAATAATCCTAGCATTTTTATTTTTTTTCCTGATAATATCTTTAATTTTTATTGCGTAAGGATACTGGGGAGTGCTGGAAGTAATTCCATATAGAAACCCCTCCTCCAGATAATTTTCCAAGGCCAGCTCAAGGTCATCTTCGCAATCAGCCAAATCAACCGCTTTTACGGGTATACCGTTTTTCTCTAACGCCGCGGCTAGATACAGAATGCCCAGAGGCGAAAAACACTTCTGATTAATCAAGAAGGGGCTGGGCGGATTGATTAAAATTATTCCCTTATCCATTTCTCTTTTCTGTAAGGCCTATCGGTAATTTTACTTATGCATTTAAGGCCATATATTGAGCCCTTCACCTTTGCGGGATTGCCATAAACAATGGCCCCTGCCGGTATATCTTTCGTCACTACGCTGCCGGCTCCGATAAGCGCCCTTTCTCCTATAACAATAAAAGGAAGAATAGTTGAATTTACCCCTATCTGAACCCCCTTTTTAATCAGCGGACCACGCATACACTGCTTGTGAAATTTACATCCCGGGTGGATATCGTTTGCTATTATAACGCCGGGGGCAAAAAAACAATCGTCTTCGATAGTAGTAAATTGCGCAATATAGCAATTACAGTGTATTTTAACATTGTGCCCTATCTTGCAACCATAATCTACGGTAGAATTATTCCAAATAGAAAAATTGTCACCAATGCGATTTTGTTCTCTAATCACGGCGTTATGCCCGGTTTCCAGATTATTACCGATCACGCTGCCCAAATAAATAACGGTTCCGCTGCGGACCGTCGCCCTCTTTCCGATTACCAGCCTGTCATCCTCCGGAATCCTTCTGTTTAGCCTATATCCTAGAATAGCTCCTCTATCGATCTTATGGCCCGATCCCAATATAACCTTAGAAGATATGTGTATTTTAGACATTAACGCACCTCAGTTATTTTACCGCCGTTTTTTAACGAATCCTGGATGGCTTTTAGCACCCTCACTACATTCAAGCCATCTCTTGCGCCGCTACGCGGTTCTTTTTTTTGCATAATGCATTCTATAAAATGCCGGCATGCTATCCCAAGAGGCTCTCTTCTCTCAACCTTGGGAGTAGTAATGCTGCCTTCGCGGATAATTAGTTTAAATTCACGGAAGGTATCATAATAAGGCAAGGGGTAGGGTTTACGTATTACTCCTTTGTTATAGAGAAAAACGGGATTGGTTCCGTTTAGGTCGTCAAAGACCAGCATCCTTTTGCTGCCTACCAGGGTTATCTCCCTTACCTTGCGCGGATTAAGCCAGCTTACATGGATACCCGCAATTATATTTTGCGGGTAGTAAAGAGTGATGAAAACTATATCCTCCACCCCTTTTTGTAAAAAACCCGCTCCCTGCGCAGATACCCTTAGGGGCTGGGCATTAAGCAGATAAGAAAAAATAGATACGTCATGAGGCGCTAAATCCCAAAGGGCATTTACATCGCTTCTTAACGGCCCGAGGTTAGTCCTTGTCGAATAAAGATAGTAAACCTTGCCTAATTTATCCTTTTCGATGCATTCTTTTATCTTATTGATACCCGGGTTATATTCAAAGGTATGCCCGACCATCAATATCTTTCGTTTTTCTCTGGATAGTTCTAACAAATTTTGCGCGTCCTTCACACTGGTAGCTAAGGGCTTCTCAACAAGGACATGCTTATTCTTAAGCAGGCACTCCCTGGCTATCTTATAGTGGGTAACCGTAGGGGTAGCCACTACCACCGCATCGACAGTGTAGTCAGAGATTATTTTTTTATAATCCTTCGTTGTTTTAATCTTAGGATACAACCGCCCGATGTGTTCCAGTCTTTGCGGGTTAAGGTCGCTTACCCAGGCAATATTTACCTGCGCGATGGAACTAAAATTCCTTAAATAATTCGGGCCCCAGTGGCCGCAACCGATAATCCCTATATTGATTTTTTTCATGCTCTTTTTCTCCTGTACTTATAATATAGGTATAGCAAGATAACTAAGCTTGACAGCGTTATACCGTTGGCGATAATTATGATTTTATTTCTTAGATATATTCCGTAAACTATCCATAATAGAACACCTAAAGAAAGCTGAAGCAAAGTTACGAGGCTAACGTCCTTAGCAGATTTATGCTGCCATACTTTGATAATCTGCGGCAGGAAAGAAAACATAGTCAACGTGGCAGCGCTTAAGCCGATTATTGTCCAGAACATTCTCTCTCCTGTTTAAAATCAAAAATGTGGCCGAAGACTTTTTTTCCGGCACGCAGGTAATATTTAAGGTCATCGAAGTCTTTTAGAGAAAAAACCTTTCTGAGTATGAATTGGGGCTGAAAAGTTACTTTATACATACCCTGGACTAACCGCATAATTTTCTCCTCAGGTATATCGGTGCGCATTACCGGTTGCTTCATATCATAATCATCCCAATCCGTAGTTTTAAGCCATCCCTGCTGCCTGCATTCATCAAATAATGAAGTACCCGGATAGGGAATAACCATAGTCGCCTGCATAGTATAGGCATAACCTTTATTTAAGAGCCACTTGCCTAATTTTAAGGTCTTAAGGGCCTCTGCATAAGTCTCCCAGGGATAACCAAACATAATGGTGATATGCGGATATAAGCCCGCCTTTCTGGCTAAGCGGCAATCTTCAACGACCCTTTCTATTTTGAGGTTCTTATTTAACTTATCCAGGGTCTTCTGGTTGGCCGACTCCAGACCAAAAAGCAGCAAACGGAAATTTGCTCTTTTCATCAAAGAGAAATCTTCCTTGGTTAATGCGCCAAAACGCATATTGCAATCAAAGAATATCTTTTTATTATATCCGCGCTGAACCATACCCTGGCAAAAATCCCTCAGCCAATCGCCCGCAGGAAAGGTCCCGGTGTCATCCATAATCTCGCGAATCCCATAGTTTTTAATAAGCCCGCCAATCTCATCTAAAACATTATCCGGAGTCCGGGAGCGAAACTTTGGATACAAAGTAGGCCAAGAGCAGTTTTTTACCGCCACATTATTGACCGCATAGGAATGATCTTTATCTATCTCCAGATTATAAACCATGCCTTTATAATCACTCTTTAATGCTTTTTTTATAGGGATCATTACATAATTATTTAATACAAATCCATGCCTATATTCCATCCTTACTTTTGGCAGGATAACATCCGGGAAAATATGGCCTATATCATACCTAGATAAAGAAATATCGTACACTTGGGAATATTTTTTATTACTTGGAATAATCATCCGAGATCTCGGTATTGCTTTGTTTCGAAGAAGAATAGCAACGACTTGATTGGCTAATGAGGTAGAAACGGTTTGCAAAATATATTCCGAGCCGCCTTTGCCTCCCTCCCTTATTCTTAAGTGACCATCACCCCTGAATAACCCCTTTAACAATTCCTTCTGTTTATTAAAAGGCAAATACATAAACTCTTCCGGGATTTTCTTATTATATGAATTATCCCCAAACAGTGTTTTAAACAGAACAGCAAGTGCAGAGCTATTAATACCTATCTGGATTGTATCACTCCTCTTATTTAGGTGCTGCCGAACATCAATTTTACAAAATAACTTATTTATTATTTGCTGAACGTCCTCAATAAAAATCTTTTCTTTGGATGAAAAAGTAAGGACTAAATAATAAGAATTAGGCCTGTTCTTAATTTTACTTACATGCCCTTCAGCCAGATAATAACCTACAAATCTGAGGAATTCAGCAGTCAAAGGAATTTTCTGCGGTAAAAGCTTTTTTCCGTATTCGTATTTAAGGCAACCATTTTCTTCAATTATCAGTTTTTTCCCGAACATCAATTCATTTTGTGCATATAACTTTATATATCTTCTTACAGTTAGCCGATCCACGCCTAATACTCTCGCAATTTCCCTTTGGGATGCACCTAAAATATGTTTATTTATAATCTTTTCAATTAACTCGTGGGGTATCTTTTTAGTTGTTTGCACTAATAAGGGCGGCTGTTCCAGAATCCTTTTAACGTCTATATACTTTTTGTCCATAACCTTTCTAATCATCGGGATAGCGACAAAATCACCGGTTTCTAATTCACCCGATTCAGTAAAATCCAAACGATAATCTTGATAATATTGCTTTTCGCAATTATCACAATTTAACCTATTTGAAATTCTTCCCGGAACACAAGAATAATCCCAATTTCCATGCTTGGAACACCTTTTAATTGAAGAGCGTTTCAAAGCAAGGATTTTGTGGTTAGGGGTTGATTCTAAGTTTTGCTTTAGACAGTATAATTCCAAGTTAACAATGGGCCCCTTATAAAATCGCTTGAAAGTTTTAGTTATTGACCTAAACACACCTCTATGAGTTAACACTGATATTCCATTAGCGGCGCCATTGTTTCCTTCAACTATGTCTTTGATAGAAATAACTCCCTTATTCGTTAGGATACCTGTTGAAGGAATAAAACAAAAAGTGCATTTTCCCCACCAGCAATCCCTGCCGCTCATGATATACGTACCCGGCGTTCTCTTGTAATTACCGTTTTTATAGGCATATAACTGCCAACGGGTGAGGTCGCGGTCAATGAAGGGGAGTGAATTCAAATCGTGGTTGAGTTGAAACTTACCGGTATTTCGGATTTGGCCATCCTGGCGGTAATAAATACCCGGCTCTAATAGCTGTAAGCTGCAGGCGGTAAGCGGTAAGCTTTTAAGATTATTGCATAGATTCAGTAATAAAAAGTCGTAATCGCCGCCGGTTAGGACAAAATCTACCTGGGAATTTTGGAATGATTCTTCGGGCAGGGCCGTAACGTGGTCGCCGAATAATACTATTTTAGGGACAGTCCCCTTGGTTACCCCGGGATTAGCTATCTGCGGGGACAGTCCCTTAATTTCATTAATTATCTTCCAGTGTTGTTTGATAACCGGTGTCTTGGTTTCAAAGGCAATTAAATCAGGCTCTTCCTTTTGAATAAAATCCAGGAATTGCTTGTAAGTCCAACCTTCAGCAATACCATCCAACCAGATGACTTCATGCCCGGCCTGTTTTAAAAGCGTAGCTGCCGTGGCAGGGACAACCGGATAGATATAAGTAGGTTCTTTAAAGAACTGGAACTGGCGGTTTTGCCCCAGGGTCGGGTAACCCTTATGGCTATCTAACGGCGGATAAGCAATTATTACTTTCATTCTTCCCTAAGCCTTATGGATAACAAACCTTTTAGGAAATTAAAACCGTAAGTCAGGTGCGTCAAGATTATGCCTGAGAATACCAAAGGAAGCATACGTAATTCATTACTAATACTAAAGACAAAAGCTAATGATAAATACAGGATTAAAATAAAAATATAGGTTGTCCTTAATGGGGCTAAAAAACAGGCTAAGATACCTCCTGATAAAACATACAATAAAAACAGGCTGGGAACAAAATAAGCCAATTTAAACGAAGTCTGCGGATACTTTTTGACAAAATACCCCCGATGCAGGGCGTAACTGGCTACTTGCTTAAGGTGCGCTAAAAATAAAGGCCGGCGATGGTGGTAAACTAAAACATCAGGGTCATAAATTATTTTTCTGCCTAACTTTTGGATTATGTCCAGGCAGAATTTTGTATCTTCTCCCGGCCAAAAATTTGTCTTAAAGCCGCCTAATTCCTGCATTACGGATTTACGCACCAAAAAATTACAACTGGGATAATCATTAACTTCCCTTCTCTTTTTAGGCAAATACCTATAGGTAAAGTTAGCGCTGACTAAAAAGGAAGAATAGACCATGCCGCTGGCCCTCTGTCTCAGAGTATCTTCCTGCGGGGTTATCGCCGGCCCTCCCACTGCTCCTACCTGCGGATCCTCAAAGTTTATTACGGCATTCTTTAACCAGTCTTTTCGCGGATAGGCGTCATCATCAATAAAAGCGAAGATTTCGCCCTCAGCATGGCCTATTGCCATATCCCTCTTTTGCGCAGGCGTAGCCCTGCCAGAAGGGACAATCCTGACAGGGACAGCCCCTTTAGTGTTCAATATATTAGATGAGGCAAGGACAGCTCCTGCCTCATCCGGAAAAACCAGGATCTCAAAATTACTATAATCCAATTCCCGGCATCTTTGGATGCACTCTTCTAAATTACTTTGCCAGGTTTTTACGGGGATAATAATCGATACGGTCATAGTATTTTAATATGTACATCCGGTAAAATATGGCCAAGGTGTCCCATCCGGTAGTATAAAGAGCCCGGTAACCGATCCTGCCGTATGGCCTTTGCGGCTTAAGGATGATGGGCGCCTCGGCAATCTTATAGCCCAGGCGATGGGCATTCACCAAAACCTCTAAATCAAAGGCAAATTCTTTTACTAACACCCGGGGCAATACATCCCTTAAGACTTCAGTCTTGAATAATTTCAGGCCGGTCTGCGTGTCATGGCAAGGCAGGTTAAAGAGTAACCTTACTAATATATAATAAACAAAACTGATTATCTTACGCTGGATGGGATAATCTACTATAGAATTCGGGTGCAATTTAGAACCTATCACTATGTCTGCATTATCCAAACGCATAATATCAAAGAGGGTCTGAAACTGAAGGGGATGCAAATCCATATCCGCATCTATAAAAAGCGTATAATCTCCGGTTATGTAATGCAGCGCCTTCTTAATGGCCCTGCCCTTGCCCGTATTCGCAGGATTCCTCCTCACAACAAGCTGGGGGTATTTCTGTGTTAAAGCCGCTGCCCTCTCATATGTCTGGTCAGTTGAGCCGTCATCCATGATAATGAGCTCCCAGGGGTGGCCAAAACTATTAAAGGCCCGCGCCGTTTCTTCAATGCTGGAGGCAATACGCCCTGCCTCGTTATAAGCAGGCATGACTATGGAAATTTTCTCTTTTATATCTTGCATATATTATGCGTGAATGGCCCTTTTCTTATAACTCAAAGCTAAATGTATAAAAAACAGTAAAATTGAATTTATGCATAAGGTTAACTGAACCTGTAAAAGGTTTGTGTGAAATAAAATAATGGCAAAGAATTGCAATAAGGTAAATAAAATTAAATATTTTATAAAACGCATGTCTTTTAGAGAAAGGAAATAGGTAATTAAAATAAATGAAAACGAAAAGAAACTCATGGAGAGCCCGAATAACCTGCCTAATATAACAGATTCGCCGAACGTTTTTCCGGTAAGTATCTTTAAAACGGAAACAGGGAAAAAATTATAAACTATGTTAGCGATAATACAAAGCACAGCGGCATACAAGAGGGAACGCCTTAATGCCGGACGGGTATCCATATTCCTGGCATTTAACCCTGCGGAGCGCGGAAACATTACCAGGCTTATTGCCCCCGGTAAAAAAAGAAAAATCTTGCCTACCATCTGCGCCAAAGAATAGAAACCCGCTTCAGCCGGGTTAAAAAAGTATTTTACCAACACCATATCGTAATTTACTAAAGCGGTAAAGCAAAAGAGGCTCACTGCCACGGGAAATAAGTAAGAAAAAAATTCTTTAAAATTTATATCCTCCTGCACAGGCCCCCGAGAAAAGAAATTGCGCAGAGGAAAAATAAAAATAATAATTCCTATCAAATTAGCTGCCAGGAATGCGCCTAATGCCCCGCAGATATTAAACCCTAAACCAATAAATATAAAAGCAAGGCCCAGTTTTAATATTCCTGAGATAAGCGCGGAAGACACAAGCCAGTTAAATAACTCTAATCCCTGCAAGGCACCTGAAAAAACCGGCATAAACCAGGATAAAGCCAATAAGGCGGCTAAAATATAACCGCAATTAAGAGAGGGAATTTTTAATTTATCCGTTACATAAGAAGCGGCCAAGAGAAAAATAAGGAACGTAAACACCGCAGGAAATAATACCTTCCTGCCAAGCCCCCTTAGTAAGGCCCTGGCTTTATCAGCTCTATTCTGCGCGCTGAATTCCGCGCTATATTTAGCTACTCCTGTCTGAATAGTTGCCAGGGGCGCTGAGATTAGCAAGAAGATAGAAAGTAAGGAATTAAAAGCAGCGAAGTCCGCTCCGGACATACGATGGGCAAGCAGGAGCTGATAAAAAAGATTAAAGATATTAATCAAAGAGGTACCGAGGAATACAAGGATGATATTTTTATGAAAATTATCCAGCTTTTTTATCAGCCTCAACATTATTTTATTTTTCCAGTCTTAAGAAACGCTTCTTACCCACCTTTAGGATACCTTCCTGATCAAGGATAGAGTCTTCGCTGTCTAAACGTTTATCCGCAAAGGAAACGCCCCCCTGTTTTATCAGGCGCCGCGCTTCGTTTTTTGATTCCATTAAACCGCTATCCAAGAGCACGTCGATTAGACTAACTCCTCCTTCTTTTAATTTATAAACCGGGGCATCCTCAGGAAGCTCACCCTGGCTAAAAACGCGCTCAAAGCCTGCCCTGGCCTCCTTAGCCAAACGGCTGCCGTGATACTGAGAGGTTATCTTCTCTGCCAGGTTCAATTTGGCTTGCTTAGGATGCATCTTCTTTACTGTTTCCAAATCCTCGTCCGTAAGCAGGGTGTAATACTTAAACATCAATTCATCGGACACCGACATAGTCTTCCCAAACATCTCCTTCGGTGCCTCATTAATACCAATATAATTACCCAGCGATTTACTCATCTTATTCACTCCGTCGGTGCCTTCAAGCAACGGTAGAGTAACGATTACCTGCGGGGACTGGCCAAAATCCTTTTGGAGTTCCCTGCCTACAATCAAATTGAATTTCTGGTCATTACCCCCAATCTCAATATCTGCCTTCAGGACTACCGAATCATACCCCTGAAGGATAGGATAAATAAATTCTGACATATATAGCGGCTTTTGCTCTTTAATCCTCAAGGAAAAATCATCCCGCTCTAATAACCTAGTTGCTGTGTAGTGGGTAAGCAGCCTGCCGAATTCAAGCCCCTTCAACCTGTTGAGCCAGCTGCTGTTAAAAACAATTTTTGTCTTTCTGGAATCAAGAATCTTAAAAACCTGTTTTTTATACGTCGCGCTATTAGCTTTTATTTCTTTTGCGCTGGGGACTCTTCTGGCTTTATTCTGTCCGGAGGGGTCGCCGATACGCGCGGTAAAATCACCGATGAGAAAAATCACCTGATGGCCTAAGTCCTGAAACTGGCGCAGTTTCCTCAAGAGGACAGTATGGCCCAAATGGATATCGGCGCTAGTTGGGTCAAAACCTGCCTTTACCCTCAAAGACCGGCCTTCTTTCAAGCTCTTTTCTAGCTTCAGCTTTAATTCTTCCTCGGAGATTATCTCTACAGCCCCGCGCCTGATAATTTCCAGCTGTTTATTGATATCCATTTCCCACCTCTTTTATATTTTTGCGCTCAGGCCAACTTTCGCCTGCTCCACATCCACCTTAATTACCTTTACTTTCAGTTTATCCTGAGGCTTCAACTGTGCCAGTATATCTTTTTCTATCTCGCTGGCATAAACCAAGCCCTCCAATTCCTCATCAATCTTCACAAATACCCCAAAATCAGTCAGGCTGACGACCTCTGTTTCCAGAAGAGTATCTAAAGGATACTTAGCGGCAATATCCGGCCAGGGGTTGGGCTGCAATTGTTTTAAACCCAAAGCAATGCGCCTGTTTGTAGCATCTACGGAGAGAACCACTACTTCTACTTTTTGCCCCTTCTTTAACACATCCTGGGGATGGGTTATTCTTTTTGTCCAGGACATATCTGAGATGTGGATCATCCCCTCTAGGTTACTATCCAGCTCTACAAATACGCCGTAGGTGGTAAAACCCCTTACCTTACCCGAAACCTTAGTGCCCGCCGGGTATTTGAATTCAGCATCTAACCAGGGGTTCTGTTCCAGCTGCTTAAGGCTTAAAGAAATCTTGCGCGATTCTTTATCAATATTCAACACCTGGACCTCCACCATATCCTGGATAGCGAACATCTCGCCCGGATTATTAATCCTCTTGGTCCAGGACATCTCTGATACGTGGATCAAACCCTCTATCCCTTTTTCTAATTCTACAAATACGCCGTAAGGAAGGATATTTACGACTTTGCCCTTTATTTTGGAACCCACGCTATATTTTTTCTCGATATCCTGCCAGGGATCGGGAAACCTCTGCTTCAGGCCTAATGAGATCTTCCCTGCCTCTTTGTCCAAATTCAGGATTACGACATCAATTTTATCTCCCAATGCCACGACTTCAGAAGGATGGCTGACCTTAGACCAGGACATATCAGTGATGTATAATAGCCCGTCTACCCCGCCTAAATCCACAAAAGCGCCGAAATCGGTGATGGCCTTGACGGTCCCGGAATGAATCATGCCTGCTTTTAGGTTCTGCCAGATCTTTTCTTTCGCCTCTTCCTTTTCTTTCTGCATAGCCTCGCGGTGAGATAAGATAATACTGTGCCTTAAGTTATTTATTTTAATGATCTTGAACTTAAATGTCTTATATAAAATATTTTTGTCAGGGACACCCCTAAAGGCAGAAAGCGATGCCGGCAGGAATCCTTCTATCCCCGTAACATCGATCAGAAAACCGCCTTTTACCTTTTTTATGGGCTTACCCTCAATGAGGCCGCCGTCTTTGGCATGCTGGACAATCTTATCCCAACCCTGTACGCGTATGGCCTTCTCCCGCGAGAGCCCAATCATGCCCGAGTCATCCTCGATGCAATCGATAAAGAAATCAAGCTCTTTGCCCGCCTCCAGGTCCTCCCTGCTGAATTGGGTTATGGGCACAATACCTTCGGATTTAAAGCCCACGTCCACCAGCACCTCTTTCGTTTTTATGGAAACTATCTTGCCTTTTATAATCTGCCCTTCACGCAGTATTTTTATACTTTGGTTGTAAAGCTCCTCCATTATGGATTTTTCTTCTGTCATTTTTATTTCTCCTTTCGCGAACTTATTTTTTTAACGATATCCCCAACTAACCATTCCGGCGTGGAAGCGCCGCTGATCAAACCGACCCTATCGGCCTTTTTTAATATACCGGATAACGGCGTTCCTTTATTTTCCACCAGATACGTTCTTTTATTAATTTTGCGGCCTATGGAAAAGAGCCTCTTAGTGTTGGCGCTTAGGCGCGAACCAACAACCAAAAGGACATCTACGGACTTAGCCAGTTTTCCAGCTTCATCCTGCCTGCGGGCCGTATCCAAACATATGGTGTTATAAATATGCACCTCCTTTACCAAAGGATTTTTCTCTAGAATTTTATTGACTATCTTAAAAAACATGTCCTGCGCCTGCGTAGTCTGGGAAATAATCCCTATTTTCCTATATGAGAACCAGCCCTGTTTTATATCTTTTATCCTATCGATAGTATGCGCTCCTATAGCCAAATCCAATAACGCCTTTATCTCAGGATGCCTGCGTTCGCCGATAATGATAACTTCTAGCCCCTGTTCGTGGAGCATGGCGCAGGTCTTCTGCACCAAGGAGACATAAGGACAAGTTACGTCTATAAGCCTTAATTTTTTCTTTTTTGCGGTTTTTAATATATTGCGCGCAGTGCCGTGGGAGGGTAATATAAGGACGGATGATTCCTTTAGATTATCTAACGATTTTACTACGCACAGGCCCCTTCTTTCCAGGCGTTTTATTACCTCGGGGTTATGTATGACCGGCCCCAGCGAATAAATAATGCCTTTATTTCTATTAAGCGCCCCTTCAACAATATCTATTGCCCGCTTAACCCCTAAACAGAAACCAATATTCTTCGCTAATTTGATTCCTCGCATGAAAGATGCCTAATATTATCCATTATTTGTTTTGCGGTTTCTTGATAAGGCACCCTCCTTTCTATGGGAATTTGTTCTCCGAAACGTACTGAAATACTCGCTGCCTTCAGAAACTTAACGCCGCGAGGCAATGCCTTTTCTGTCCCTGATATAAAAGCCGGTATCACCGGCACGTCCAGTTTTGCGCTTAAAAAACCGATGCCCGCATAAGGTTCGCTCGATTTACCGTCGAATCTACGGCTGCCTTCGGGAAATAAAGCCAGGCCTTTACCGTTTTTTACGCGGCGCATAGCTTCTTTAATCGCGGATAAATCCGCAGAATCCCTCTTTACGGGAAAGGCGTAGACCGCATGCAGGAGCCGCGAAATCCAGGGACGGCAAAATAATTCTTCTTTAGCCATATAATTCAATTTACGCGAACAGGCAGCCCCTAAGACCCCAGGGTCTAAGTAACTGACGTGGTTACTGACCAAAATAAACCCGCCTTTCCTGGGGATATGCTTTACCCCACGTACCTCAAAATGGAAAAATATTTTTAAAATAATGATTATTAGAAACCTGAAGAAACTATAGAGCATCCTTTAAAATTAATTCCCTGCCGTAGGCTAATAATTTTTTGGCATCGCTTAAATTCTTTGACTCCGCATAGATACGCATCAGAGGCTCGGTCCCTGAGGCCCGAAACATCAGCCAGCTTTCGTCTGCACAAATCAATTTTATACCATCGTAATCCTTTACCTGCGTCACCTTTTTTCCTAAAAGTTGCCCCGGCAGCATTTCTTTCCTGGGTTCTACGCGTTTAGAAAGACGCAAATCCTGGCGTAAATAATAATAACGGCCAAATTGTTTTTCGGTTTCATTCAAAATCTTCAGGATATCCTTATTACGGTAGGCCATCATCTCCAGGAGCAAGAGCCCTGCCACTGTCCCGTCGCGTTCAGGTATATACCCTTTGACGCCCATGCCGCCTGCCTCTTCTCCGCCGGCTAAGATATCTTCTGTCTCCATAAGGTTAGAGATATATTTAAAACCTACCGGGGTCTCGTAAAGCTTGGCCTTTAAAAATCCGGCTATATGGTCAATCATAGTCGTGCCTGCGATCGTCTTGACAATACCGCCGCGCCAGGACCTATCCTGATGCAGGTGCAACGCCAAAAGGCCCAATATTTTCTGTGGATGGATAAATATGCCGCCTGGCGCAACTGCGGCAATCCTGTCTG
This sequence comes from Candidatus Omnitrophota bacterium, assembly GCA_028717245.1. Lineage (NCBI taxonomy): Bacteria > Pseudomonadati > Candidatus Omnitrophota > Candidatus Omnitrophota bacterium. The sequence goes on from JAQUOD010000001.1 coordinate 317,708, forward strand.
CATCGCCATCTAAGGCTATCCCCAAATCAAACTTCTCTTTTTTAACCCTGGATTTTAAACCTCCCAGGTTCTCTTCAACCGGTTCGGGGTTTATGCCCATAAAAGAAGGGTTGATGCTGTTACGCATAAACTCTAATCTTATATCTGTCCCTTTAAGTACCTGGGCGATAAAACTGTCTCCTGAACCATACATGACATCGACTAAAACCTTGAATCTTTTTTTCTTAACTTTCTTTAAATCAAGGTAAGAACGGATGAATTTAACGTAGGCTCCGGTTAAGTCTTCTTTCTTTATTAAATCCGCGCTGCCGCTATCAGGCTTAACAGGAGTTTTCCCTAAGCGTTTTTCTATATCCTCTGTGACCTCCTCACCTGCTGCCCCTCCTGAAGGTATCTTAATCTTAAAACCGTTATATTGCGCGGGATTATGGGATGCGGTAATCATAATGCCTAAATCCAGTTTCCTTGACCTGACGGCAAAACTTAAAGCAGGAGTAGGGACAGCCCTGTCCGAAAGCAAAACCTTAATGCCGTTATTTTCCAGCACTCCCGCTGCTGCCTCGGCAAAATCTGCGGACATAAAACGCGTGTCATAACCTACTGCCGCATCCTTCCCGGAACCCAGATAATCTGCCACCGCCTGCGAAACAATCTTTAAGTTTTTAAAGGTGTAGTTCTTGGCAATGATACCTCTCCAGCCGTCTGTGCCGAATTTAATCTCATGGTTATCTTGCATTTCTTATCCTTTCAATTGCTAACCTGGTATTCTTTGCGCCGAATATATAAGAACCCGCGGCTAAAATATCAGCCCCTGATTTTATAATCCTGGCTGCTACCTTATCGTTTACTCCCCCGTCTACAGAAATATCCCCTTTAAAAATAGAGCGTAACTGCCTTATTTTTGGCAATACTGCAGGTATAAAAGATTGGCCGCTAAAGCCGGGGTTGACTGACATAACTAAAACAAAATCTACAAACCCCAGCGTTTCCTTAATTTTTGTTAAGGGTGTAGCAGGATTCAAGGATATACCGAGCTTTATTCCCTTTTTTTTAAGCTTTACGCTTTGCGCTTTAAGCTTTGCGCTTGATATGGCTTCAATATGCACGGTAATCATATCGCTTCCGGCACTTATAAATTCATCAATGAATTTCTGCGGGTTTTCAATCATTAAATGCACGTCTAAAGGGAGCTTTGTCACCCGGCGTATATATTTAACCACTACCGGCCCGATGGTAATATTAGGCACAAAGTGTCCGTCCATAACATCTATGTGCAGCATATCTGCACCCGCTGACTCCACCTTTTTTATTTCCCGGGCAAGGCAGCTAAAATCCGCAGATAATATGGATGGTGCGATTTTGATTTTCATTTGTAGAGCCTCTTTTTATTAATATACCTGGATACTGCCTCGGGGACCAGATAACGAAATGACCTCTCTTCTTTGATCGCCTGGCGTACTTCAAACCCGGAGACATCCACTGCCCTGATCGGTATGGTAGAAATGTGGGAAGGTATCTCCTCCAGCGGATAACCCGGCCGCGTCGCTACCACAAACTTGACCATTTTAATGATTTCATCTAAATCCTTCCACTCTTTTAGATACTTAAGCAGGTCTGAACCGATTATAAAATATAGCTCATCCTGCGGGTATATTTCCTTTAATGCCCTCAAGGTGTCTATCGTATAAGAACGGCCGTCTCTTTTGATTTCAATATCGGAAGCTAAAAAATGCCTGTTGCCTTTTATGGCCAGCTTCACCATAGTAAGGCGCGTAGCAGCGCAGGCAATATCAGAATTATCTTTATGCGGCGGCAGGTATGCCGGCACAAAAATAACCTTATCTAATTTTAACTTTTCCCTGACCTCCTCAGCTAAAATGAGGTGGCCGATATGTATAGGGTTAAAAGTACCGCCTAATATTCCTATTTTCATACTGATTATTGTTAAAATTAGTTCATTGAGTTTATTGAGTTCATAGAGTTATTGAGTTATACATGGTTTAACTCAAAAAACTCAACAAACTCAAGTAACTCAACAAACTATTTTCTAATTTGTCCCTTCCCGAATATCGTATATTTATATGTCGTTAATTCTTCTAATGCCATAGGCCCCCGCGCATGCAGTTTATCCGTAGAGATACCTATCTCAGCACCCATGCCGAATTGATAACCGTCAGTAAAACGCGTGGAGGCGTTCAGATAAACACAGGCAGAATCCACCTGCTTTAAAAAAACTTCTGCGTTCTCTTTATTATCGGTAACAATAGCATCGGAATGATGCGAACCATAATGATTAATGTGCCTGATTGCCTCTTCTAAACTATCTACGACCTTAACCGATAGGATCAAATCCAGATACTCCGTATGGTAATCTGCATCTTTTGCCTTTTTAATATTTTTCACGATTTTGCAGGTTATAGGGCAACCGCGGATTTCCACGCCGGCTTCTTTAAATTTCTTAATCATCCCGGGTAAAAATCTTATGGCAACATCTTTATGCACGAGCATGCTCTCCATGGCATTGCAGACTCCAGGCCGCTGAACTTTAGCGTTGTAACATAAATTTTGGGCCATATTCAGGTCTGCCCAATCGTCAACATATACATGGCAGATACCCTTGTAATGTTTTATTACCGGGATACGCGAAGTTTTGACTACGCGGTTAATCAGGCTTTCGCCGCCGCGGGGAATCACTAGGTCAATATAATCGTTTAATTTCAGTAATATATCCACGGCCTGCCTGTCGGCAGTAGTAACCATATTAACGATGCCCGGCGAGATACCTGATCTCTTTATTACCTCTTTGAGTATCTGGTATATGGCCAGGTTAGAATTCAGGGCCTCGCTGCCCCCTCTTAAGATAACTGCATTTGCGGATTTAAAACATAACCCGATACAATCCGCAGTCACATTAGGCCGCGACTCATAAATAATCGCGATTACGCCGATAGGCACGCGCACTTTATTTATCAGGAGGCCGCAAGGCCTGCGCCAAGCCCTCATTACTTCACCCACCGGGTCATCTAATCCGGCTATTTCTAATAAAGAGCCTGACATCTCTTCTATCCTCTTTTGGTTAAGAACGAGCCTGTCGATAAATGCAGCCGATGAGCCATTGGCAAGAGACTTCTGTATATCCTTCTTGTTTGCTTTGAGGATAATGTTTTTATTTTTCTTTAAGGCCATGGCCATGCCCTTGAGAACTTTATTCTTCAACGCAGAGGATACGTTAAGCATGCCTAATGATGCCTCACGGGCATTCCTGGCTATACGGATAAATTCTTCTTTCAGCTGCGCCATACTATTTCTCCTGCAGTATCACTATATTATCGCGGTGGATTACTTCTCTGTCGTGACGAGTGCCTTTAACCTTATCTAAATGCCTGCTGGAAAGATTAACTTTACCCCTGGCAAATTCGCAATTTTCTTTATCTGCCACGCTGACAATGTCCGCTGACTCAAAGACACCATGGGTAGCAAGAATCCCTACGGCAAGCAGGCTCTTTTTATTCATAAGCGCCTTTTTCGCCCCGTCGTCAACAGTAATACTCCCTTTGGCTTTTGTGCCAAAGGCGATCCAGCGTTCTCTTGCCGCTAAGCCCTTTTTAGGAGAAAACAGTGTTCCATACTTTTCTGGTTCCTTGATTACCGATAAAATTATATCCTTCGTGCGCCCGTTGGCTATAACGCAAGGTATCCCAGAATCCATGCATATCTTTGCCGCCTCAATCTTTGTAATCATCCCACCGACGCAAATCTTCTTATCTGTCGGACAGGCAAGTGCCTTTATTTGAGAATTAATCTCATCTACAACAGGAATGACTTTCTTATCCTTATCTAAAAGCCCGTCTACATCAGAAAGAATAATTAAAAGGTCAGCGGAAATCAAACTGGAAACTAAAGCAGAAAGCCTATCATTATCTCCAAATTTAATCTCATCAGTAGATATTGTATCGTTTTCATTAATTATAGGAACGATGTGCTGAAGGCAATGCTTTTGTTTTTTTAATAATGCCTGCAACGTATTTCGGGCATTTAAGTAACGTTTTCTATTTGCAAAATCTTCATTGGTTAAAAGGATCTGAGCGCTAAAATAACCCTTCCCGAAGAAACCCCGATAACCATCCATCAATTTATTTTGACCAATGGCTGCCGTTGCCTGTAAATCCTCCAACTTCCTGGGGCGTTCTTTTAAGCCAAGCGTACGCATGCCAAAAGCAATTGCCCCAGAAGAAACAACTATTACTTCGTTGCCTTCTTTAACTAAACTGGCAATTTGACGGTGAGCGATATCATAAACGAAAGAATCATCCCAGACTTTATTCGCCGAATATAAAAGGCTTGAGCCTATTTTTACGACAATCCTCTTATATTTTTTTTCCGATTGCTTCAATTAATTCCTCCAGGCCTTCTTTTTTTAATGCCGATATGGGATAAACCTTCTTCTTTTTTATTGCCTTTCTAAATTTCTCCAGATTAACGGTTGCCCCTTCTAAATCCATTTTGTTGGCTGCGATAATCTGAGGTTTTTTGTAAACTTCTTTGCTGTAATTTTTTAGTTCCCTGTTTATGACTTTATAATCTTCTAGGGGGTTGCGGCCTTCATATCCGGACATATCTATAAGATGGATAAGGATCCTCGTGCGCTCAACATGCCTGAGAAACTCATCGCCCAAACCCCTGCCCCTGGATGAACCCTCAATCAGCCCCGGGATGTCAGCGATAACAAAAGAGCCGCCTGCATAATTTACCGCCCCTAATACCGGGGCCTTGGTGGTAAAGGGATAAGGGGCAATTTTAGGATGGGCATGGGAAATACCGCTAATCAAAGTGGATTTCCCTACATTAGGAAAACCCACCACTCCCACATCGGCAATAAGCTTTAAATCCAGGATTAATTCTTTTTCTTCCCCTGGCTCGCCGTCTGTAGCAATCTGACGATGCTGGTTACCTAAACCTCCCCTGCCTGCGTGCGCTATAATAATTTCTTCCTGGTCTTTACCTAAGTCGCGCAGGATACAGCCTGTTTTGGCATCCTTGATAGCCGTGCCGCAAGGGACCCGGATAAGAACCGGGTGGGCGTCTTTACCTTTTTTGTTTTTACTGGACCCGTTTCCTCCGGCAGGGCCAAAGAAATGCCTATTGTAGCGAAAATCTAAAAGGGTGCGTAGATTCCTGTCTGCCCTTACGACGATATCCGCGCCCCTGCCCCCATTACCGCCATTGGGGATACCCCTACGGGTATATTTATCGCGATATAAACTGCTACAGCCTCCTCCGCCGTGGCCGGCCTTTACATAAATTTTTGCGCTGTCAATGAACATTTATACCGTTTTAGTCTGTTTTATCCGTTAAACGGACTTAACCAATAGATATCTCTTTTATCTTCAGGCGGGTCAGCTGCTGACGGTGCCCCTTTTTCCAGTGGGAGGACTTACGGCGGCGGTATTTAAAGGAAACGACTTTCTCGCCCTTTATTTGTCCTAAGACCGTTGCCTCTACTTTTGCGCCTTTCAGGTAAGGCTGGCCTATTTCGGCCTTTTTATCTTTGGAAACAAAGAGTACTCTATTCAGGGTAATCTCGCTTCCATCTTTACCGGACTGCTTTTCTACCTCAATAATATCGCCTTTTTTTACACTATACTGTTTTGCCCCAACTTCAACTATTGCATACATTTGTCGCTCTCCTTTAAGTTTATTTTTCTTATTTTATATAGAGTTATAATAATAACATATGGAACAAAGAGGGTCAAGGGAAAAAATGGGATGGATTAAGGCTGGCTTAAGATATTCTTATATCCTCTATATTGAGGCTGGGGTCAGCTACGGTATTAACTTTCACCCTGAATTTACGCTCAATAAAACGCAGGTGCTCTTTATCTCTTAGAACCTCATCAGCCACGGCAGGATTCAATATAATCTTAGCCTCTTTTATAGACTTACCTTTGAGGAATCTCCTTAGCTCTTTAAGCGCGTAAATGGACATGGTCACTGGGGATTTAATCCTGCCCTTTCCCTGGCAGTAATGGCAGGCCTGATAAGAAAGCATCTGGACAGTCCTGTGTATGCGTTCACGGGTCATCTCTATCAGCCCGAATTTGGAAATACCCTCAATATCGTATTTTGCCTTATCATTACTTAATTCTTTTTTGAGCACGTTTAAGACTTCCCGGCGGTGAGATTCCTTTAACATATCAATAAAATCTATGACGATTATCCCTCCGAGGTCGCGCAATCTTAATTGGTGGGCAACCTCAATGGCTGCTTCGCAGTTTACCTTAAACGCCGTCTCTTCCTGTTCGGTTTTCTTCCTGAAACCTCCGCTATTTACATCGATAACCACCAGGCCCTCGGTAGGCTCGATTATAATATATGCCTTTGATTTTAAATAGATCTTATTCTCAAAAATCCTGCTTACCTGTCTTTCAATATCCTTATCTTCAAAGAGGCTATCTCCCCGGTATAATTCTACCCTGTTAGAGAGGTATCTTAAGAACGTGCTGATAAAACGGTGTATCCGGCGGTATTCTTCTTTGGAATCTACAATTAATTTAGTAACGTCTTCGGTAAAAGAATCGCGTATCGCCCGCAGGGTCAAATCGTACTCCTCATAGACAAGGGAAGGCGCTTTCTTCGCGCGGATTATTTTCTCAATCCTCTTCCATAACTTAATCAGAAAATTAGCATCCCTGAGCAATTCTTTCTTAGATTTACCCTGCGCAGCTGTGCGCACAATAAAACCCATATCCGTAGGCAGTTTTAATTCATGGAATATTGTTTTAAGGCGCATCCTCTCAACATCATCCTCTATCTTACGCGATATCCCTACCTGATGGTCTTGGGGCATAAGCACCAGGTACCTTCCCGGAAGGCCGATATGGGTAGAAAGGCGCGGGCCTTTTGTGCCGAATGATTCTTTCACTACCTGCACCAGGACTTCCTGGCCCTTCTTGACTTCACGGGGGATATTCTCTTGTGGCGTTTCCACGAATTCAAAAGCAGATTCTATCTCGGTTAAGTATAAGAAACCTTTCTTGGGTAAGCCTATATCGACAAAGGCGGCGCCGATATTGGCAAGGGCTGCTTCGATTTTACCCTTATAGATATTACCGACTATAGTCTTATCCTGCGGCCGTTCGATATAAAATTCTTCCAGGCGGCCGTCATTAACTATGGCTACCCGCTTTTCCTGCGGTTCAATATTAATCAATATCTCTTTAGGCATATTCTCTGGTTTCTTTTATAAAAATTCCTTCTGGTAACTGTTTTTGCAGCCTTTCCTGAAAATCCCGGGGGTCAACTGGCTCCCTTAAAGTAAAGGTCGCTTCTTCGCAATCGCTTTCTATCCCTAATTTCAAAGCGCGTTTAATGCTGATTTTAGGATGCGGGCTGAAGCCTTCGGTAATTTTAATCGGCAGTTCTGCCCGGCGTAATGCCCGCATAAATAAACGCATCAGGTCCAGATGCGATATGTATTTCATCGGGCCTTTTTTGCTGAATACGATATTCGCCTTAGGTATAATCCTATTTTTCATATCTCTAAGCGCTATTGTAAGTTACTGTAACTTAATAGTCAAGGAAAAACAAAGCGGCTGCCTTGTCTTGCTTTCTCATAAGCACCGCTTTAGTTTTCACTTAATAAGAAGCAGCGGGTCCTGCCGTGGGGGCGCCTCTCGTCAAATTTTCCTCGAGGCATCCCCCGCGTCACCCGCTGGACATATTTAACCAGACAGTCTAAGTCCGTTCGTATCTTAAAGATGCTGTTCGAAAACACCCAAGCCACCCGCTAAATATGAATCTGACGAGTCACAATAAATGAATCTGGCGGTTTTCGAGCGAATGGAGGTTTTAGCCAATGGAGCTTGAGCATTGAGGGAATCCCCGTGGAGCGAAGCGACAAAACGGGGATGGCGAAGCTGTTTGAGCAGCATTTGTTAGAACAAATGCTGCGAGTTCTGCAGCCACCGAAAATGCGAAAGATCATTGGCGTTAAAAAACCGACTTGAGCGAGAAAACTGACAGATTCATTGAATTGTTGCTTATGTTTATGGATAATATAAAATAAAAAGGGCGAAGTGTTTTTTTTGCTTCGCCCTTTTATCAAAACCTTCTTAATTAACTAATCTAACCGCCGGCTGCGGTACATGTAGCGTCCGTAGAAAGCACTCCGCCCGTACTTACGGTAAAACTCTTGGTCCCGGAGGTAGTACAACTAACAGGCCTTGCGGTTATAGTATAACCGGCAGCCAAAGGAGTACCCACGCTATATGCATAGCCCTGGCAAGGCGAGGTAGCGGTACATTTTGTAAAGTAATTTTCATTTATATACGGCGGGGTGACATTTACCAGCTGCGCGGCAATATCCGTAGGGTATAAACCGTCATGAGATGCGGAATATGTCTCAAAGGCCGTAGAAATAGTCCTTAAGGTCGCCTGGGCCGCTGATTCATTAGCGGTAATTCTCTGCCTTAACAAATTAGGTATGGCTATGGCCGCCAATAAGGCAATAATCGCGACAACAATCATGATTTCGACTAACGTAAACCCTCTTTTCATTTAACACTGCCTCCTTTCTTAAATTACAGTTACCCTATGTTTAAACGCAAGTTATCTTGTATTTTACTTTTTATATCACTTCCTTAAATACTTGTCAACACATTTGTATACCATAATAACATTATCGCCGAATGCGCCAGGTTATTTATCCTGAAAACCAATCTATCGTGCTTTTAAGGCCTTCCCTAAGCTCTATCCGGGGCTGCCATTTAAGGGCCTGTTTTGCCCGCGAGATATCCGGCTGCCTCTGCTTGGGGTCATCTTCCGGTAAAGGCCTAAAAACAACCTTACTTTTAGTTTTGATCATTTTTAAGACCAGCTTTGCAAATTCTAAGATACTGAATTCATGAGGGTTGCCTAAATTTACCGGCTCATTTATACGGGACAACATAAGCTTGTATATACCTTCTATTAAATCGCTGATATAGCAAAATGAACGGCTCTGCCTTCCGCTGCCATATATGGTAATGGGCTTATTATTTATTGCCTGATAGATAAAATTAGGCACCACCCGGCCGTCATTTATGCGCATGCGCGGGCCGTAGGTATTGAAAATCCTGGCGATCCTTGTATCTATGTTATGTATCCTATGGTATGCCATAGTGAGGGCCTCGGCAAAACGTTTGGATTCATCATAACAACCCCTCACCCCTACCGGATTGACATTACCCCAATATTTTTCCGGCTGCGGATGCATTAACGGATCGCCGTAGACCTCCGAAGTAGAAGCTAATAAGAATACGGCGCGTTTCCTTTTAGCTAACCCCAGCGCATTATGCGTACCCAGGGACCCTACCTTCAGGGTCTGGATAGGGAATTTCAGATAATCTACCGGCGAGGCAAGAGAAGCCAAATGCAAGACATAATCTACTTTTCCTGCAATATCAATGTATCCGGTAACGTTGTATCTTATAAACCTGAAATTCCTATCTTTCGTAAGATGCCTTATATTTTCTGTCTTGCCCGTAATAAGGTTGTCCAAACAGATAACTTTATAATCTTCTTTAATGAGCTTGTCGCATAAATGCGAACCGATAAAACCTGCACCACCCGTAATCACTACGGTCTTTTTATGCATTTCTAAAATACTCCGCTGTTAATTCCAGGCCGCGAAGAAAATCTATCCTGGGCCTGTAAGATAAAAGTTTTTGTATCTTAGTAATATCCGCCTTTGTCTTAAATACATCTCCCGGCCGCGGCGTGAGGAAAACAGGTTTTATATCTTTGCGCATGATTTTATTCAAGGACTTCAGCAGCTCTAAAACAGTGTAATCCCTGCCAAAGGCTACATTAAAAACCTCTCCCCTGAATTTTTGTTTCTGGCTTGCCAGGATATTCGCTTCTACTACATTGGCCACATAAGTGAAATCCCGGGACTGCCTGCCTGTCCCGTATACGGGCGCGGGCTTGCCATTTAATATACAATGAATAAACTTAGGTATGACTACCGCATATTCATCATCCAGGCCCTGGCGGGGGCCAAAGACATTAAAATAACGTAGAGATACCGTCGGCAAGCCATAATACCGGCTGAATATCCGGCAATAATGCTCCCCGGCTAATTTAGTCAGGGCATAGGGCGAAATAGGCGCAGGCGAAAACCCCTCTTTCTGTGGGAAATCTTTTACATCGCCATAGACTGAACTTGAAGAAGCAAAGACAAAAGACTTAACTTTATTTTTTAATGCCGCCTCCAGTATATTCAAAGTGCCGTTTATATTTACTTCATTGTACTCTTTAGGATTGTTCATGGACTTAGGCACGCTCCTTAAGGCTGCCTGATGCAGGATAAAATCCATGCCTTTAGCTGCTTTTAAACACGTATCCTTCGAACGGATATCGCCCCTCACCAACTCTATCTTAGCCATTACCCCTTCGATATTTTTTTTCTTGCCGCTGGAGAAATTATCCAATACCCGTATAAAATGTTTTTTTTGTACGAGGGCCTCGACAAGGTGAGAACCGATAAAACCCGCGCCGCCGGTTACTAAGAATTTACTCATAGTTTAATCACCTTATTGCTTTTGATGCCTTCATAGACATTACGCGTATCGAATATAATACGGGAATTCTTCAACAAGGACTGATAGTCTATCGCTGAATGTTCGGTAGCAATAACTACGCAGTCAAACTTCTTCAAGTTAAGTACGGTTAAATCTACGGACTTAAGGTCGGTATGGTTAAATTTTAAATAAGGGATAAGCGGGTCATGATAGCATACGCAGGCATTTTCTTTCTCTAAAATTTCGATGATGTCTAAAGAAGGGGATTTCCTTAGGTCTTTGATGTCTTTTTTATAAGTAACGCCGATAAGCAGGACTTTAGCCTTACTCAACGCAATACCTTGTTTACCTAAAATCTGCCGCAGCCTTTCTACTACATATTTGGGCATATAAGTAATAATATCCGAAGCAAGTTTAATAAAACGCGGCTTAAAGCCTTGTAGCCCGGCCTTCCAATATAAGTATAAAGGGTCCTTTGGTATGCAGTGGCCGCCCACGCCCGGCCCCGGATAAAAAGGCATAAAACCGAACGGCTTGGTCTTAGCTGCTTCAATAACCTCCCAGATATCGATACCCATCTTATGCGCCATCATCGCCAACTCATCTATAAGCCCGATATTAATCAGGCGAAAAGTATTCTCCAGTAATTTTACCGCCTCCGCAACCCTGCTGGAAGAAACCGGGACGACTTTATGAATTATATTCTTGTAAAGCGCCACGGTTAAATCTGTAGCTTCTTTTGTTATTCCCCCGACGACCTTAGGAATTTTATTGACCGGGTATTTGGCATTGCCGGGGTCTATGCGTTCCGGAGAGAATGCCAGATAAAAATCCTCGCCGCATTTTAAGCCTTTTGATTCCAGAAGCGGCAGGATCACATCTTCGGTTGTGCCGGGATAAGTAGTGCTCTCCAAAATAATCAGGCTCCCTTTTTTTATATTTTTCGCTATGGAATTCACCGCCTGCTTAATATAGGAGATATCAGGATGGTATTTTCTCTTCAAGGGCGTGGGCACACATATAATCACTGCATCCGCTCCTTTTAAGGCCTGGAAATTAGCGCTAGCCCTGAATTTTCCGGAGGCTATAATTTTCCTTAATTCCGCTGTGGGGATATCGCTGATATAGGACTCCTTCTTACTGATATGCGCCAACCTATCTTTATCTATATCTATGCCTAAAACATAAAAGCCCTTTTTAGCAAACTCCAAAGCCAGAGGCAAACCTACATAACCTAAGCCCACAACGCAAATCCTGGCTTTCTTTTTATTGATTCTTTCTTTAAACCCCTGTATAGAATTTCCCATTTTTATCCGTTATTTTTTAGAGGCTCCTGCCCTGCCAATACCGATATAGTTAAAGCCTAATTTAGTCAACCCCTGGGGGTCGTAGATATTACGCCCGTCTATGATAAAAGGCCTCTTGAGTAACTTCTTAACCTTAACAAAATCTAACTCCTTGAATTCATCCCATTCCGTAAGGACCAATAAACAATCGCTGCCCCGGCAAACTTCGTAGGAATCCTTACAGAATGTTACCGCCTTCAATACCTCCTTCGCCTTCTGCGTTGCGCAAGGGTCATAGACCTTTACTCTTGCGCCTTCTGATTGCAGGGTCTTAATTATATCTATGGCCGGGGCGCTACGGATATCGTCGGTGTTTGGCTTAAAAGACAGGCCTAATATCCCGATAGTCTTATCTTTAATTATCCATAAGGCATCCTTAACCTTGTTTAAGAATAATTCTTTTTGCTGCTGGTTAATAACCCTGACTGCCTTAAGCAAATCAAAACTACAGCCTAATTTTTCCGAGATATTTACAAAGGCATCTACGTCCTTAGGAAAACATGACCCGCCGTATCCTATGCCGGCATTCAAAAATCCCGGTCCAATCCGTTTATCCAAACCCATGCCTTGCGCTACCTCTGCTACATCCGCCCCTACTTTATCGCAAACCTGGGAGACGGCATTGATAAAAGAAATCTTAGTGGCTAGAAAAGAGTTAGAAGCATGTTTTATCAATTCCGCGGACTTAATATCCGTTACCACCAGCGGTACATTCAGGGGTTTATATAAAGCGGCCAGTATATCCCTTGCCTTTTTTGATTCTACGCCGATAACAATCCTGTCCGGATGCATAAAATCATTGATGGCCTGGCCTTCCCTTAAGAATTCCGGGTTGGAGGCGATATCAAATTTTACTTTTCGTTTCACATAGGCCGAGATAGTCTGTTTTACCCATTTACCCGTTTCCACCGGCACGGTAGATTTCTCAACGATAAGACGGTAACCGGAAAGATTCAGCGCTATATTACGCGCTACATTCTCAACACCGGTAAGGTCGGCTTCGCCGTTATCCAAAGAAGGCGTGCCTACGGCAATAAATATTACCTCAGATTTAGAGAGCGCTTCCTTAATGCTAGTTGTAAAGAAAAGCCTCTTTTTTTTGACATTAATCTTCACCAGCTCCTCAAGGCCCGGCTCATATATGGGTATGCTGCCTTTTTTCAGGTTGGCAATCTTTTTACGGTCATTGTCCGCGCAGATAACCTTGTTTCCCAACTCAGCAAAGCAGGCACCCGTAACTAATCCTACATAACCTGTACCAATAATAGCAATATTCATACTTCTACCTTCTCCTTTTATCGCACTACAGAAGCTGATTGCGAGCCGGGCTTAGGCGCATGATAATCTTGATTAAAATTAAACTCCAGCTCAGGAAATGCCTTTAGCCTAAAAACAAACCAGATGCTTTCGCCGTAGCCTCTTTTAACATTGTAGGTAACATCCCAAGTCCAACAGTGTAAATCTCTGGATATGGTATATTCCTGTTCTCTTAAACCCCTGGCCCTATTCGTTTCGTGCCCCCTATAGTATCTCTGATAAGCCGAGAACTTCCATTTAGGAGTCAAGCGCCACTTTAGATCATAGGTTATTTCATTGCCGCCTTTTATCTCATAACGCTGCCCTACCCCGAATGAGCGTTCATTCCCAAAATCAAAATTAATATCATAATTACCGTTAGAGAAATGGTTGTATTTAGGGTCAGAGCGGGCCCCGGAATGCGTATAGGTGGCATCAGCATCTATATGCATCCATGAATATGGCAAGATTCGCAAATCAAAGAGGACATCAGAGAAGCCGCTGCCCCGCTTACTCCTTCCTTCCGAGATAGATTTAGGTTTATATACATAGGAGGTATTGATGCGTAAATCCGCAAAATCCACGCTTTTATTATTACGTTTTGTCTGCAGTTTATTGGATATTTCAAAAGCCGGAGAGTTGCTGCTGGTATCAATCGTATCTACATCATCTATCTGCCTAAGCTTAGCGCTTCCTATGGTAGGCTCGTGACGATAGGTATAACTTACGGTAGGCGTAATGATATGCCTTAAGCCGTTTATATCTAACCCTAAAAAGTTGCTCTTTATATCAAATATACGGTAAAATTTAGTGCTCATATCCGCCCCGCCATAAAAAATAGTGCGCGGGGCTTCGTCGGAAGCGCTAACCGCCTTTTTATCGTAAAAGGTCAGGCGGTCCATAACAAAAGGAGTGAAATTGATAAAAGCTACCTTCATAGGTATGGACAGCTTATTACTGGTATCCAGCCTGTCCACGTGGGCATCAGGATTAGTATCGTTTGCCGTAGGCGTCATGGTGCTGGTGTTCTTCTTATTATAACTGCCCGCAGAAGTAGTATCTTCAAAATAAAATGGGCTGTCTAAAATCTGGTAACTGGGCAGGCTATATTTTACTTCGGGGAGCTTTTCCAAATAACCCGGGTCATACCAACGGTTAGTACGTTTCTGCACAAGTATATCTAAGCTGGAATAATTGAAACTGTGGTGCAATAAGGCATAACTCAGCGGTTGGCTATCCTTTTCGTATTCACGATAGAAATAATCTTTCAGAAAATTATATGTAGGGCCCTTGATCGCCATCTTAGAATCCGTAATTTTATAATATTCTGAGGTAAAATCTGTTCTTTCGTCTATAGTCCACTTGTGCCGCCAACGGATAAGGTATCTTTGGAATATTCTGGGATTGCTATTGTCTTTGGGAAGGGTATGGTCTCTTTCCTGGGTATAATAATATTTGAAATCGCCTCTTCCGAAATTTTCACTTTTATAATTAGCCCCAAAACCTTCTGCTACGCCGAGTTTAGTGCGATAATCCAGGTAAATCCTGCCGTTGATATTATCGGTAAAGCTGTATCTCCAGGCGCTGAGCATATAAGGGCCCCATTCTTTTTTCTTACCGGGCGTTAACTGCACGTGCGCCATCGGGTCCTTCAGGTTATGGTTGTATCGGGGAAGATACAATATGGGCACCTTACCTATGTAGAAAGCATTATCCTTAGCCTGGATCTTGTCATTCGGAAAAACATCTATCTTTCCGGATTTAATACGGTAATGGGGATTATCATAACTACAAGTGGTAAAATATCCCCGGTTAGCTATAAATTCGCTATCGCTCACCTTCTCTACGTTCTCTGCCCTGCCGAAATAGGGATTAGCCCGAAAACCTGAATCAATAATAATGCCTTTCTTGGTCTGGAAATTATATTTTATTTTTTTTCCCTCTACTATCCCTTCCTTATCTTCCAGCCTGACATCGCCTTCGGCCTGTGCATCCTTAGTCTGGGTGTTTACGCTCAACTTATGGCAGGTCAGCTTGCTGCCTTTATAGATTACCGATACGTTTCCCGTAGCAGTCACTTCTTTGGCATCGGTAGAATATTCAACCGTATCGCCGTTCACAATAATAGCTTCGTCTTTTTTCTCTTGGGCGTATAAGCTGTAAGCTGTAAGCTGTAAGCTGTAAGCGAAAATAAAAAAGGACAGTGAAATCATCCTAAGAAATTTCAACTTTTGAACTGTGATTTCTAATTTATGACTTATCACTTATAGCTTATAGCTTATAACTTATAGCTTATAACTTATAACTTCACTTGGGGATTTTCTTATAATCCTCCAGGAACCTCTGGACGCCTATGTCCGTCAAGGGGTGTTTTATCAGCTGTTCGATGACGGCAAAAGGTATGGTGGCGATATCTGAGCCGATCTTTGCCGCCTCTACTACATGCAAAGGATTACGGATAGAAGCTACGATTATCTGGGTCTTAAAATTATAATTGGAGTAGACCTGTTTTATATCGCGGATCAAATCCATTCCTACCTGGCTTATATCATCCAGCCGGCCGATAAAGGGCGATATATAGTCTGCCCCGGCCTTGGCCGCGAGTATTGCCTGTGAAGGAGAAAAACAAAGCGTAACATTTGTTTTTATTCCTTTTTCGGAAAGAATTTTTACTGCCTTAAGTCCCTCCTTAACCAGGGGAACCTTAATCACGATATTCTTGGCAATCTTAGAAAGCTCTAAGGCCTCAGCGACCATGCCGTTAGCTTCCAAAGATATAACCTCTGCGCTTACCGGGCCATTTACCAATGAACATATCTCTTTTAATAATTCGCCTGCCTTACGGTTTTCTTTTGCGATTAGGCTGGGATTGGTGGTAACCCCGTCTATGACACCTAAAGCTACTGCCTCTTTTATATCTTTTACATTCGCGGTATCAATGAATATTTTCACCCCGCTCTTCCTTTCTTATTTATACCCCTGCCCTTATTAGGAAGGGCGGGGTTCATTGCCTTATCCCCTCTTTTACTAATATAGCGGCCCCGATTAAACCTGCATCAGCGCCTAATTTTGCCTTAAATATATTTACGCGCCTTGCCTGCACGCTCATTGCGCGTTTTAAGGTAATCTTTTTTAAATTATCGAACAAGACTCTACCGGCATTTGCTACTCCCCCTCCGATAACGATACAATCCGGATTAAGTATATTTATTATACCCGTAAGCGCAACTGATAACCTTTCAGCGAATTGCCTCCAGATTGCTTTGGCCTTGGGATTTCCTTTTCTTGCCAAAGAACTCAATTCCTCCAGGGTTATGCTGCTGCTAAAGATCTTCCTTGCTTCTTCCAAAACCCTGTTATTACCGATATAACTTTCAAGGCAGGCCCTGCCGCCGCAATTACACCGCGGCCCATTTTCATTAATCGGCAAATGCCCTATTTCGCCTGCGGCGTTACTTAATCCGCGGTAGAGCTTCCCGTTAATAATGATGCTTCCGCCGATGCCGGTTCCTAAAGTAAGGCATACGGCATTAGTTGCACCTCTGGCTGCGCCGAGTTTATATTCTGCAAGGCACATGGCCTTGGCATCATTATCCACGAATACCGGTAACCTTAATTTATTTTGGAGAATAATTTTTAGTTTTACTTCTTTCCAGCCGGGAATATTAGGGAAGAAATGGACTATTCCTTTTTCAAAATCTATAGGGCCGGGCAAACCTAAACCGACACCTAAGAGGTTCGCCCTGTTTAACTTATTATCCTTTAAGATTTTATCTACGGAATGGACGATTGCCGAAATCAAGGCTTCTTTTTTACTAAACCTTTGTGTATCTAAGACTTCCTTGTGCCTAATCCTGAACTTTAAATCTAATAATGCAATCTTTAAATTCGTCCCCCCTAAATCAATAGCCGCTATAAATCTCTTCGCCATAGTTATTTATTCTATATGAAAGTTACGATAATTTCAATAGATAATATTTTAGCGGGTCCTGCCGCGTGAGCGCCTCTCGCCAAATTTGGCTCGAGGCATCTCCCGCGTCACCCGCTAAAGATAAATATGTCAACTTGCAACAAATGAATCTGGCGGTTTTCGAGCGAATGGAGGTTTTAGCCAAAGCAGCTTGAGTGAACGAGGGAATCCGAACGCGGAAGCATTCGGACAGCGAGGATGTTTGAGCCCGTCCTGGCGAAGCCGACGGGCGAGTTCCGCAGCTGCCGAGTTCACGAAAGACCTTTGGCGTGCCCGATAGGGCAAAACCGACTTGAGCGAGAAAATCGACAGATTCATTTGTACGGTAGGCTTGCTAATAAAGGCAAACCTTGTTCCTGCCTCCTTCTTTGGCGCGGTATAAAGCCGTATCAGCTTTATCAATAAGCGTCTTCATATCCTTGCCGTCACCGGGAAAAACAGAGATACCTATACTGACCGTAACTTTTAATTCTTCATCATAGGCCTTTATACGCTTCTCTTCTATGGCCTGGCGGATACGCTCTGCCGCAAACCCCGCTGCTTCTTTATCCGTCTGGCTCAGAATAACGGAGAATTCTTCTCCGCCGTAGCGGCCCATTAAATCTATCTGCCTGATATTCTGCTGGATTATCTTAGAAAGCTCCCTGAGTATGGTATCTCCCACAATATGGCCGTAACGGTCATTATATTCTTTAAAATAGTCTATATCTATCATTAAACAACAAAACCGATAGTTGAATTTTTGTGAACGCTCCAATTCTTCTTTAAACCTCTCCAGATAATACCGGCGGTTAAAAACCTTAGTAAGGCTGTCTATGATAGCCAGCTCCTGGACGTCCTGATACAAGATGGCTCTTTTAATCCCCAGAAGAAACTGCTGGGATAAGATATAAAATTTATCCCTCTCCTCCTCCTTTAATCCTTCTACCACCAGATGGCCGATAAGCTCCCCGCTTATGCTTAAGGGAAAGGTTAAGCAGTCTTTATAAACCGACAGATCTTGATTACCTTTCAAAAATTTACAATCATTTACCGTAACATATTCCCTGACCTTTTCCTTAAAACAAGCGAACACCTTATCCGCATCCAGTGTTTTAGAGATCTGTTTGGTTATATCGTAAAGGGCCATTGTACTATCGAGTTTATCCTGCAATCTATGGTTGGCTTCTTTAATCATCTTGTTTTCTGCCGATAGGTTATCATATTCATTTTTCAGGCTTTTATGCATATGGGCCTCAATGGGGCTCTTAGACAATTTCTTCCTAAGCCAAAGGAATAAAAAGAAAGTAGCCAGGACTAAAATTATTATGTAATACATACCCTGTTCCGTCCTTTTTGTTTCGCTTCGTACATCGCCTTATCTACTTTCAAGATCAGCTCATCGGCGTTATTTCCGTCCAGAGGAAAAGAAACTACGCCGATAGATACCGTAATATGAGTTTCCTGTTTACGCAAGGTTACTTTTGCTTTTTCTATCTTTACCCTTAGCTCCTCCGCGACTTGATGGGCCTTGGCCTTACCCAGAGAAGGCAGGATTACGCAGAATTCTTCTCCCCCGAAACGGCTGATCACCGCATCGAGGCCTTTTAAAAAATCAGTTATATTGTGGCTTAGGTTCTTTAATACGATATCGCCTGAGATATGGCCGAATTTATCGTTATAATTCTTAAAATAATCTATATCAAGCATCAGTAATGAAAAAGATGTACCCTGCCTGAGCCCCTTAAGGCATTCATTCTTTAAACCGTCTAAAAAATAATGCCTGGTAAAAAGCGAGGTCAGCTCGTCATGTATGGCTAAATCCCTCATCCTCTGGAAGAGCTCTCCGTTTTCTAAAGCTAGTGCCCCTAAATTGCATATGGCGTCAAGGTAGCGCAGGTCATCCTGGGAATAAAAGCTGCTTAAAGGGCTATCCAGCCTAAACACACCTAAAAACTTATGCTCGCTGATGAGGGGTGAGCTGATTAAAGAAGAGACAGGCCTGGTATATGCCTGGGCCCCTATTTTTTCCAGATCAAAGCGGAAATCCTTCCTGATATCTTCTACTAATAAAGGGCTTGAATGCCTTAATACCCAAAAATCGAATATATCGCCTTCCTTGGCCTTGACGATCAATCCCTCTTCTTCTTTTTTTGTCTTAAAAAGATTCAGTTTCTGCGTCTGGCTATCCAATAAATACAAAATACACGTACCCTTACCGCGGGCAATGACGGAAAAGGCAGATGAGGTGAGGCTATCGCCTATAGTTTCTAAATCCAGGCTCTGGTCTATCTCTTCGGTAATCTCTTTTAATTTATTGTAACGTTTTATTTTATCTTCCAGGGCAATTTTGTTTTCGGCCTCCTTGGCGTTTTCGGCGTTCAGGATATTTATTTTTTCTTCAAGGCCCTGGCTCTGGATAGTAAGGCAGTTCTTTCTGACGAAATACCTGCGGATAAGATAAAATATGGCGAGGATATTAACAAAGAGGAGCACGGCTAATAAACGAAAGAGCAAAATATCCATATGAAGCGCCGGTGGCTTTAAGGAAGGATAAAGCATGGGTTAACTATTCCCTGCTTGAGAAGAGTCTTTGCGAGAGGGTATGGAAATTAAGTTTATACGATTGTTTCCTCGGTCTTCTTATCGAAAAAATGCGCCTTACTCATGTCGAAAACTACGTCCATATTCTGGTTGACCGCAGGCCTATCGTGTGCCCCTGCGCGTGCGATAAAAGTGTGTTTTCCTGTGTTCAGATAAAGGTAGACCTCTGAACCCATCGGTTCAACCACCTCGCAGTTAACCCTGACGATATTTTCCGGCGGGGCTTCAGAAACGAATAATTTATCGTATATATCTTCGGAGCGGATGCCAAAAATGACTTCCTGGCCTATGTGGGGGTAGAGTTTCGCATACATCTCCTCTACTATCTTTACTGCGGCCCTGCCCTCATCAAAATACATGCGCCCGTTTTTTTTGATAAGCTCACCCTGCATAAAATTCATCGGCGGAGAACCGATAAATCCGGCTACGAATTTATTCCGCGGATGGTCATAAACCGTCATCGGGTCTGCCACCTGCTGCAGGAGGCCGTCTTTCATGACCGCAATCCTGTCGCCCATAGTCATAGCCTCTACCTGGTCATGGGTAACGTATATTATCGTTGACTGCAGCCTGATATGGAGCTTGTGTATTTCTGTACGCATCTGAACCCTTAGTTTTGCATCCAGGTTGCTGAGGGGTTCGTCAAATAGAAACACTAAAGGCTTCCTCACGATTGTCCTGCCTACGGCAACGCGCTGCCTTTCGCCGCCGGAGAGCTCCCGGGGCTTACGGTTCAGCAGGTGTTTTATGCCTAAAATATCCGCTGCCTCATTAACCCGCCGGACAATCTCATTTTTAGGATAACCCCTTAGTTTCAAACCAAAGGCCATATTCTCAAATACGCTAAAATGCGGATAAATGGCATAGTTCTGGAAGACCATGGCGATATCGCGGTCTTTTGCCGGAATATCATTTACCAGTTTATCGCCTATATATACCTCGCCTTCACTTATTTCCTCTAAACCGGCAATCATCCTCAAGGTCGTAGATTTCCCGCAGCCGGATGGCCCTACCAATATCATAAATTCCTTATTCTCCACCCCTAAATCTATGCTGTCCACTACCTTTACGCCGTTACTAAAGACCTTAGAAACTCTTTTCAGGCTCACTTGCGCCATTTGTCCTCGCTTCGCTCAGTATGTCAACTTAAATAATCCAGTAATTGGCCGAGCGTCGCCTTTAAACTCTTACGTTGCACTATCATATCAATTAAACCGTGCTGCAGGAGGAACTCCGAACGCTGGAACCCCGCAGGCAATTTCTGCCTGATAGTCTGTTCAATGACCCGGGGGCCGGTAAAACCTATCAGGGCTTTTGGCTCGGCAATAATTATATCCCCTAATCCCGCAAATGACGCCATAACCCCGGCCATAGTAGGGTCAGTGAGGACGGAAATATAAGGTAATTTCTCCTGATGGTGATAATAGAGCGCGGCTGAGGTCTTGGCCATCTGCATCAGGCTAAACATCCCTTCATACATCCGAGCTCCGCCGCCTGAACCGGAAACAATAATCAAGGGGAGCCTGTTTTTTGTTGCCGCTTCAATGGCGCGGGTTATCTTTTCTCCCACAACCGTGCCCATCGAACCCATAATAAAACGGGAATCCGTGACGGCAAGGATTGCTTTTTTATTTTCCAAGAGGCCCTCGCCGGTTATTACCGCCTCTTTTAATCCTGTCGCGGCTTTATCCTGCTCTAATTTCTCCGGGTAAGTCTTTGGCCCTTTAAAATCCAGCGGGTCAGAAGATAGCATATCTTTATCATACTCCTGGAACGTATCTTTATCTAAAAGCATGTTTATTCTCTCATAAGCGCCCAGCACAAAATGATAATTACATTTCGGGCAGACTTTCAGGTTCTCGTCCAGGGTCTTATTATATAAAGCCTCTGAGCAGGCCTCGCATTTTGTCCAGAGCCCGTCAGGGATCTCTTTCTTCTTAAGCCTTACGATTGTGTATTTGGGTTTACCAAAGAGTGCCATTTTCCCGTATTGTGTATCGCGTTATGCGTATTGCGCAATACGCCATACGCAATACTCGCTCCTAATCACCATGTTTATTAATTACCAGCCCCGATAATACCTTCGGATAGAAATAAGTAGATTTAGGCGGCATCTTCTGGCCGGTTAAGGCCACGGAAATTATCTGCTGGATTTTCACCGGGTTCAAAAAGAAGGCAATATATGTATTATCACTATCTACTCTATCAATCAATTCCTGTGCATGGGGACTATAGGCGATATTCTCCTGATCACCCGCGCCCATCCCCATGGCCTTTTTAAAAATCAGGTGGTTTAATATAGAAACGTCCAATGACCTCACCGAGTGGGGTTTATCGCTGATTATCTTATCCAGGATCTTGATATTCTTTAAACGCAGGAGCCAGTATTTCTTATCATAATACATACCCAAGGCATGTTCGCTCTGCCCGCCTTTTGCCAGAAGGAAGAAGAAACGCGTTCTATCCTTAATCTCCTCCATCTCAAAGAAGTCTTTGATATTCTCTCTAAAATTTTCCATATCCAGCCTATGGTCTAATTTTATCAGGCGGTGGATAGGTAATATAGTAAGGCCGCCGGGGTTTGTATTGGTAAAATAAGCCAGGGTATAATCGAAATCCGCTTCCTGCGCGCTGCCACCTAACTTTTTCCTCATCTCGTCCCTGTAAATACAGGATACTTCATAACGGTGGTGGCCATCCGCGATAAAGATGCTTTCGTTTTGCATCTTGGATTTTATGCTATCCAAAATATCAGGAGAATCCAGCCTCCATAGCCTATGGTTGACTTTTTCTTTATCTACTATATCAATAAAAGGCTTCTCATCCTGAATATGTTGATTGATACCAGAGATAATACGTTTTTTATCGGAGAAAATCACAAATATGGGGCTTAGATTCGCCTTAACGCTTTTAAGCAATTTCAGCCTATCTTCCTTGGGTTCAAGGCGGGTATGTTCATGCCCGTATATAGCTGTTTTTTTATCCTCCAGGTACAAACGCGCGATAAACCCCAGGCGGGTCTTTTTCTCTCCCTTAATATTATACTGCTGGCTATAAAAATATATTGCCGGCGACCTGTCTGGGTTGAGTATCTTATTCTTTTGCCACTCCTTAAAAAGATACGCCGCGCGCCGATACTTATCTTCACCGGGGATATCTTTACCTAAAAGTATATGAATGAAGTTATGGGGATTAAGATCGTGATAGTATTGCTGTTGCGCAGGCGAGATGACATCATAGGGCGGGCAGACAACAGAAGAAAGGTCATTGGTCTCTCCCGGATTATAAATAAGCGCTCTAAAAGGCTCTATCTTTGCCATAGTTTAGCTAGAGAGTTCTTATTTGTGCGGACAGGACTTACAACCGTCTTTGGCTTGCGCGCAGGCCTTGCTCGGATTATGTCCGGAGGCAGGCGGATTTTTACGGTAATCCGTCGCATAAAATCCTTTACCCTTAAAGATTACGCCCGAACCCGAACCTATAAGCCGCCTGATTTTTTGATTACATTTAGGGCATTTAGTTAATGCCGCTGCGGTCATTTTCTGGAAAAGCTCAAATTGGTGCCCGCAATGCGTACATTCGTATTCGTAGGTTGGCACTTGTTCATTCCTTTTTTATAATAAAGTATCAAGGTGTCAATGTGTCAGAGTATCAAAGTAAAACTTTGACACTTTGATACCTTGACACTCTGATACATTATTTAAATGCTTTCTTTATCCTATCGACAACGCCTTCCCTGTTTATGTCTTCACCCGACGATCTGGCAAAATCTTCTATGAGCCGGCGTTGCTCTAAAGTTAAACGCGTAGGGATTTCAACCGTTACTCTAACCAGTTCATCGCCTATATCCCTGCTATGTACATCGGGTATGCCTTTCTCCCTAAGCCGGAAAATTTTTCCGCTTTGCGTGCCAGGGGGTATCTTCATTTCAACATGGCCATTGAGCGTAGGAACCTCTATCTCAGAGCCTAATATCGCTTTCGTTAAGCTGATAGTTACTCCAGTTAATATATCATTATTGTGCCTTTGAAAAACCGGATGCGGCCTTACCTCAATAACTACATATAAATCGCCTCTGCCGGCAGTGCCGGATTCTCCCTCTCCCCGTATCCTCAAATGCGAATCCGTATCTACTCCGGCGGGGATCTTCACTTTAATCTTACGCGTTACCTTAGTCCTGCCTTGCCCGCGGCATTGCGGGCAGGGCGCTTGTATAATCGAACCTTCTCCGCCGCAGCGCGAACAGGCCTGGGCCAGCTGAAAAAAACCGTTAGAGACTACTGTACGGCCCGAACCTTTACACTGAGAACAGGTAACCTTTTTAGTGCCCGGTTTTGCTCCGCTGCCCGCGCATACCTGACATGTTTCATAGCGGGGCACATTAATAGTCTTTTCCGTACCGCTGGCTGCTTCTTCCAAAGTTATATTCAATGCAATCTCTAAATCTCTCCCGCGGCGCGCAGCACGTCCTGTGCCCTGACGGCCCCTGCCGCCGAAAATATCATAGCCTAAATCGCTGAATATTTCGTCAAATAACCCGCCTCCTACGCCAAAGTCTCCCAGGTCCTGGAATACGCTGTTAAAATCTGCCCCCTTAAAAATATCTTCATAGGCATATTTCTGATCTATCCCGGAATGGCCATACTGGTCATAAAGGGCCCGCTTTTGAGAATCAGAAAGTACCGCATAAGCTTCGGAAATTTCTTTGAACTTCTCTTCTGCTTCTTTTTTTTGCTCGTGAGGCACCCTGTCCGGATGATAACGCAGGGCCATCTCCCGATAGGCCTTCTTTATTTCATCCAGACTGGCACTCTTTTTGACTCCCAGGATTTCGTAATAATCACGTTTTGTAGTCGGCATTCTTAGTTTTAAGCTGTAAGCTTTAAGCTTACGGCTTACTGCTTAAGACTTACCACTTTTATCATCTTCTTCCTTAAAATCCGCGTCTATAATATCTTCGTCTTTTCCGCCGGAGGCGGATCCGCCTTCGGCGGACTTCTTATCCTCTGGCTCTTCAGTTTGCTCCTGGCCTCTTGCACCTTGCGCCTGGCCCTGTTGCTGCTGTTTCTGCGCTGCCTGCTTATATATTTCTTCTGCTAATTTATGCGAGGCCTTGGTTAAATCCTCTGAGCCCCTTTTGATCCTATCAACGTTCTTATCTTTTATAGCTGCCTTAAGGTCATTGAGCTTTGCTTCTATATCTAAGCGCTCTGCCTGGGAGACTTTATCGCCGAATTCTTTCAGGGATTTCTCCGTAGCGTAAACAAGATTGTCTGCCTGGTTAATGACTTCTACTTCTTCTTTCTTCTTTGTGTCTTCGGCGGCAAACTTTTCCGCATCCCTGACCATCTTATCGATTTCTTCTTTAGAGAGCTTCTTGGGTGCGGTAATGCGTATGGATTGTTCTTTGCCTGTGCCTAAATCCTTGGCAGAAACGTGCACAATCCCGTCACGGTCAATATCAAATTTTACCTCTATCTGCGGAACGCCGCGCGGAGCCGCGGGAATACCTACCAGGTCAAACCTGCCCAATTCCACGTTATCATCGGCCATCTGGCGTTCGCCCTGAAGCACGCGGATAGTCACCGCCGTCTGATTATCGGCAGCTGTGGAAAATATCTGGCTCTTTTGCGTAGGGATAGATGCGTTTCTTTCAATCAATTTTGTATCTACTCCGCCTAAGGTTTCAATACCGAGGGATAGCGGGGTAACATCCAAAAGCAATACATCTTTAACATCCCCCTTTATAATCGCTGCCTGTATTGCAGCGCCTAAGGCAACGCACTCCATGGGGTCGACTCCGCGCTCTATTTTCTTGCCGACATAATCCTCGACAAATTTCTGCACGATAGGCATACGCGTAGGCCCGCCGACCATGATAATCCTGTCTATATCTTTGGGCGTCAATTTGGCATCGCTGATTGCCTGCTCCATGGGGTGGCGGCACCGGTCAATTATAGGCGAAATCAAATCCTCTAATTTTGCGCGGGTGATGGTCATGGTTAAATGCTTAGGGCCGGTGGCGTCTGCCGTGATAAAAGGTAAATTGATATCCGTGCTTACCGTAGAGGATAATTCTATCTTGGCCTTCTCCGCTGCCTCGCGTAACCTCTGCACAGCCATCTTGTCATTCATCAGGTCTATCCCGGTTTCGCGTTTAAATTGCCCGGCAATATGTTCAAGTAATACCTTATCCATATCTGTGCCGCCTAATTGCGTATCGCCTGATGTTGACTGCACATGGAATACGCCTTGAGCCATTTCCATTATAGTGACATCCAGGGTTCCGCCGCCTAAATCAAAGACCATGATCTTCTGCTCTTTCTGCGCTTTTTCAAGGCCATAAGCCAGGCAGGCTGCGGTCGGTTCGTTTATAATCCTTAATACTCTTAAACCCGCTATTTCACCGGCATCCTTAGTAGCTGTCCTCTGGTTATCATCAAAATATGCGGGGCAGGTAATTACCACTTCCTCAACTTTATCTCCGAGATACGCCTCCGCATCCTGCTTTATCTTTTGCAGGATAAAAGCGGAGATCTGTTGCGGCGTATATTCCTTGCCGAAAACTTTAAACTTAAAGTCAGTACCCATCTTACGTTTAGCAGCTTGTATAGTACCTTCTGCGTTAATTGCTGCCTGGCGCCTAGCCGGCTCGCCGACTAAACGCTGGCCGTCTTTGGTAAAAGCAACGTAAGAAGGGAATGCCTTGCCTGATGCCACGCCCGCGCCTTCGGCAGACGGGATTATTACGGGCCTGCCGCCTTCCATCACTGCTGCTGCCGAGTTAGATGTCCCTAAGTCAATACCTATCACTTTAGCCATATTGCACCTCCGTAAATTTTAAATTATCCAATTGCTAAATCCCAATTAATTTCCAATTATTCAATTACCAATTGTAGAATTGGGCATTGGTAATTTATTGGACATTGGAAATTGGGAATTATAAAATTTATTTCTGTTTACTAACCTTCACTTTCGCCGTCCTGATAATCCGGTCATTCAATAAATAACCTTTTTGTAATTCCTCTATAACGGTGTGCTCCGGCACATCAATGTCTTCTGCCTGCATCAGCGCTTCGTGGTAATGCGGGTCAAATAACTTACCCTCTGCCTCGATGGGTTTAACCCCGTATTCTTTCAGCATTTCGTAAAGATGCGCCAGGATCATTTCTACGCCTTTTAAAAAAACCGGCAGGTCCTGGTGTTTAGACTGGGCTAATTCCACAGTGCGCTCTAAATCATCCAGTATATTTAATAATTCTAGAATAATGCCTTCGTTAGCAAATTTTACAAAATCCTGCTTTTCCTTCTCTAAACGCTTACGCGTATTATCAAAATCAGCCTGCAGCCGCAGCAACCTGTCCCAGTATTCCTTAGCTTTTTCTGCCTCTTCCTTTAACTTCAGGTATTCGGATTCTGGCAAAGAAACGGTCTTTTCTTCTTTTGCGGGCGCTTCGGTGTGCTTTTTATCCTCTTGCTGATTTTGTTTCTGGGGCTGCATCGTCATCCTTAAATGCTGTCGATAACCTCTGTTAAAACATCCGATATGTAACCTAATGCGGGAATAGCGTGTTCGTATTCCATGCGCATCGGCCCTAAAACCGCAAGCCTGCCTGCGCTTTTGTCCTTTAGACGGTAAGTAGAAACGACCAGGGAACAACCGTTCATTTCAGGGCACTCTAATTCTTCGCCGATATAGACCTTTACCTTATCATTAAAGTCACGGTTGATAATATCCAGTAAGTACTGCCTGTCTTCGATAGTCTTGATTAAAAGGCGTATCCTCCGGGAATCCTGAAATTCCGGCTGTTTTAAAACAAGGCTTATGCCTTTATAAAAAAACTTATCCTGCCACTCTGGGAAATAAGCTATCCCCGTATAATGCGTGATTTCAGATATAATCTGTGAAGTCTTATCCAGGATATCCTCTAACCGGTTTATTTTTTTCTTATATTCCCTGCTAATATGTTCTTTTTCTTCTGCCACAAGCTCTATTTGCGAAAGCAGAAAATCTACATAGTAACGGTACCCCTTAACCGTAGGTATCCTTCCTCCGGAAGTATAAAGGTGCGTAAGGTAATTTGCCTCCTCCAGCTCAGCTAATATACTTCTTATAGTAGCCGGGCTTAAGTCAAAATCCCTGGCAATATCCTCCGAGGCTACCGGTTCTGCGTCCTGGATATACTTATTAATAGTTGCGGCAAGAATCGCCCTTCTTCTAGACTCGTAATCAACTGTCTTAACCATAGATCACCCCACCTTTTAGCGCTTCCACCATAAGAATGCTAAAAGTTAATTCTAACATAATTTTCCGCTTTGTCAATCCAGCTCTTTATCGAGATATACTATATAATTTAGCGCCCTCAACCATAGAGTGCTAATGACAATTTAAAAAAAATTATTCCTCTGTTTCTTTTTCTAGGATTATCCTTATACCATGAATATTCACGCGTTTTTCTTCCATGAGATAATGCACATACTCTAATTTCTTTACATCCTTTAAAGAATAAAGCCGGTTCTTTTTACCTATTCTCTTGGGGCAAACCAGCCCTGCCTTATCCAGCTGGCGTAAAGTCCACGCCGGCAGGTCCACTAATTTGCTGACCACGCTGATTACATAAACAGGCTCATCAGGACTAATACGGATATCAAATAAAGGCATTCTTCTCTCCCTTTGCTTCTTTGATTATTATGTATAACATAAAATAATAATTTTGTCAAGGAAAATTAATAAAATTTATTAGATATTCTAATTGATTTTCTCTATTTCTTTGTTATGCAATA
Source organism: Candidatus Omnitrophota bacterium (assembly GCA_028717245.1). Taxonomy (NCBI): domain Bacteria; kingdom Pseudomonadati; phylum Candidatus Omnitrophota; species Candidatus Omnitrophota bacterium. The sequence goes on from JAQUOD010000001.1 coordinate 346,246, forward strand.
ACTTATGTGCTATAATTATAGGTAGATTTACTCTAATTTTTATACCTTTTTGCAGATATTTTACCTCTTCTACTTTACCCTCCCGATAACAAAAATCTATCAGATCCATGCGGGAATGCGGGATATTTAATTCCAGGTAAGTCATCCTATCCGAAAAATTATCCTCTATCTTTTTTAATAATAAACTTAGGTTTTCTCCGGACCGCGCAGAAATAGCTATAGAATTAGGGAAATCTGCCTTCTGTTTCTCTAACCAACTCTTATCTTCTAATAAATCAACTTTATTTAAAGCAGTGATTATGGGCTTGTCCTCTGCCCCTAATTCTTTCAATACGCCAAACACAGCCTGATTGTGTTGATATGCGCGCGGGTGGCTTATATCTAAAACATGGATTAATAAATCTGCTTCTGTGGCTTCTTCTAACGTAGCCTTAAATGCCTCGATGAGATGATGAGGAAGGTCGTGCAAAAATCCTACGGTGTCTGAGATGATCACCTGTTCTGCGTTAGGTAATTTCAGGCTCTTTGAGAGAGGGTCTAAAGTAGTAAACAAACTATCGGCTACCACTTGTCCGGCAGATGTCAACGCATTAAGCAGCGTCGATTTACCGGCATTGGTATAACCTATTAAAGCCACGCTGGGTATAGCTTTATCTTTTCTTTTTTTACGCAGAGTCAGGCGGTGCTGGGTAAGATACCTTAAATCAGCCTTAAGGTTATCAATCTTTTTTCTGATACGCCTGCGGTCTGTCTCAAGCTTCTGTTCTCCCGGGCCGCTTGTACCGATACCGCCTCCTAAACGCGAAAGGATTATCCCCTTACCTATTAACCTGGGCATAATATACTGTAACTGCGCCAGCTCTACCTGCATCTTCCCTTGCGGGCTCTTAGCGTGCTGGGCAAAGATATCCAGGATCAACTGCGTGCGGTCAATGGTCTTTTTATTGATGACCTCTTCTAAATTCCGCTGCTGCGTTCCGGATAAATCATGGCTGAAAATTACCGTATCTACGCCTTCCTCATCGGCTAACAAAGCTATCTCTTCTGTTTTTCCTTTACCGATAAAAAAATTAGGCGTGGGTTTATCGCAGACGCAGGTAATATTATCCACTGCTTCTACGCCGCAGGTTTGAGCCAGCTCTTCTAGCTCCTCAGCCGTATCTTCCATCCGCCAGCTGTCCTTCTCTGACCTCAATTTTATCGTGACTAACAGCGCCCGTTCCATAATTATTCCTCTATAACTATAACATTAAAACATTCTAACAATTCTATTAACTATATGTTGTGGCTTTTGTTTTTCGCTAATTTCAATCCACTGAATACGTTTATCCTTCCTGAACCAGGTAAGTTGCCTCTTGGCGTAATTACGGGTATTTTTTTTGAGTAAACGTTTTGCTTCTTCTAAATCATATAAACCATCCAAATAACCCTTTATCTCCCTTATGCCTAAGGCGTACCCGGCGGTCCTGCTTAGTTTTAATTTAAGCAGCTTCTTTGCCTCGGAAACCGCGCCTTGAATAAACATCTTATCTACACGCCCATCTATTCTACGATAAAGTTTATCGCGCTCCATATTCAGGCAAAAAATCTTTACATCATATTCATCCTTTAAGCCCTGCCTCTGTCTTTGTAAAGAAGATATGGGCTTACCCGTGGCTGCATAGACTTCCAGTGCACGTATGATGCGTTTAGTATCATGGGGATGTATTTTTAGCGCTGCGTCAGGGTCTATGCCTTTGAGTTTACTATATAAATATCCGCTCCCCTTTGTTTCTGCTTCTTTATAAAAACGGCTGCGCCTAACTTTGCAAATGGGCCTGCTTTTAAATATACCGTCAATGAGTATGGACATATAAAGGCCGGTCCCGCCTACAATAAGCGGAATCTTACCGCGCCCTATAATCTCTTTAACCTTTGCTGCTACGTCTTTATAGTATCTGGAGACATTATATTCTTTATCCGCGGAAACCATGTTTATTAAATGGTGGGGAATGGCTTTTCTTAATGCCGCAGGCGGCTTAGAAGTAAGGATATCCGCGCCCCTATAAACCTGCATGGAATCGCAGGAGATGATTTCTGCTTTGATTTTTTTCGCTAACGCCAGCGCAATATCGGTTTTACCTATGGCGGTGGGGCCGACCAGGAATACTATTTTTGGCTTCATAAAAAGCTTTAAGGAATGATCTTTGTGGGATAACCTTCGCCTGAAAGTCGATTTTCTAATTGCGTTGCTTCCGAGCGTAACTTTAATCTTCCGACCTTAACCCGGTAGACCCTGGCATCATTCATCTGGGCCTCTTCGGTATAGGCATCGTATCCTCTCTTGATTAATTTATCGCGTAGATTCCCGGCATTTGAGGCCTTTGCAAACGAGCCTACCTGTACGGTATAGTATATATCCGTAAGAGAATACAGTTCCTTATCTAATTTTACTTCAAGGCTGGAAGGAAAATTTTTCTTTAGTTTGTCCAGGTATTCTTTTGCCTGCTGGGTATCCCCTGTCTTGAATCCGATCTGGCTGAGCCGGTAATAAAGCGAAGCGGTAAATCTTGTGCGGGGGTCAACATTTAAGAGTTCTTTGTAGTAATCTTGCGCCTTAACGTATTCGCCTCTTAGGAAATAAGTGTCGCCTAACCCTACCTGCGCGCCTTCCGTAAAAGGGCTATTTTTGAATTCTTTAAGTAATATTTCAAATATATCCGAAGCACGCAGATAATTACCGTCCTTAAGATAACTTAAGGCCAGTATATAATACAGCTCTTCCAGGCCAGAATGGCTGCCGCTATAATTAGCTAAGGCCTTTTCGCCTGCTGATATAGCGGACTTGTAATCGCCGTTTAAAAAGGAAACCTTAACCTTATCAATATCTAAGGCATAAGCACTGTTACAAATCACAATACACAATACACAAATTATAAATAATACCCATTTCCGTAAGCTGTAAGTGGTAAGCTGTAAGCCGTAATTTAACATTGCTTCTTCCTAGATATTTCTTTCTGTAACTCCAGAATCAACCGATGCCTTTTTTCCTTCTCCTGTTTATCTACGTCATCAAGAAAATTCTCGGCTTGCGTATGCGGACGCGGCGAATATTTAAATATATACGCGGCGTTGAATCCTACATCCTTTACTAAATCGTAAGTATCCTGGAAGTCCTGTAATGCCTCCGTAGGAAAGCCTACGATAATATCCGTAGTCAGGGCCGCACCCTTTACAATTTTACGATAATTACCTGCTAATTCCAAATAAAAATTTCTGGTGTAGCCGCGGTTCATCAGCTTCAAAATCCTGTCCGAGCCTGACTGGATGGGTAGATGCAGGTATTTTTTTAACTTTTCTAAATCTGCCATTGCCTTAAATAATTCCAGGGACGTGTCCTTAGGATGCGAGGTAATAAAACTGAATTCTTTTAACCCTTTAACGGAATTAACCGATTCAATAAGCTTAACGAAATTAATACCATTGTATTTATAGGCATTTACATTCTGGCCTAAAAGCGTAATTTTGTCTCTACCGCGGCCGACCGCCTCTTTTATTTCTTTCAGGATATCTTTGTCATTACGGTTACGTAACTGCCCTCTGACATAAGGCACGACGCAATAAGAACAATAATTGGAGCAACCTTCTGAAATAACCACATAGGCGTGTTTTTTATCTGCGTAAAAACCGCTGTGATAAATCCCTTCCGGCCTGCCATCGCCGTCAGTCTCCCAAACCTTTCTCTCGAATAAATCTTTTTGTGCTGATAATTTTTTTATAATTTCGGGTATCTTATCTATATCTTGCGGCCCCACCACAAAATTTACATTAGCTGCTTTTTGAAAAATATCTTCTTTATAATTCTGGGCCATACATCCGACGACACCGATAATTACCTTTTTATTCTTATACCTGCCGATCTCTGACCAAACCTTATCTTCGGCGTGCCGGCGCACCGAACAAGTATTAAAAATAATGATGCCGGATTTCTTGGGCTCTTGAGTTATTTTATAACCTTCTTTTTTCAGCAGCCCGCAGATTACCTCCGAATCCCGCACATTCATCTGGCAACCGAAGGTAACAATGTAGAGACGCTTGCCTAACTCTTTTTTGGTTGTTACACCCATATTTGTTAAATAGAAAACCTTATTTAAAATTTATCTTGCCTAGGATATTACGGACATCCCAATCAACATAGTCTAACGTCTTAGAAATATGCCACAATTGAATAATTATAATAACTAGCAAAATTATGAGAATATATTTAAGATATCTTTTTCTCTTGCTTCTTCCAATCCTTTTATAACTTTCTTCTGCCATTTCGGTAACATGGAATTAAAAACGTGTTTAATGGTTGCTGCTTCGCCCTTATTTATCAAAGCCTTAATAATTTCTATAGCAGCATTCCTGTCTTTTGCGGCTTTATCTTCCTTGAATCTACGCTGGAAAATGATTAATTTGTGGAGGGCAAAATTGATAGGATGAGGTAATAAAACTTCAAAATCTTCAACTTTAGCCTTAATTACATTGTCGGTAAGCAAACTCAAAAACCTCAGAGCAACCGCATTAACGCCTAATTTTGGTAAGGGGATTGGCTTGTCGCTGCCTTTTCCTTTTTCTGGAGATAAAAATTCTACTACCAAATCAGGATGTTCTAATTTAATATATCCTTTTGCTCCCCTATAACCAATGATAAATCCTAAGTCTTTTAATAATTCTGGAATATTCACATTAACGCTGATTCCGTGTGGGTTGGGAATCAAGAAATCTACGTCTCTTGTTTTAATGGTCGAGATATACTTTATACCTACAAAATATTCTTTATAGAATGGAATACACCAACTACCTATAAGAATAACGTCTTTTAGAACTCCGGCCTTCTCTAATCTTTTTAGAACTTTAACGCATAGTTCATATTGATTCTTTTCCACGCAAAGCACTCCTTAAGAATCTGATTTGTTTTTTTACTTGAGATAATAATTTCCTATACTTGGCCCTGTATTCTTTTACTTCTCTATATTTCTTTATTTCTTCGTCAGATACTTTCCCCTTGTAGATAAATTTAACCTTACCCTTCTCCCGTAACAGAATATAGTAATATTCGTGCCCCTTGACCTTCTTCTTAATAAGGCTGCCTTTAGGCAATTTTGCCAATTCTCTCTCATAATCGCTTTTCATCCGTATAGAATTCTCAAGTTCTTCTTTAAGTACCCCTTTTATCACTCCCATATTATCTCTCCATTTAATATAAGATAGTTACCATACAAACTACTGAATAGTATATATTGTATGGTAACTATTGTCAAACAAAAAAGTTACCATACATTTTTTGTAATTCATGCTTTTGTAGGGTAACTGGCGGCTGAGATTAAAAAAGTCTCTCCGTAACTTTAGTTTCTAAAATTATGGCCTGTATAACCTAACCCATTTATTCCAAAACACTTATCCTCTTTAATACTTCAAGCGCCATCCCGAGCCACTGTAACCAACGGCCAGCCGAAAGTCCAGATAGATATTCTTCTTATCCATTTAATGTTTCAACAGCGCCACGGGTCTATATTTTACTGAATAAATCGCTGCGATTATATATAAACCTAAGGCTATCAGGTAGAGGGCGTTTAAACCCCAGATCATAGAGGTGTACTCCAGGAAACCCCCGATTACCGCACCCAAAAGGTTTGAACCCAGGGCAATACCCGTATCCTTTGTATGTTTAAGTATAACCGCAAATATCAAAGACGTAAAGAATATAGGTAAGGCCAATAATATGCCGGCAGAAAGAATTTTAGCTAAAAACCCCAGCCTCAATAAATTAGTAACGGGAAAAAAGTAAAGAAAAAATAAAGATAATATCAGACCTACCAGGAACCAGCGCGGGTTTTCTAATTGCCTCGCCTGCACAAACCAATTAGCCAGCAATGCAATAGTTAAAATAGCCGAAAATACCACCGCGTTCACTATCCAGGTAGAGCCGAAAAGCAGGGAAAAAGTAGTCACGCTTTTTGTCTCAAGCAGGAGAAAACCGCACCCCAATAAGAAAAATAAAGGGTCTATTTTTCCGGGCTTAAGGGGTGAAAAGACCAATACCGCCATAATAGAAAAACAGATAAGGAAAATGAGCGTAGTCAGATAAAGATGAGGAATGCCGCGCTGGGTAAGATATAAATAAGGCCAGTCATCTTTAGGGAGAGTAGTATTTAATTTTTCAGGCGGGGCAGATAGAATTTTAGATAGATCCGCATTCTCTGAAAGCGCCTGCCTGACTCCTGGCCCTGCCACTATCACCAGATTAAATAAATAGCCGTCCATAATAACATAGCGCGTATCCTGCGCGCCAAAGACAGAACGTACTGTCTCCAGGAGCCTATTAGCTAACCAATCCGTAGGGACAGAGAAAAGCAGGACCATGACTCCTTGGGTGCTGAGTAATTGCTTTGCCTCCGTAAGCGCTTCCTGGGTATAAACGTAATTATCTAAACGTATGGAAGAAGTCACGGAAAGAGTAGCATGAGAATCCAGGGTCCCATAGATAATCATATCGTATTTTTCCCTGGCTTTATGCATAAATGAACGGGCATCATCTACAAAGACCCTTACCCTTTTAGCCTCATAAGGACGCTGGGGATGTTTTTGGTAACCCACCTTCAGGATAATCGGGTCTATTTCCACTGCATCGATGGATTCAACCCCGGCGTTGCGCGCAATCCAGACGTCATTGCCCGTGCCCGAACCTATGATCAATACCCGCTTAGGATGAAACCACTTATAAGGAAACATATATTTTTCATACGTCGTTTTTTCCTGTTCAAAGTTTACCGCCTTTTGATGAGCGAGTTTATTTATGTAGACAAGTATACCTTTATTATCGGTTTCTCTTAAATCAATAGCATAATAAGGTGACCATAAGGTGCCTTTTTCCGCGAATCCTATGGTAAGGACGATCGCTACCATAGCCATTAGTCTTATAACAAAGCCCTGTTTTTTATAATTTATTGCCGCAACCGCTAATCCTGTAATGATAAACCAGAGATAGGCCGGGGCGCAAAAAAGGGCAAGCAATCCGAAGCCAATAACACCCAGCAGGCTCCCTAAAATATTCAAGGTGTAAGCGCGTAAAGGGATAAGCCCCTGCATAAGCTTACCTATCTTCTGCCCGACAGGAACAAGAATAACCACCGTTAAGGCAAAAATTAACCCTATAAGCTGCGCAATAGTAAGTTTTAAGGAAGATAAATTATAGAGCCTATTTTCCTGATAATAACTCCAGATCCAGGTCTGGGCATTGGCAGGCAGCGCTACCTGGATATCCCGTAAAAACAAAACCAGGCATACGCCAGCCAAAAGGATATATGGAAAGAAATTGAAGAAATCGCGTTTGTAGTGCGAAAGAAGTAACCCTAAACCTAATCCTAAAAACGAGGCAATCAAAACAATATTAGAAAAGAAGGCGATAGAGAAAATATGCGCGGGAAACCAGCGGATAAGGCTAAGCTCAAGAAAAAGGCCTAAAAAACTCACTAAAACCAATTCTATCTTCTGCCTCATAATATCTTCCCGCGCCTTATATACATATAAAGATTAACCCCGCACCTTAACAGTAAGATGCGGGGTTAATTTATGCGTGCTCAAAAACTATATTATTTTTTTGACTTTACACTATCAACTAAATCTGAAAGGGACTTTGCAGCCATATCTTTGCATCCTAAGCCAAAGGCTAAAGCCAAACCTAGCCCTAAAGAACCCAGGATTATGGTTATGCCTAACTTAATTATATCGGTGCTGATACCCAGTTGTTCCAGGGACATAACCGCAGCAAAGATAATTACCGCAATCTCTACCACCTTACCCAGCAACTTCGCCTGAATTAAACCGGCGTTATTAGCCGCTGTGCGGATGATATTGCTTAATAACGTAGCCACGAACATACCCAATACCAGAATGAATATCGCGGCGATGACGCTGGGTATGTAAAGGATGACCTTGTTCAAAAGGTCAGCGGCAATCGTCAGGCCTATAGCATTGACGGCAACTACAAAGGTCACTAATAGCCCCAACCAATAGCATATCACCCCGATGAGCTCGGAAAGTGAATAATTGATACCGCCCTTCGCCAGCACATTGTCTAACTCAATACGTTCGGATAACTCATCCAACTTTATCGTCCGCAAGAGCTTTGTAACCACTGTCCTGATGAGTTTAGCGATAACCCAGCCAACGATGAGAATAACCACCACCAGCAGCACGTTAACGAGGAACTTGCCGATTTCAGAAAGGACTGCCTTGGCTGGTTCCATTAAAACTGTTTGCCAATCGCTCATGCCCACCTCCTTTGGTTTTTGAGCTTATTTCCCATAACATTATCATAATTATCGGGTTATGTCAAGTGAAAGTTTTATTAAGTGAAGGGCATAAGTTATGCGCTCATTAAAAGTCAAGCGCCATTCCGTCATAGGCTGCCAATACCTCTATCCCCAGCTTTTTGGATAATTCCTCTGCCTGTATATGGGGTTTTGCCTTAAGCATGGTCATGCCAAAATGCGTAAGTATAGCTTTCCTGGGCCGGATATCCCTGATTAAAGTTTCAGCATCCAAAAGGCTCAAATGGTCTATCTCCGCGCGGGGTTCAAAAAATACTACGCAGATAATTAATATGTCTGTCTTATAAAAATCTGACAGCTCTTTAAAATACCGGGTGTCCGTGAGCAGGGACACGCTTGTATTTTTAAGCTTGAATTTTAAACCATAGGTCGAAACAGGATGGATGTGTTTCATCGAAGTCTGAAAGGAAAAATCGCCCACGCTATATGTCTTATCGGCTTCCAATATTTCTATCTTCTCCAGAAAAGCCCTGGTGTGCCTCAACAATACAGGGTCTTCGCCTATGGCGTCACCCGGACAAAATAATACGCCTCTCTTTTTAAATCCGCCTTCTGTCATGGCTTCAATCATCACGTTTACATCATTAGCGTGGTCGAGGTGGCGGTGCGTCAATATAATGCCGTCTAATTTTCCCGGGTCTAACCTGGGCCGGCTAGAAGCGCAGCGCACTATGCTGCCAGGGCCCGGGTCAATAAGGACGTTCGTCCCCTTATACGAAACCCACAGGCCTCCTGATGCACGTAACTGCCTGATCATTACAAAGCGCGCCCCGGCAGTGCCTAAAAATTTTATAAAGTCCCCCTGGCTTGGTTTATCTAATCTTTTAACCATATCTTTTTTAATTCCTGGTTTATCGCATCCATCTGGGTATAGGTTAATTCGGTCTTGAGCAGATCCTTCTGCCGGGCCTGCGATTTATCCTTCGGGCAGATAAATTCTTCAACGCTAATCGGCCGCGCCCCCAGCGCCCTGATAAAAAATTTTATCTCTTTATCATCGGAAACTACCACGACGTTCTTAGGGTTACTGTGTACTTCAACCATCTTCTTAATCCTGCTATCTGCCGATTCTTTACAGGAAAAAACAACGCGGATATCGGAACCATTCAATTCCTGTCCGGATGAACCCGCGTAGCCGTCAAAGACTACGGTAATCTTATTGTTAGGGCTACCGCATAATTTTTTGGCCTTAATTAATTCCAAAAGCGCCTCTCTGGGGTCTTTTATCTTTTTATGGGCAGGGGTGAACTTGCTGTGGCTTGTGATATTGCATCCGTCTATGATGTATGTTAAGGACATAAATGAGTCCTCCTATAAGGGCATATACCAGGATAAAGGAAAAGTTTATCAGGGACATGGCAAAAGCCAGATCCTTGCTCATGCCTGCCTTGGAAAAAAAGTATATAGTCGTAGCATCCCGTAAGCCCAGGCCGCCTATAGAAATGGGCAAGAGCGTAATGGCTCCTATAATAGGGATATAGACAAAAAAGTAGGCGATATTTATCTTAACCCCCAGGGAAAGGGCAATGATATAAAAAGTGAGGGGAGTAATAGACTGTATAAGGATAGATAAAATAAGGTTATTTACGATTATATTTTTCCGGTGCCTGAAAATATGGATCTCCTGGTGCAGGTTTTTGATGGCCTCTCTCATCCTGCCGGCAGTAGGCGAATGCAGGATTTGATTTATCTTAGAATACAGGAAACTATTAAATAATATTAATAATGCCACCACCAATACGCCGGTGATGACAGCCACAGACCAGAAGACGCTTTTTTCCTCCACTAATCCCCAGCCAAAAACCAGAGCCAATAATGTTACTGTTACCAAACCTATATAACCGCTTAACCTGTCTAATAATACCGTAGTCACAACTTCCCGGGGCCTTTTTGTATGCGTAGCCAGATCAATACTGCGGATAAGGTCCCCCCCGATGCTGGAGGGCAGAAAAATATTAAAAAAATTCCCTCCGGCAAAAGATATAATTACCCTTTTTAAGGGTAGGTAAACTTTAGCGCCCTTAAGCAGCATCTCCCAGCGAAAGAGAGCCAGGATATATAGAGAAAAATAAATAAACGCCGCAAGGAGCACAAGGCCTATATCGGCATTGCTGACTACTTTCCATAAGGCCTTGGCATCTACGTGCCTGAATAAAAAAATCAGCAAGACAATGCTGATACCGACTCTCAAGAATACAGGCAAAATTTGTTTTAGTATTTTCATTTATTTTTCCTTAAAGTTCTTTGCCGGTCAATCTCTTATATGCCTCAAGGTATTTTTGGCTCGTCTTCTCAATAATCTCCGGGGGCAGTTTTGGCGCAGGCGGAGTCTTGTCCCAATCTAAACTCTCCAGATAATCCCGCACAAACTGCTTATCAAAACTATGCTGAGGCTTACCCGGCTGATACTGGTCCGAGGGCCAGAAACGCGAAGAATCCGGGGTGAGCGCTTCATCGATTAAAATAAGCTTATCTTCCTCTATACCGAATTCGAATTTTGTATCCGCGATAATAATCCCCTTATTAAGCGCATAATCGCTGGCTTTTTTATAAATAGCTATGCTTATCCTTTTTAATTTATCGGCAATATCCCCGCCTATTGCGCTTGCCACTTCTTTTTGGGTAATATTCATATCGTGGCCCGTGTCTGCTTTGGTAGAAGGGGTGAAGATAACCTCCGGCAGCTTATCCGATTCACGCAAGTCCACAGGCAACTTTATCCCGCATACTGACCCGCTCCGCTGGTACTCTTTCCAGCCTGAACCCGAGAGATAACCCCTGACCACACACTCTACAGGCAGGGGTTTTGTTTTTACCACCAACATCGAGCGGCCGGGGAGTTTGCCCTTATATTTCTGTAACTCTTTAGGATACCGGTTTATATCTGAAGTGATAAAGTGATGCGGAATAATTTCCCGGATAAAATCAAACCAGAAACAGGATAAGCCGGTTAAGACCTGGCCCTTACAGGGTATGCCGGAAGGTAAAACCACATCAAAACAAGAGATCCTATCCGTGGAAACAACCAGCAATTTATCGCCTAAATCATAAACGTCCCTTACTTTGCCGCGCTTGTAAAGTTTCAGGTCTTTAAAATCAGTAGTCAATAAAATGTCTCTAGTCATGGGATCCCAGGCGTATGCGTAAGGCCTCATATTCCTGCCACAATTCCTGCGGCAGGCTTCTTTTGAATTGTTTAAAGAACGCCTTGATGCCTTTTAATTCCTCAAGCCAGGCCTGTTTATCTATCGCCAGGAGTTTCTCCATGGCCCCGGCGGATAATTGCAGGCCGGTCATATCTATATCAGAATTGCTGGGGATATAGCCGATAGGCGTTTTTACTGCCTCTACCTTATTGTTGCAACGGTCTAATATCCATTCTAAAATTCTTAAGTTCTCTCCAAAACCCGGCCAGAGGAATTTATTTTCCGCATCGACCCTGAACCAGTTTACATGGAAAATTTTAGGGGGCTTAACCATGCGCCTGCCCATTTCTAACCAATGCCGGAAATAATCCGCCATATTATAACCGCAGAAAGGCAGCATAGCCATGGGGTCGCGGCGTACCTGGCCGATCTTTCCGACTTGCGCAGCAGTCAATTCAGAGGCCATAGCCGCTCCTAAAAATACGCCGTGCTGCCAGCTAAATGATTCCTGGACTAAAGGCGCAAGATGCGCCCGGCGCCCGCCAAAAATAATAGCGGAAATAGGTACGCCATGATGTTGCTCTATCCTGAATGAAGCAGTAGGGCAATTAGTAATGGGGGTAGTAAAACGGCTATTAGGATGTGCGCCTAAAACAACTTTCCCATGAGCATCAACTATACCCGGTTTCCAGGCCCTACCCTGCCAGTCAATGCCTCCGGAAGGAACTTCACCGTCAGCCCCCTCCCACCATACTGTGCCGTCTGGTTTTAAAAGAACATTGGTATAAATAGTATCTTTCTTGATAGTCTCAACCATATTAGGGTTGGTTTTAGAATTCGTCCCCAAGGCAACCCCAAAAAAACCCGTCTCCGGATTAACTGCCCAGAGCGAGCCGTCAGAATCAATGCGCATCCAGGCAATATCATCGCCTACTGTCCAAATACGGTAACCTTTTTTCTTCAGGCCTTCAGGGGGAACGAGCATCGCCAGGTTTGTTTTACCGCAAGCGCTGGGGAATGCTGCGGCAATATATTCGACATGGCCGCTAGGCTCTTCAATACCCATAATCAACATATGCTCGGCAAACCATTTTTCTTTTCTGGCCAGAAAACTGGCGATACGTAATGAAAGGCATTTTTTACCCAGCAGTACATTCCCGCCATATCCGGAACCCACGCTCCAGATAGTATTATCCTGGGGGAAGTGCAATATCAATCTCTTATTTATATCCAACTGGGCCTTGGAGTGAAGGCATTTGGTAAACTCAATATCCTTATCCAGCTGCTTAAGGACTGCTTCTCCGGCGCGGGTCATGATTAACATATTCAGCACTACGTAGCGCGAATCGGTTAATTCTATGCCGATCTTGCTAAAGGTAGAGCCCACCGGCCCCATGGAGAAAGGAATAACATACATCGTCCTTCCTTTCATCGCACCCTGAAAAATTACTTTCGCTTTTCTATAAGCTACCCCGGGAGACATCCAGTTATTTGTTACTCCGGCGTCGCGTTTTCTCTTTGTGCAGATAAAGGTAAGGTGTTCTGTACGCGCTACGTCATCAGTACTGGTGCGGTGCAGAAAACAACCCGGGAGTTTATCCTGATTTAAAGGAATAATCTCCCCCTGGGCAATGGCTTCTTCTTCTATTTTCTTTCTCTGGGCCTCTGAACCGTCTATCCAGGCTATCTCATCCGGCTGACAGAGTTTGGCCATTTTATTGACCCACTTAACCAATTTTTTATTACGGGTGGGGAATTTAATCATTTATTTAATAGGTATTTATGCGCGGAATCAGCGGCTTGCGCGCCTTCTGCGCAGGCGGTAATGACCTGATATAAACCTTTTTTACGGCAGTCTCCGCAGGCAAATACGCCCTCACAAGAAGCCTTCATGTCCTGGTCAGTCATTATAAAGCCGGCTTCGTCCATATTCAATTGATTTTTTAGGAAAATAGTATTCGGCTCTATGCCCACGAATATGAATACCCCCTGCGTAGAAAGTTCGCTCGTAGAACCTGTTTTAACATCTTTAAGCTTCACTGACTCTGCCTTATCCTTGCCTTTGATTTCTTCTATAACGGTATCCAAAATAAAATTTATCTTAGGATTCTGCCGCGCCTTCTCTTCTAATATTTTTGATGCCCGCAGGGCCTGGCGGCGATGAATAACATTAACTTTTTTGGCATAGCTGCTTAAAAAAAGCGCATCTTCTATAGCCCTGTCTCCCCCTCCGACGACTATGATATCTTTATCTCTGAATAATGGCCCGTCGCAGGTACCGCAATAAGAAACGCCCCGTCCGGTAAGCCTTTCTTCACCTGCTACACCCAGGCGCTTAGGTTTAGCTCCGCTGGCAATAACCACTGTCTTGGCCCGATATTCCTCCTCTCTACCGGATATTTTAGATTCGGGGCCAAAAATTATTTTCTGCGCTTCGTCGATTTTTATTTCCACATCTAATTCTTCAACTTGTTTCTGCATTGAAGAAATAAGCTTGTCGGTAATCACCCCCCCGGAGAAACCGGGAAAATTTTCAATAGTAGGAGTCAAAATAACTTGCCCTCCTAAACTCATCTTCTCCAAAAGCAGGGTCTTCATACGGAACCTGCCTGCATACAGGGCGCAAGTCAATCCTGCAGGCCCGCCTCCGATAATAATCAAATCATACATAATTCAATTTCCAATTAGCCAATTGCCAAATCCCAATTAATTTCCAATTATTCAATTACCAATTGTAAAATCGGTCATTGGTAATTTATTTGACATTGGAAATTGGTAATTGGCCATTATTGTGTAATAATGCTAGTTCGTTATAAATCTTCCCTGCCTGATAAGAACTGCGTACTTTCGGCCCGGATAATACTGCCTTAAATCCTAAATCAAGGCCGACCTCTTTATAACGCCTGAATTGCTCAATATTAATGAATTCCTGGACAGGATAGTGTTCTTTAGAAGGCGCCAGGTACTGGCCCAGCGTCAGAATATCGCATTGGCAATATCTTAAGTCCGCCATAGCCTCTATAATTTCTTCTTCAGTCTCGCCTAAACCCAGCATCAACGAGGACTTGGTGATTAAGGCACGATTTACACTCTTTATTCTGGCCAGTAATTCTAAAGAACGCAGATAACCTGCCTGCGGCCTTAATTGCGGGTACAACCTGGAGATGGTCTCCAGATTATGCGCCAAGACAGCGGGCTTAGACATAATCACAGTTTTGAGGCTGTCAAAATGCCCTGAGAAATCCGGAATCAACGCCTCTATCTTGGTATTTTTATTTATCCGGCGGATTAATCCTATTGTCCTGGCAAACTCTCCCGCGCCGCCATCGTTTAAGTCATCCCTGGTAACCGAAGTAATCACCACATAACTTAAATCCAATAATTTAATTATCCGGCCGACCTTCCCTGGTTCGTTTTGGTCAATCGGTAAAGTTTTTTTGCTGGTTTTTGTTACGGCGCAGAACCTGCAATCCCTGGTGCAGGTATCCCCTAAAATCATAAAAGTAAATTCCAGGTTCTTAAAACAACGGCTAAGGTTAGGGCATCTGGCTTCCTGACATACGGTATGCACATTAAGCCCGGAAAACAAACGCATGCCAGCTTTGGCTTCGGCATCCGGTATATCCTGTCTAAACCACGCAGGCAATCTGTTTTTCACCCCGCTCTTCCTTGATATATTTAATTCGTTTATTTTAGGAAGAGCAGGGTTCATTTATTTGTTCTGATAAAATTGGCGATGGAGCGGTCATAAGTTTTTTCTATATCGGCGGGGAAAAAACAGGCAGGTATCTGGCTGTTCTTACGATGATAAAGAACGCATTCGCAACAGACCCCTTTCCTGGAGCAAGGATCATAACTACAATTGCAATTAGCGAGATTCCTTTTTTGATTCGGGCAATCCTTCATCTTTTGACCTCTTTTTGATTTGCGCTAATTTCCTCTTTATCTTTAACTTATCAAGTAACGAGGCGTAATCGACAATAAGCTTGCCTTTTAAATGGTCTATCTCATGCTGAAAAACACAGGCCAATAAGTCTTCTGCTTCTATGCTCACATCCTTGGCGGATTCATCCTGCGCCTGGAGTAAAACTTTTTTAGCGCGCTTAACCTTTATACAAACACCGGGAATACTCAGACAACCCTCTTCCGTAATCTGCTGGCCCTCTTTTTTCACGATTCTGGGATTAATCAATTTATAGAGGCCGCTGCCGATATCCACGACAATTATCGCTTCGTTAATGCCTACCTGGGGCGCTGCCAGGCCTACGCCTGAATTAGCATACATTAACTGAACCATGCGGCTTAATATATCGCTATGGCTAGGCGTTATTTTCTTTACCAGACAGGACTTTTTCCTTAATCCGGGTTCACCCAACAACCTAATCTCTAATGCGGTTTCTTTCATTAACGGTAATTATCTTTGGTTTGATAGCCTTGGCATCCTTATCGTCAACTATGGCGTAAGAGACAATGACGACCTCATCGCCTACGCATGAGCCCCGCGCGGCCGGGCCGTTAAGACAGATAACGCCGGAATCCCCCTTGCCTTTGATAGCGTAGGTCTCCAGGCGCTGGCCGTTATTCAGATTCAGCACTTCCACCTTTTCGCCCTCAATAATATCTGTTGCCTGCATCAGCCTTTCATCGATAGTGATGCTGCCTTCATAATAAAGATTTGCTTCTGTAACATGCGCACGGTGTATCTTTGATTTTAAGAGTGTCCGTAACATATTTCTCTCCTCATTTCTTCTTTATTTTAATGCCTTAACTAATTCCTGCGCGAATTCAGCTACCGCAGTGGGTCCAGAAGCGGTAATAATATTTCCGTCTTTTTCTACTGCCCTTGCGGTATAATTTGCGCCTTTTGATTTAAGCTCGCCTGCCTCGGAAGAAAAAACCGTAGCGCGCCTGCCTTTTAAAATGCCTGCCCTGGCTAAAGTAACCGGGGCAATGCAAATCGCAGCTACAATTTTATTCTGGGTAAGCGCCTCCTGGGCTAATTTGTGCGCCAACGGGTCATCGTAGTATTGAATGGCGCCTGAGCCGCCTACGAATATTATCGCGGAAAAATCCCCTATCTTTATGTCGGTAAGCAAAATATCAGGCCGGGCTTTTGCGCCCAACATGCCTTCTATCTGGTTAATGGTCGTAGAAGCAACTTTAACCTCTATGCCGTTTCTTTCCAGGATATTTTTAGTCTCTATGAGTTCCTCGTCTCTAAACTCAGTTGAAGGGATAATCATTACTACTTTTTTCATATCTACCGCCCTCTCTTGGGCATAACCCATTGCTAACAATCCATAATTCACAACTAATAATAAAGCTAATAAGGTTCTTTTCACTCTATTAACTTTTTATCAGCCGATAGGCCTGCCGGGCAATAAAGAGCTCTTCGTTGGTAGGAATAACCAGGATCTTTGGTTTCTTCTTAAGATACGAGAATAAACCCCGGGAAATTTCTCCCCTGATCCTTTTCTGATTTTCGCCGATACCTCCCGTAAACACCAGGGCATCGCAGCCGGACATAATAGCGGTGTAGGCCCCGATATATTTTTTGATCCGGTAGATAAAAATATCAACGGCCAGCCTGGCGCGTTTATTTTGTTTTTTTGCCCTCTCTTCCAATATTCTCATATCATTGCTTATACCGGAGATGCCTTTGAGGCCGCTGGCTTTATTGAGAAGATCCTCCGCCTGAGAGATATTAAATTTTTCTTTGTGCATGATATAGGTGACCAGGGCCGGATCAATATCTCCGCAGCGCGTACCCATGATTAAACCTTCTAAAGGAGTAAAACCCATACTGGTATCAATGGATCTACCCCTGTCTATTGCCGTAATACTGCAGCCATTGCCTAAATGACAGGTAATCATCTTTAATCGCGCAATCGGTTTTTTTAAACGCCTGGCTGCTTCATGGGCTACGTATTGGTGGCTGGTGCCATGAAAACCGTATTTTCTGATACCGAATCTTTTATAATATTCATAAGGCAGGCCGTAGATGTAAGCGTAGTCGGGTAACGTCTGATGAAAGGCAGTATCAAAAACGGCGACCTGTCTTATACCCGGTAATAATTTCTTACAGGCCAGGATACCGGCTAAATTGGCAGGGTTGTGTAAAGGTGCTAATTCACAACACTCCTTTATCTCTTTGATTACCGCGGCATTGATTAATATTGGTTTTTTAAATTTTTCTGCTCCGTGCACCACACGATGCCCCACTAGGTCCACGTGCCTGACCTTTCCTAAAACCATCTTCAGGCCCGTATAATGGTCTTCTATTTTAGAGCCTTTTTCACCGATATGCTCAATTATGCCGTGCGTTGAATTCTTTTCGGTAGGCATATCAAACAGCTTATATTTTATGGAAGAACTGCCGCAGTTTATAACTAATATATTCATATTTTATTGTGCCCTGATTGCAGTCACTGCTACACAATCTACAATATCCTCGGCAGAACAACCGCGCGATAAATCACTGCAGGGCTTATTCAAACCCACGATTAACGGCCCTATTGCGCGGGCCTTAGCCAGCCTCTCTACCAGTTTATAACCGATATTCCCCGCCTCTAAATTAGGAAAGATCAAAACATTTGCCCGGCCCTTAAGCAGGCTGTCAGGGTATTTGATCTCTGCTACTTCCGGGACAATGGCAGCGTCTACCTGTAATTCTCCGTCAATAAGAAGGTCTGGCCGCATTTTCTTCGCCAGGGCTAATGCATCCAGTGTCTTATCTATAACCCTGCCCTTCGCAGACCCTTTAGTGGAATAACTCAAAAACGCCACTTTTGGAGTAACACCCAGCACCTGTTGTGCTAAACCGGCATTGGCAATGGCAATAGAGGCTAACTGCCTGGAATTAGGGTCAGGGACAATACCGCAGTCCGCAAAAACAAATGCCCCTGCTTCCCCGTAAGGAGAATCCGGAACAACCATCAAAAAACAGCTGGAGGCGATATTTATCTCTTTTTCTACCCCCAGGCAGTGTATCGCAGCCCTGGCCACATCCGGGGTAGTATGGCTTGCCCCGGCCACAAAACCGTCGATTTCTCCGTTATGCGCCATCATTGCGGCATAATAAAGAGGGTCCTCTAAAGTTTTTTTCGCCTCTTCTAAGCTGATTCCTTTTATTTTACGCAATTCGTAATAACTTTTTGCGTATTCATCCTGCCTGGCCTTATCCAACATCCCCCTGCCGAATAATAAAACCTTAGCAAAACCTTCTTTTTCTATAATTCCTGCTGCTTCCTTGACCCGCTTGTCTTCGATTTCGGGCAAGGCGATAGTTTTTATTTTTAGTTTTGCGCGCGCCCTGATTTTATTAATAATATCCATATTATAACCCCTTTGTAATCATGTCCAGGTCCACATAATCATGAATTATTTTTTTTACTATCTCTATTTTCTCCCTGTCAGCCGGCCTGATCTTTACGGTCAGGTCATGCACTATTGCAGCTGCGGCATAGGTATCTGACCTGGCTAATAATACGGGTATAGAGGCTGCCTTTGTCTGTTCTATAACCTCATCAGATGGCATCAAATCTCCGGTCAGGACTATCCCGGCAATCTTACAGCCTTTACCTGAAAGTTCCAGGGCAAGCTTAATCATGTCCTCCCGGTCTCCGGGAGTAATCATCAGGCTGTGTCCGGTAATATATTTTACGGCATCTTTTACCTGCATTGCCCCGATTACCACCTTGGAGACATGGTTATCTAACGCCGTATCAGCGCATTCAAATAATAATTCATATTCCGTCTCTTCCAACAGCTGCCTGACAGTAGGACAGGAAAGCACGGGGTTGTAGGGTACGACGCCTAATACCTTGATTCCCTTGCGGCGTAAGCCCTTTCTGATTAAATTATTTATCTTGCCGAATTTTTCCGGTATAACCTTATTGACAATTACACCTAAAAGTTTTACGCCCTCCCGGTCAAAGAGCGCCTTATTCAAAATAATTTCGTCAATGGGCCTGCCGATGCCTCCGGAAGAAATCATAATGACTTTTGAACCGAGTAATTTTGCCACTACGGCATTGGAATGGTCAAAGACCGAACCTACTCCGGCATGGCCGGTACCTTCGATAACTACCAGGTCTTCTTTTTTAGAAACGCGCTTAAAGGCATATTTAATTTGCCTGGTAATGTTTTTCCGTTCAGGGTTGGCAATATATTTTTCGGTAAAACCCTTTTCTACGGCTACCGGACTCATATCTTTCAACTTAGCCTTTATCCCGTATAACTTCAAGGATTCCTCAATCAATATAGAATCCTCGTCCACCTTTAAGCCGTCTTCCTCCAAATACCTCTGGCCTACCGGTTTAATAAATCCTATTTTCTTAAAATGCTTCTGTAAGTTGGATATCAACCCCAAGGCGACGGTAGTCTTGCCGTCATTCTGTTTTGTAGCGGCGATAAATATCTTCTTCATCCTAGGGCCCTAAAGAAGGTTCTCTTCTATCCTCTTTTTTAATTCAGCCTTACTCAAAGCGCCGACAGCCTGGTCCATGACGCGGCCTTGTTTAAAAAACATCAGTGTAGGTATGGACATTACTCCATAATGGGTGGGAGTTTTGGGGTTTTCATCTATATTGATTTTGCCGATTTTTATCCTGTGGCCGTATTCCTTGGCCAGTTCCTCGATAAAAGGCGCGATCATCTTGCAGGGCCCGCACCAGGTGGCCCAAAAATCCACCAAAACCGTCAGGTCCGCTTCCAAAACTTCCTTCTTAAAATTAGTATCGGTTAAATGTAATAAGGCCATCTGGTAATAAAATTATTAAATAGACGGAATGAATTTATAAAATATCACAAACAGTGGGAGAATGCAAGAGATTTTAGGCTTCCGCTAAAATCCGTAGATATATATAGCAGTTTAACGGGTCCTGTCTTGGCTTGTTCTCGCAGCATCGCTCGAAATTCCCAGCGTGAATTTCTCGCTTCGTGAAACTTCTCGCTCTCGATACTAAGCAGGGGCGAAACGAACCTTGCCCGCTCGAACTTTCAAGATGCTGCTGAAAAACATGCCTCGTTACCCGCTAAAGATAAATATGCTAATTTACAAATGAATCTGGCAGTTTTCGAGCGAACGTTAGCATTTAGTGGGTGGCTTGGGTGTTTTCGACAGCATGTAGTTTGTGCGAACGGCCAGGGTTCACCCGCTACCACAAATATCAGTGAGAGTGAGCACAAACTCCAAGCGATCCGCCGTAGGCGGAGAGCGGTGCTGGAGAAAATACCCAAGACAGGACCCACTACCTCTCAAGTTCCTTGACTCTCATGAATTTGGCGGGAGAAATAGCCACCGGTTAAGGCATCTATGGAGGCGGTGAGTTCCTGCAGTTTTAACTCCTTCTCAAACCTTTTCTTCCTGTCTTCTATACTAAGATTATCCATCTCCGCCTTAGTGCGGATACGCTCAAAATATAATTTGGTCACCTCATCTAAGATCTCATCGCGTAACTCTACCATTAACCGCGAACGCACATCAATGGAGGTCTGGTCGTCGTTCCAGATGAGTTCGCCTAAATCCCAGCTTAAAGTCACATCCCAACCTATGCCATCGTTGCCCTTACGCAGTATATCGTCTTCGGTCTTGGTGCTGGAACCTGTCTCCCAATGCCAGAGGTCAGTAATATTCCTATCCAGGCCTATGTTCACTTGAGGCAGAAACGCTCTCTTGGCTGCCTGTTTTCTCCAACGCATAATCTTCTGAGGTTCTACTTCAGCATACTTAATTGCCGCCTGCTGCACTTCATTAATCTTAGGTTCGCCCTGGCAATACAGGAAAAAGGTATTGCCACCCCCATTGTTACTAAAACCTGTTAAATTTGCCTTAAATAATCCTTTATCACAAGCCGCATAAAGATTATTCAGGTTATCTAAAACCAGAAACCTGATATCATCTGCTGGCAGGCTAAACGATAATTCCTGCCAACGCCCCATGCTATATTTAAATATACCGGATTTGGTAAGCGCGTAGATGTCGGATCTATCGGAAACTAATAAAAATTTTATACCTTGGCTCAACAGGCCGTAGTTAGAAACTGCATCCCAACTCTTACCTTTATCCTGGCTCTTATAAAGGCCTTTTGCGGTAGCCAGATAAAGATAATTTAAGTTATTAAGGTCGCAACTTATATGGCTTACTTGCGAAAAACGCTGCTCTTCATCCCGATCCCCCTTCTCTTGCCCGTTATCGCTATCTCCATTTTCTACGGGCTTAGCTACAAAAACCCTCTCCCAGGATTGGCCTCCATCTTGCGTCTGGAAAACCCCGTCTACACAAGCCAGAGAAATATAGCCCGATTTTTTGGGATGAACGGCAATAGCGAGAATATTACTGTTAGCTAATGTGCCTGATGCCCTTTGCCAACTGCGGCCCTTATCTTTACTCACGAAAAACCCGGACCTGGTGCCTAAGTAAATGGCCTCGGATAAAACCGCGATGCTTGTGCAGTCACTTTCTAAATAGTTCTTACCCTGAAAAATCCTCCTCCAGCCCTGGCCTTGATTATGGCTATAGAAAAGGCCGTTGCCGGTTGCCGCATATAGATAATTTCTGTTCTGATGATCAAATAAAAGGAAATTTACTGCCTTGTTTTGGCCTTTTGCCAAAAAGATATTCCTCCAACTCTCTCCTGCATCCTCTGTCTTAAATATCCCCTTATCAGAACCGATATAGATAATGCGCGGATTTTTCGAATCGATTAAAACACACCTTAAATCCAGGATTTCCCTGCTTATGTTCTGCCAGATGAACTCATCAGCTAGGGATCTTGTCCTAAGGCCTAAAATAAATAAACCTGCAGCTGCCAGAATTACAATATATTTTTTCATTTTGCCCTCCTTTTATATTAATAGACGCAGGAAGGCAGTAAATCTAACAGGATTTTTTTAACGGCGGGCCTAGTTGGTGCTGGGATTATCGAATTCCGAGAGTTTCTCCTTTATTTCCTGGTATTCAGGCGTACCCATCTGCCCATAAATCTCCTGGGCCTGCCGGAGATAGTCTTTGGCTTTATTCCTCCGGCCCCTTTTTTCGTATAAAACCCCCAGGCTGTAAAAAGCAGAAGCAAGTTCCGGGCGCGCGTTTATTTCTTTGCCGGCTAAAACCGATTGCTTAAGAAACCTTTCGGCATCAGCAAAATTATCCATCTCCATATATAATTCGCCGATCATGCCATAATCACCGGCGATATTGGGTTTATTCTGCTGCCTCTGATCAATTGCTAACCCTTTAAAGTAATAAGCTATGGCCTTTTGGTATTGTTTCTCAAAGGCATATATCTCACCCAGGTTAAAATAATAATCGCTCAGCTCTCCTTTTAATTTTAATTTTTCGAATAGCTTCAGGCCCTTATGATAAAAATCCCTGGCTGCGGCAAAATCATCCTTATTAGTAAAAACCAGCCCTATATCGAAATAATCGCAGGCTAAATTATACCTATGCTCATACAGATATTTCCTCTCCCGGTTGATTTCCGAACTCTTCATTAATAATTCCAGGGCCTTATCATTATCCTCCTTATCGATGTACCAGACCGCCAGTTTCCTAAGGGCGATTGCTTCATTCAGCTTGTCCCCGCCTTCGCTGCTTAGGCGGATAGCTTTATTATAGAAATCAAACGCCTTAGAATATTCTCCCTGCAGGTGATAAATCCAGCCGATCCCGATATAAGCACAAGAGAGATGTTTTTTATTATTCTTCTTTTCACTATAAAGGGCATAATCAAAATAATATTTAAGCGCCTTCTCCCTATCGCCTTGCCTCTGATAAGTATCTGCTAAAAGAGGATAAGCCTGCAGAAAAAGTGGCTCCTTTTCAATGATTTGTCCGCAGAGTAAAATAACTTTCTGGTTATCGCCTTTAAGATACAATTTATGCGATTTAGCAAAAGAAAGGTAAGTATTGGGATTTATGGTCGGCAGCCAGGCATATAAAGGTATGCAAAGAGATACTATAAGGGCTACTGAGGCAATCGCTAAAGCCGGTTTTTTATATAAAGAGGCCTTTCTTTTAAACTTTAGCGCCTGCGGTTTATGCTTAGGTTTAAATAATATAAAGCTGGGATTTCCGTAGAGAAGATAACTCATCCAGGATACGCCGGCAATGCCATATTCTTTGATTAATTTTAGGCGCCCCAGGCGCACGCATTCTCCTACGCAGGAGCCCCTAATTAACTGG
Organism: Candidatus Omnitrophota bacterium; assembly: GCA_028717245.1. Classification (NCBI taxonomy): domain Bacteria; kingdom Pseudomonadati; phylum Candidatus Omnitrophota; species Candidatus Omnitrophota bacterium. The sequence continues at coordinate 369,933 of JAQUOD010000001.1, forward strand.
GTATAGAATTCCTTGGCAAATATCAGGCTTACGGGGTCTTCGATCTTGCGCGTGGTGCCGATATAATGCCGCACGCCGGAAAATAAAAATGCCGAGGCCAAGCTGTAATTTTTCTCTTGATAATCTGCATCCGTTAAACCGGATGCGGCCCTTGCAGAATGGCAGGCATTGGAAAAAATCAGACTCGGCAAAGGCGAACTCTGCGCCAGCTTAAGGATATCCGAAGGCGTAAACTTCCCGTCGTTTAACAACCATCCCATATTTTTCTGGTTATCCGTATCATATTCGCAGTGTCCGGCAAAATGCACGATATCATAATCGCGCAGATTTTTCTTTACATAGAGCGTATCGATAGAGGTAGATTTAAAATTGATGCTAATCTCGTTTCTTCTGCGGTCAAACTGATTTTTGATATACACGCCCTCTAGATACGCGGACCTTAGGTCATTGGTAGGGTTAGCCAGTATCAACATCCTGGGAGTACCCATGTGGCTTCGGTATTGCGGCAGGCGTATTTCATCCTTGGTCCGGATTAACCTGCCTAAATTAAATTTGAGGCACAGGAAATTTTCTGCGTCGTATAAGAGTTCCCAGGGAATATGGACTAATTTTTCATCTATGGAAAGGATTAAATCCTTAATGATCGTGGACTTTAATCTGTCTTTAACTATCCTCGTAAGCAACTGGTCCCAGAGTAGCTGGCCTATTTTCCTAAGGTTTTGCAGGGCATCGGACTCTAAAATACCTCCTGGGGTAGCTTTATTCAATATAGCTATCATTTCCTGGCATAATTTATCTATTTCGGGAAAGGATACGGCTAGCTGGCTATAATGCCTTAAGGTCGAGGCAAGCTCTTTTTGTTCAAAAATGCTCATCGCCAGCGTCTCTTCTTGCCGCGATATCTCTAAAACCAGGGCATTCGATTCTTCCATCTGTTATTATTTTTTTATATCCAATAATACGGAGGCGATTTTGCTTTCGGGATTAGATATCTCAATGGTATATTTGCCCGCTAATACATGCTCGAAAATCACCTTTTCGGAATCGCTAAGGTAGGACTCTAGTTCCAGATCTTCTTTGAAGAGGGTAACCCTTAAATCTTTTATGACGCGATGGGTTTGCTTATCTTTTACAAAAACGCTCAAATCAAAAACCTCACCCACCTTCCTTTCTAATTTTAACTCTACCCTAATATTCTTAAAATCCTTTAATATGGTCACTTCGTCTTTAAAATCTTTTATCTGACGGCTGCGCAATACGGGCGCAGGCACAAATTCCTGGCCCACCAGTATATCTCCGGTAGTATGGATTATCTCTAACGCCTTTTCTTTAAAGGCAATACAAATCTCTAAAATAGGGGCCTTACCTTGCCCGATAACTAAATTTTTCATACGTTCCAACAATTCTTTAGGCACGTTTTTACCCTGCTCGGGCCCTAGCCTCAGCTGAATAGCAAAGGCCTCGGCACAGATATCGCAACTGAGCAAATGTTCTTCTAAATCCCGGCTTTCTTGCTGGCCTAGCCTTCCTTCCAGAAAACAGGCCCAAGCCTCCTCATCAGGATGCGTGTCATGAACCCTGACGTGACCGGATCTCCATCTCTTATAAACTGCCTTAATTAATCTCTCTAATCGATCTGCCATTTTTAAACCCTCTCCTGCTATAATAGACGCAAATACTTCAGCAATCTAACATAAAACCTTTGTCTCTAAAACACTCTCTTAACCGTTCTAAAATCCGCGACTTACGCATATCTATGGCCCCGCGAGAGACTTTAAAATAGGCCCTTAGTTCTTCGAGGTTTAACCCCCTATGGATATGTAGCTCCAAGAAATATTTATCATTATTCTCCAGTTTATCAATGCAGTCTTTAAGGTGCACCAGCCTCTCCTGTTGATTGTAGGTATCAGCTGCAGACGGAGAATTAGAAGAAAGTATCTCTGTAAGGCTAAAGCCCTTATCGTCTTCCTCATCAATAGAGATAACTGACTTAAGCCGGCGCGTGTAACTAATGGTAAAATTAACCGTAACTTGTCTTAACCAGCTGGCGAGGCTTGCGCCATTTCTGGCTTTAAAACTGCTTAATTTTCTAAAATTATCTTTGACTAAGGAGAGGATTATTTCCTGAAAGATATCGTTAAGGTTTTCCTGCGTAAAGCTAGAACCCTGGATTTTTAAAACGCTGTGTATATAGTTATATATCAGGCGGGAATACTTATCTATGAATTCATCCCAGGCGCGTTTGTCCCCTTTGGCACACTTTTGGACAAACTCTAGATCATCCATAGTGGTAAAATTATACCACTAAATATTCCCCTTTATCAATCTTTTTTAGTAATTAGAACTTGGGGGGGGACAGGTACAATCTTAAGTTTGCACCAGGTGCCCGATTAGTTTCGCACCTGGTGCAAAAATTTATTTGAAGAGGGTATGGGAGATAATAAAGGAAGCAAAAACAATAGAGACCATAGACATAAGTTTAATCAGGATATTCAGGCTGGGGCCGGAAGTATCCTTAAAAGGGTCGCCAACGGTATCGCCGACAACCCCTGCCTTATGCGCCAGAGAGCCTTTTCCGCCGTGATGGCCTTCTTCTATATATTTCTTGGCATTATCCCAGGCGCCTCCGGAATTAGCCATCATTATTGCCAGGACAAAACCGGATACGGTCGCGCCGGTCAAAAGCCCTACTTCTGCTTCAATGCCCACAAAAAGCCCCACGGCAATAGGAACAATTATGGCCATAAGCGAGGGTATGATCATCTCTTTCTGCGCGGCTGCAGTAGCTATATCCACGCAACGCGCATAATCCGGCTTAGCTTTACCTTCCATCAGGCCGGTTATCTCCTTGAATTGCCTGCGCACCTCTACTACGATTTTACCCGCTGCCCTGCCTACCGCGCGCATAGTCATAGAACAGAATAAAAACGGCAGCATCCCTCCAAGAAATAAGCCTACCAGGATATTGGGGTTCATCATGCTCAAGTTCATCTCTTTACCGTATAGGGCTATCTGGTCGCGATAAGCGGCAATTAAAGCTAAGGCGGTTAAGGCGGCTGAGCCAATGGCAAATCCTTTTCCTGTCGCAGCGGTAGTATTACCTAAGGCATCCAAAGCATCCGTCCTTTTTCTTACTTGCGGGTCCAGATTAGCCATCTGGGCGTTACCGCCGGCATTATCCGCTACCGGCCCATAGGCATCAGTAGCCAGGGTTATACCTAACGTAGAAAGCATACCCACCGCAGAGATAGCCACGCCGTAGAGCCCGGAATTAAAATTTGCCGCGCCTCCGGATAAGAAATAGCTGGTCAATATAGCAATCCCTACCACGATAACCGGTATAGCAGTTGACATCATGCCTACGGAGATACCGCCGATAATTACGGTTGCCGGCCCGGTCAAGGCAGCATCAGCGATTGATTGCGTAGGTTTAAAATGGCTGGAGGTAAAATACTCCGTAGAGAGCCCGATCAATACGCCCGCAACCAATCCGGATAGGACCGACCAATAGATCCCCAGATGCTGGCATCCTAAGGTATACTTCACCAAAAAATAAGATATAATTGCCACTAATATGGAACTGGCAAATACGCCTTTTCTTAAAGCCGCTAATAAAACTCTCTGGCTTGCCTGCTCCTGGCTCCTTACGAAGAACGTCCCGATAATCGAAGCAACTACGCCCACTGCTGCCATTACCATAGGTACAGTAACGCCAGCCACTCCTAAGCCCGCAGCCACGCCTAAAGCAGAAGTGGCTACGATTGAACCGACGTAGGACTCATAAAGGTCAGCACCCATCCCTGCCACATCGCCTACATTATCGCCTACATTGTCCGCTATAACCGCGGGATTACGCGGATCATCTTCGGGGATTCCCGCTTCTACTTTACCCACCAGGTCAGCGCCCACATCCGCTGCTTTGGTAAAGATGCCGCCTCCAACCCTGGCAAAGAGTGCTTGAGAGCTGGCGCCCATACCGAAACAAAGCATAGTAGAAGTAATAGCGGTAATCTTATCTGTGCCGACGGGTAAAGTATGCGCCTGGAAAAACCATTTTAGGTAAGGATAGAGGCCTTGCGGTAACCATGCCGGGATAGCGTAACTACTATAATAAGCATTCAGAAAAAAATACCAGATGGATAAATCCAACAACCCCAAACCCACTACGGTCAGGCCCATGACTGCGCCGCTGGAGAATGCCACGCGCAGCCCTGAATTCAAACTCTTCATTGCCGCAGCGCTGGTCCGGCTTGAAGACTGGGTAGCGATGCTCATCCCGATGAATCCGGAGAGCCCGGAAAAGAAACCGCCGGTCAAAAAGGCAAAAGGCACAAAGATAGCCAAATACTTATTTATAGCGAGCACCAGGAGGATAAAAAAAACTACGAAAAAGAAAATCGATACCCCTAAGTATTGCCGTTTAAGATAGGCCTTGGCACCTACCCTTACTGCCTGGGCAATCTCTTTCATCCTGTCATTGCCCTCATCCTGCTTCATGATATAAAATGCCAGATACGCCGCAAATAAGAGCGCGGTTATCGAGCCTACCGGCGCTAACCAGAGAAGATCAACCCCTGCCATTTCACTACCTCCTCAATATTATAATTATAACTTATTCAAAATTAGAAAACAGAATAACACAAATCCTTCATATTAGTCAAGAAACTTTATTTCTACTGTTATTGCAAGGCAAAAATGTCCTGTTTCTAGCAAAGCAAGAATGTCCGGTTTTCATGTTATTGTTAATAGTAGTTCTTTTTCTTTTGGGACGGACTTTTCTTTTTGTTCATACTGTGAATATTGT